>NZ_JCAUAP010000008.1:0-543205 GCF_059692015.1 Paenibacillus sp. J22P165 | reverse complement strand
TAGCATTTTGAAGCGCGAGTTCATCTACAGTAACCCGAAATTTAAGACTAAACAGGAAGCCCAGCAAAAGCTGTACAGGTATCTTGAGTTCTTTTACAACAGAACAAGGTCGAATAGCACAATTGGTTACATATCTCCCGCTCAATTTGAGCAGCTATACTACCAGCAGGTGGCTTAACTTAGTGACGTCCACTTTATTGACAGAAGAGCATTTATCGACTTACGGAAGAAGAAAGCTAGCTGTAGACTGCTGTAAGTCGATTTTATCGAGTTACGGAAGAAGAAAGGCAGCAGTTGCCGCTGTAAGTCGATTTTATCGACTTACGGAAGCAGAAGAGCAGTAGTTGGCCTCTGTAAGTCGATTTTATCGACTTACGGAAGAAGAAAGGCAGCTGTTGGCCGCTGTAAGTCGATTTTATCGAGTTACGGAAGAAGAAGTGCAGCTGTTGCCCGCTGTAAGTCGATTTTATCGAGTTACGGAAGCTGAAGTGCAGCAGTTGCCGGCTGTAAGTCGATTTTATCGAGTTACGGAGGTTGAAGAGCAGCATTTGCCCACTGTAAGTCGATTTTATCGACTTACAGAAGCAGAAGAGCAGCAGTTGTCCGCTGTAAGCCGATTTTATCGAGTTACGGAAGTTGAAGAGTAGCATTTGCCCACTGTAAGTCGATTTTATCGACTTACGGAAGAAGAAAGGCAGCAGTTGCCGGCTGTTAGTCGATTTTATCGAGTTACGGAAGAAGAAAGGCAACAGTAGACTGCTGTAAGTCGATTTTATCGAGTTACAGCAATGGTAAGGCTGCTATCCCCAGCTGTGCGTCACGCAGGCAATAAAAGAAACTGAAATCCCCATTCCGGGCATTTCAGTTTCTTTTTGTCTAGAAATCCAAAAATATGTCCATGACTAACGGAAATAGGTCATTGGCTTGCCTCAGCTTAAGTTTGTATAATGAAGGCATAGTTTGAAGGCAGGAGGGGTTTCATCTGAGTAGAAGACAACAACCAGGTAGGAAAGCAGCAAAAGCGATATGTTTTCTTCTCATGTTGAGCCTGTGCACGGTAGGCTGCGATAATGCGCAGACGAATGTGGCAACGGAGGAGCCAGCGGCTAGTAAGCTGCGAATTACCTTTTGGACACCGTTTAGCGGTGGGGATGGGCAATTTATGGCGGAGCTCATTCAGCAATATAACAATGAAAATACGGATCATGTAAAAATAGAGCAGATTAACAATAATTCAGGTGATTATTATACCAAGCTTTCCACGGCAATCGTGACCGAAGAAGCACCTGACATCGCGATCGTTCACTCGGCAAAATATTCGCAGTATGCACCAGCGGGATTTTTGACGGATTTGAATGCGCTAGCGATTGAAGCTGGCGTCCATTGGGACGATTTTAACCCTACGATTCTACAAAGCACGGTTGCTGACAATAAACATCTCGGAATTCCACTGGATACACACCTAGAAGTGATGTATTACAACAAGGATTGGCTGAGAGTCGCCGGTCTATTGGATGAGAAAGAAAAACCGATTATGGCAGAAGGCGAGGCAGGTTACTTAGCGTTTCTAGAGAAGATACGCGCGAGTGTACCGCCGAATATTACGCCATTAGCTGAACCCAATGTTCGGATTGACTCGTTCTGGATCTGGTTCTCCTTCTATAACCAAATGAAACAGGATGGCGGTAGGTTTTATACCGATGATGGGAAAGCGGCTGCGATTGACAATCCATCTGCACTGAAATCGTTGGAATTCGTCAACTCCCTCTACACGAAGAAGCTCATTTTGCCTAACATTAATGATCAGATCCAAAGCTTCGCGAAGGGCAATGCGGCGACGTTAATTTCAGGGGTATGGGGGACGGGAACGCTAGAGAAGGCAGCAGATTTACACTTCGGGGTGACCAAAATCCCACAAATCTACGATCACCCTGCAGCCTGGGGGGATTCTCATACGTTTTCACTCCCGTTCCATGAAAAACCGGATAAACAAAAGCAATTAGCTGCGATCAAATTTGCGAATTGGGTAGCCGCTCACGGCGCGAGCTGGGCGAAGGCTGGCCATATCCCTGCCGTGAAAAAAGCAGTCGCTTCAGAAGAATTTCAAAAGCTGAAATACCGTCCAGATTATGCCAGTGCCGCAGATGATGTGAAATATTTCCCAAATCAACCGCGACAGGGTTCGATTAACGATGAGCTTGTGCGTGAGTTCGAGAAGATGATGGCGGGACAAATCTCGCCGCAAGAGGTGCTGCAAAATGCGCAAAAGATCATTAATATCAATCTTCAAATCCAGCAAAATACACCTCAGCAATAGGATGCAAGGGATGAAAGATTTGCCTATTGCCATCAAGTTAATTGTGATGAGTGCTATTTTTATAGCGGTACCGTTAGGCATAGCCAGCTATTTAACCTTTACAAGCTATTCTGCGTCAATTCAGAAGAATACAGGAAAATATCAGATGGACGTAGTGAAAGAGCTCACTGCCAACATTGATACGTATTTGAATGAGCTCAATCTACTGACGTTATTGCCTTATCAATCTCCTCAGATCATGAAATATTTGGAAGTGAGCGAGAAGGCAAATGAGAATCTTTCCTTTAATGACCGCGTTACGATTGAGGATTTCGCGAAGCGTGTTTTTGCCAATGGACGTGTGGACATTTCGGGGTTGACGTTATATCGCACCAGAGGCGGGAATGTGTACACAGCCATAACGGAAGAACAGGCCAATTACACCATGCGAGACGTGAAGAAGGAAGTCTGGTACGACAAGGTTTCCCAAACGGGCAAAGTCGTGTATCTTGGAACTTTTAACAAGAATGGATTAGGAACGACGAGTCAGGTGTATTCTTTTGCAAGGAAAATTCGGAGTGTGGATACGGGGGCTGTACTGGCCTATCTCGTTCTCGATGTGGATAAAAATGTGATTCGCAATAAAATTGAAGCGATCTCGAATGATAAGAAAAATATCATGATCGTGGATAATGAAGGTTCCATGATTTATAAAAGCACCCTGACTGGCCCAGATGCGGAGCAAATCAAGCAGTTTAAAGGGATGGGGACCGTTGTCTATAAGCAAAATAACGACTCAGAGTTGGTATCCTACTATACGTCACCTTTAACGGGTTGGACCATGATCGAGATGGTTCCTTTGGCTATTTTGCTTCAGGACACGGTGTATGTACGGAATTATATTATTCTAATTGGTGTGGTGTGCTTGCTGATGGCGATTATTATTTTCACGTTATTTGCCCTTCGGATCACCAATCCAATCAGTGAGTTACGTAATCTGATGAAAAAAGTTGTAGTAGGCGATCTTGCTGTTTCCATTCCTATTCATAGCCGTGATGAAATTGGCCAGTTAAGTCAATCTTTTAACATCATGGTATCGAAGCTCAGTGATCTGGGATATCGGTTGTTCGAGTCGGAGATTCGAGAGAAAAATGCACAAATTTCGGCGCTTCAGAGCCAAATCAATCCTCATTTTTTATACAACACGCTTGGTTCGATTAGTATGTATGCGGAAATTCAAGGTAATAAAGAAGTTGTGAAAATGACCAATCATCTCAGCAAGCTGCTTCGTTATAGTATCAATAGTCATCAGAGCCAAGTCCCTTTACATTTGGAACTAGAGCATGTGACAGGTTATATGGCGATTCAACAAATTCGTTTTGAGGATAAAATAAAGTTCAACGTATGCATAGAGCCTGAGTTGCTGAGCTATTCGGTGATTCGATTTATTTTACAACCGATTGTCGAGAACAGTATTGTTCATGGGATTGATAAAGGCAATGGCTACGGAACGATCAGCTTATTTGGGAAAAAGCAGGATCATCAGATGTTGATTCAAATTCAAGATGATGGCGCAGGGATGAGTGCCCAGCAATTACAGAATCTGAAGGATCGGAAGTTCCAGATGACGACAACAGAAGAAGGAACTGGCGGCACAGGGTTAATGAATGTACATCGTAGAATCGCCTTACGGTACGGGAATCAGTATGGTGTGACCATCGAGAGTAGTCTCAAACAAGGTACGACGATTTCATTAACTTTACCGCTCATCGAAGGTGATCACGAAGGGAGAACGAATGATGCCTAGTATCTTAATCGTGGACGACGAAACCATATTTCGCAAGGGGATACGGTTGATGATTGGGGATATGCAAAGTGAATGGCATGTGATTGATGAAGCGACGGATGGTGCTGAGGCTTTAGAGAAGCTCGAAGAATTGCAGCCTGATTTAATTATTACAGATATCAAAATGCCAAGGATCGATGGTATTCAGCTCCAATATATTGTGAAAGAGCGCTATCCTCATATTTCGTGTGTCGTGATGAGTGGTTATAACGATTTTCAATATGCGCGAGAATCCTTGCGGTTAGGTGCGAAGGATTACTTAATGAAACCTTTTCAACGGGAAGAACTATATGCTTTGCTTGCAAAGCTGCAAGAAGAGTGGTTAAGCGAGAAAAGACCGAATAAATCGAACGGCATGGATCAACAGGTTCAGAATCAGATGCGGCAGCATGTGCTTGCGGGGCTTCTCACAGGGAATGTTCATCACGAAGAGACGGAGTTGCTTGAGAATGTTGGGCTACATTTTCCACAACCGTATATTAGTTGTTTAATTGCCAAATTGGATCGGGATTCAGTGACAGATGAGCGTTATTATCAGTTGAATCCATCACTTTTCTCCATCTATATTCAGCAGTTTATTCAAGAGAGTCTTAATGAGAGTTTCAATGGGTATGTATTCATTCACCACGACACGGAAGTCGTCGCACTGATTAATCATGCAGGTACGGCAACGATTAATTCAGATATCGAAAAGCTGACTAATCGAATTCGGAAGGATATTCGGGTTCAGTCTAATTTTACACTGACATTCGGGCTAGGCAGTCCTGCGAAAGATTTGGAAGCCATTTCCAAGTCGTATAAAGAGGCTGGATTAGCGTTGTTGTATCGTTTGGTTATTGGTGGGGATCGGTTACTGTCCAACGAAATTGTTGCGGAGATGGCGATGGAAAAGCACGATTGGCACGCTGCCGATTGGCATTCCTTGAATCAATTCGTTCAAGAAGGGGACTTAGCGAATGTACAGCAACAAGCTAGTCTTTATGTGACAAAGCTTTGCCAAGAGTGGAAGGATCCAGAAATGATTCACCAACAAATTTGTAAAATGCTGCTGCATTTCTACGAGTTGGCCGTGAATTTGGCCGTTGTGAAGATGTGGTTGCAAAATACGGATGTAAAGCAGGTTTTGGTGGACATTTACTCTTATTCATCCAGTAAAGAATTGATTGAGCGCTGCCAGAAGCTGCTGGGTGATCTCACCGTAAGCATCGGAAATCGCAAGAAAAAAATGGTGACCAGCCCAGTCGAAATCGTGGTGCGTTACGTTGAGGAGCATTATGCGGAATCCATCACCTTGAATACGATGGCTGAAATCGTGTATCTCAGTCCGTCTTATTTAAGTAGCTTGTTTAAAAGTAAACAAGGAAAGTCATTCATTGACTTTTTGACGGAGAAACGGATTGAGAAGGCGAAATCGCTGCTGCTCTATTCCGATGAAAAGATTCAAGCAATTTCGGATTCAACCGGATTTACGAATATCAGACATTTTAATCGGGTATTCAAAACGATTACAAATCGGACTCCCTCTGAGTTTCGAGAGGGGAAAAGCGTTGAACCGTTCAAGGTGAATTAGACTTGAGCGGTTTTTTTTGTATTGGGGATGGTACATACCCAATTGAGTGCGGCTTCGCGCGGGGCGGGGAGGAGATACTCGAAAAATTCGAGTATCTCGGCCACACGCGAGAGAAAAGGGAGGAGATACTCGAAAAATTCGAGTAACACGGTCTCGCGCGAGAGAAAAGGGAGGAGATACTCGAAAAATTCGAGTAACGCGGACGCGCGCGAGAGAAAAGGGAGGAGATACTCGAAAAATTCGAGCATCTCGATCTCGTGCGCGTGAAAAGCGAAGAGATACTCGAAAAATTCGAGTATCTCTTCGCTTTTCCCCCTCGCGCACGCGCAAACCAAGCACCTCCCCAAAAAAATAGCAATAGCGTGCAACAATTAAGCAATAAGCGCCTATAACAGCGCTTACAAACGTGCTACGCTTGATGTAGACGAAGCTCATTACATGTCTTGACGCTAATCCGTGTAAAGGAGGGAATTCGAAAAGTTACCTAAGTGAACTGGATACTCGATGAACGCTACTTTGCTGCTTTTAAAGAAACGGTCCCTATAGGAGGAAATCAAGCATGCGTATATCAAAGTCAAGCAAGCTGCTCTTCCAATCAACACTAGTCTCTTTACTCGTCTCAGCAACATTCGGAATCACACCGGCATTAGCTGCAGTCGATCCAACTTTACCTAACTGGACAACAGCGGGGTATAAAGGTGGTCAGGCACTGCCGACAGGCGGCACTTTGATTGATTTAACGACAAAGGGCATTACAGCCAACGATGGCATCGACGACTCAAACGCTTTGCAACAAGTGATTAATGATATTCGCAGTGGCACGTTGACAGTGAATGGCAGTGTTGTAAGCGATGCCAATCGGGCGATTCTGAAGTTTCCTGCTGGTCAAATTGACCTCAACAAGCAAATTCGTGTAGATGCGAGCTTCATTACGCTTCGTGGTGCAGGCAATAATCCGACAACGGGGACGAAGATCGTGTTCAAGCCAGCGGCGACGTACTCGGAGGATCCGGCTAATCCAGGGGCGCCACTCATCGATGGCAAAATGTGGCCAGGATATGCGGCCTTCCGCGTGGAGGATCGCGCCAAAGACTCAGGGGACACAACCTACGAGGGAAGTGTTAACTTTCACTGGTTAACGGGACAACGAGTTGCCTCAGCAGGCGGTGGCACCAAAGGCAGCACATTGGTGAAAGTTGCCTCAGGCAAAGGCTCTCAATTCGCGGCTGGAGACACGATTTATGTTGGCGCCGCCAATACGGTTGCTTTTTATGATCAGATGCAGGCCCCGCAAGCTTATCGCTACAACGGCCATATGCGTACGCAAATGTTCAAGGTCGTCAGTGTCAGTGGTGATAATCTGACGATAGATAAGCCGCTTGAGTTTGATATCCCTTTTAGCAACAGTGGCCAACTTCCTGCAGATCCTGGCGGTTCCAATTCGACGTATTACAGTAAAGTCATGAAGGTTACGGCTGTGAAGGGCGTGGGATTTGAGGATTTTTATTTTACACAAGATATTTCGTATACGCCTTACAACGGGCTCATTAATGCCAATGACTACGATGCGGTTACCAACCCGGGCGGAGTGGGACTAAAATATAAAAATGAAGCGCTGGAGTACGCGGTGCATGGTATTTTGTTCAAATTTGCACAGGATGGCTGGGTCAAAGGGATTCAAACCTACATGACGGGCTCTCATCCGATCGTGACAGAATTTGCGAAGAATATGGAGATTACGAATAACATTATTTTTGGAGCATGGAATAAAGGCAAGGGTGGTCATGGCTACGTTCGTGGTTCCAAATTGTACGATTCCAAAATCACGAATAATACAATTGATCGTGTTCGACATCTAACCTTGCAATGGTCGGCGACCGGCAATGTGATTCAAGGGAATGCACTGAGTGCTGACATGAACCTGCACGGAGGCTGGGAGCGTCACAATTTAATTGAGCAAAACACGATCAGCATCCCATTCGAGCATAGCTCTTGGGGAGAGGGTGAAGGCGGCCAGGATATGCTCGAGGGCACGTGGTATCCGATTTGGTACGGCGCTGGCCCACATGCTTCCAAATGGTCTGGCGGTACGGGAGAGCAGAACGTATTCTTCAACAATACGATGTCTAAGCAGACGACGAAAGGCGGAGCCTATGTCCCTTTTGCGCCATACAATAATGCGAACACGATTTATCAAATCGGTTGGGATGGCACGCAGTGGACGCATTTACAGAAGCCCACAGGGACTTTTATATCAACATGGGGGCAAAATGAGACCGTCGATTTCTCCCAAGCGCCAAATAAGGGCGTCTATGCTTGCTTGAGCTTTACGGGCAGCTCCTTGTTAGGAAGCGGAACGGCAACAAACTCGTGTACCGGTGGGACGGACACGCAAGCCCCAACCGTGCCAGCAGGGCTGACGGCAACGGCAGTATCAAGCGCGCAGATTAACTTGAGCTGGACGGCATCCACGGACAATGTCGGCGTAACGGGATACGATGTGTACCGTGGTGGCACGTTTTTGAAGACGGTAACGGGCACATCCACAACGGATACAGGCCTAACGTCAAGCACGGCGTACAGCTACTATGTTCGAGCGAAGGATGCAGCAGGCAACGCTTCTGCGGCAAGTAATACGGCGAGCGCAACGACACTTGCAGCTACTGACACGCAAGCACCAACCGTGCCAGCAGGGCTGACGGCAACCGCAGCGTCAAGCACGCAGATTAACTTGAGTTGGACGGCATCCACAGACAATGTCGGCGTAACGGGATACGATGTGTACCGTGGTGGCACGTTTTTGAAGACGGTAACGGGCACATCGACAACGGATACAGGCTTGACGTCAAGCACGGCGTACAGCTACTATGTCCGTGCAAAGGATGCAGCAGGCAACGCTTCTGCGGCAAGTAATACAGCCAGCGCGACGACGCTGAGCGGCAGCACTGCGGCTACGTTGAATCCCACGGATGATGCGTATGTACACGAAAGCAATCCCACAACCAATTATGGCAACGATACAACGATGTTCCTCAAGACTTCGTCAGGAGCAAACCGCGTTGTGTATGTGAAGTTTGATTTGAGCAGTATTTCCAGCACGACGAGCGCAAAACTTCGCGTTTACGGCAGCGCATCAGCGAATACGACGGTGACGGCTTATCAAACAACGGATAGCTGGACGGAAGCTACGTTGACGTGGAACAATAAGCCTGCGATTGGCAGTGCAGCTGGCAGCATCGCTATGAATGCGACCAATGCTTATTATGAAATTGACATCACATCCTATGTGCAAGCTCAAGTTGCGGGAGATAAGATTGTATCCATCGAACTGCAGGAGAGTGCAGGGAAGTACACGACGCTGAATACGAGTGAAAATGGGGCTAATAAGCCACAGTTGGTTATTCAATAAAGATGATATATCCCCGAATGGTCGACTTGATAGTATTACTTTCCGACATTAACGCATATGATTCGTTAGGAAGCGAATTTATGCAGGCCGGGGAGTGGGAGTGGCATGTCATTTTTTGATAAAGTGAAGCAAGGGGCATCTGAAGCAGCGAGGAAAGCGCAACAAACGGTAGAGATAACGAAACATAAAACACATATTTCCTTAAAAGAAAGAGAAATTGATAAGATTTATAAATTAATTGGCGAGTCGGTTTACACGTCGTATCTATCCGGTGATTATTCACAAGTGGAAGCGAATGTTAAGGACTATTGCCAAGGTATTGCTCAAATTAACCAAGAAATCAGTGAGATTGAAGTCAAGATTACCGAGGTTCGGAATGAAAAAGAATGCGTGTGCGGCAAAGTGGTTGTTGCTGACACGAAGTTCTGCTCATCCTGTGGCCATCATTTTGTCTAACTAAATGACATTGGTGTTATGCAGCAGCTTCCGTAGAGAATGATTCTATGGAAGCTGTTTTTGTTTTGCTTAGGTTTTGTTTTTCTTAGGTCTTGTTGCTTAGGTTTTTAGTTGCATGTCCACCTATGCTATGATGAAGAGAAATAGGTCAGTGAATGGAGGCATTGAAAGATGGATGAACACATACAAGCGCCGATCGTAAAAGTAGAAATGTTAATTCGCAGACCAGCACATGAGGTGTTTGAGGCTTTTATAGACCCTGAGATCACATCGAAATTCTGGTTTACAAAAGGAAGCGGAAAATTAGAAACTGGAGCTAGCGTTCAATGGGATTGGGCTATGTATGGCGCTAGCGCGAAGGTTGAGGTCAAAGAAATTGAAGTTAACCAACGAATTCTTCTTGATTGGGGCACCTTGGTCGAGTGGACATTTACCTCGCAAGCTGATGATGCGACCTTTGTGACGATCACGAATACGGGTTTCACAGGCAGTGATGATGACATCGTCAAG
This sequence comes from Paenibacillus sp. J22P165, assembly GCF_059692015.1. Classification (NCBI taxonomy): domain Bacteria; kingdom Bacillati; phylum Bacillota; class Bacilli; order Caryophanales; family Paenibacillaceae; genus Paenibacillus; species Paenibacillus sp. J22P165. Next base: position 533,118 of record NZ_JCAUAP010000008.1, on the reverse strand, counting down.
CAATCTCTGGATGCAACTGAAGGATTTACGATTGTTTTGTGCGGATTAAAAGCATATCTAGAGCATGGGCTCCGTTTGAATCTTGTATCGGACAAGGCTCCGTACGCACATATTCAGGTATAGATATGAAAGTCATTCACACAACCAAACGCATGTCCTTAGTACAGCTAGACTCATCTTCCAGTGACTTAGTCGTGGATTACTTTCGTCGTAATCGGGACTTTCTAGAACCATGGGAAATGGTGAGGGAGGCGTCATTTTATACAGCAGATTACCACGCAGAATTGTTGGAGAAAGAGAAGAAATTGCACGAGGACGGACAGCTCTTTAAAGTATGGATGCTGTATGATCATCGAATCATTGGATCCATTGCTCTCAATAATATCGTGCGAGGAGCCTTCCAATCGTGTCATTTAGGCTATCGGATGGATGGCGAGCTGCTCAATCAAGGTCTGATGACGGAAGGACTCCAAGGCGTAATTGCCTATGCGTTCGAAGAGCTGCAGCTTCATCGGATCGAAGCCAATATTATGCCTCGCAATCAAGCTTCGATGAAGGTTGTTCAGAAGTTGGGCTTTTATGAGGAAGGCCTAGCGATCAAATACTTGAAAATTCATGGGGTATGGGAAGATCATATTCATATGGTGCTTCGGAATGCCGCGATGGAATAAGCAAATCGTAGTAGATACCAGTAGATAACATCAACGAAATGGATAAAGTACAGTTAATTCTGCAGGATATGGCTCTTTATTGCACTTAAATGGAAAAACTCCAGTTAAATTTCACTATGGCGCCGCATGTGAGCAAATAGTTGAAAATAGCTGGAGTTTTTCCATTTACTCACCCTTGAAGAGGGATTTGGGCATTATTAGCTGTATATTTTCCATTTACTCAAACTTCAAAGTAGTGAGTGAGGGATGGTTACATGTCACTGCCCTCACTGCCCCGCCCGATTCTTCTGATACCGCGTTGCCACCTGAGCCAAATAAGTATGAATCCAGGCATCGACCGTTTCGGAATTCAAACAATGTTTACGAAATTGACTCGGCGGTGTGCCCATTTCCCGGGTAAACACCTGGGTAAAGTAGTGGATGCTTTCAAAACCGGTATCCTCGGCGATTTGTTTCAAGGGGACATCCGTGTAGCCGAGTACATAGGCAGCGCGTTTGATTCTCTCCGTTTTGACAATGGAGGGGAAGGATTGTCCCAATTCATCAGATATCAGACGTGATAGCTGTCGTTCTGATAGGTGGAGACTCTGTGCCACGTCACTAAGTGCTATTTTATGAGAAAGATGATCCTGAATGTAGGCTTTGACTTTCTTCAAAGTACCTTGCAGCTCCAAATTAGCGGTGGACGAAGATGTTTCACCAGAGCGGCAATGCTGCAAAAATAAAGAGATACAACTCATGACCAGCGTATAGGCTAAATGCGTAATGGTTTCTTGGTACCGATCGTTCGTCTCTGAAGCTTGGATGAGCAGAGCTTGCCAAATCAGCATCGATGCCGTGCGATCTGCATGAGGAATAAACAGATGTGGATACGCACATAGTTGGCTGAAATCCTGCAAAAATGCCTCACTCGATTCAGCAGCGACCGGCTCTAGTGCGAAAAATAAGAGCAGCATACCCTCATCGCTTTGGATCGAATGGCGACTCTCGGGTTTCGAGCAATACAGTGTTCCCGGCCGGAGTGGATAGGTAATCCCATCGTGAAAGTATTGTCCTTCACCTTCGGCGACGTAGCATATTTCGAAAAATGAATGCGTATGTGGACGATTACCCTTATGCTGCGGTTTAGCTCCCCAGTAATGAACAAAGATGGAGGCGGAGGCACCTTGCAGCTGCACCACATTTTGATTGAGGTACAGGTTGCTACGCGAATAAACGGATGGACTCAGCATGCAGGGGTCTCCTCTCGAGTAGATTGAAAACTATTATAGCATGGTTTTTTTGAAAAAAAGCGGCCTGTTTTTATAAAGACGAAAACGCCTTCATTTTTTTATAATTACGTTCATAGACAAGTAGAATTTGCAAAGGGGCTGTGAACAGTGGGGAAAGATGTGAACATTTCACTGGCAGGAATTATGGGCTTTCCGGTAACGCCGTATGATCGTAATGAACAGTTGGATGAGAAAGCTTTTCAAGCAAATGTCCGATTTTTGGTGGAAAATGGGTTAGATTCTGTGTTCGTTTGCGCTGGCTCCGGTGAGTTCCAATCCTTAGATATCAACGAATATGAACAATTAGTTTCTGTGGGTGTAGCGACTGCAGCTGGTAAAGTTCCTGTTTTTGCAGGGGCAGGAGGCAATATTAGAGAAGCTATATCACGTGTTCAGCTTGCAGAAAAACTTGGTGCAGATGGACTTTTACTGCTGCCGCCATATTTGATCATTCCTGAGCAAGAAGGATTGTTTAACTATTATCGGACACTTGCCCAGAGTACTAGCTTACCTGTCATCATATATCAGCGTGATAACGCGATTTTTACGTTAAGTACGTTAGAAAAGCTAATCAGCTTACCTAATGTTATCGGATTTAAGGATGGTTTAGGCAATTTTGAGCTAAATATTGAATTCGTACAATCGATCGGCCCAAGGTTACAATGGATGAATGGCATGCCGCTAGCGGAATTAACGATGCCAGCCTATTCGGCACTAGGTTATCTATCCTACTCATCGGCCATTTCCAATTATATTCCGCAGGTATCAAGAACTTTTTATACAAGCTTGCTTGCTGGTGATCAGGCGACGGTTAGATCCATTTATCAGGAAGTCATTTTACCGATTCACCGGATTCGTCAATTGCGTAAAGGCTACGCGGTATCACTAATTAAGGCAGGCATGAACATTGTTGGTTTGCCAGTAGGGTTGGAGGTTCGGACGCCGCTCGTCCAAGTCGAACAAGAGCATTATGAGCGTTTGGAGACGATTATTAAACGAAGCTTAGACCTTGTCGCGATCGCCAATAACGGTTAGGAGGAAAATGTCATGATGAAGGTGTCGATTCAAGTTCCCACATGTGAACTATCCGATAGTGATTTGAAGCAAATGTGTCAACTTGGGGTTGACTGTATTGATTTTACGCAGGGAGGTTCTTTCCCAGGTGTTCGTGAGTTGGGCTTTCCTGATTTGGATAAGCTGTTGCAATTAAAACGCAGAGTTCGCGCCCATGGCATGGAAATTAATCGAGTCACGCTGCCTGACATGTCAACGAGCTTTATGCTGGATGAGCCAGGTTCTGAGATCCAGTTGGACAACGTCAGCAATGCGATTAAAACCTTCGGCGAAGCGGGGATCACGTTAGTTCGGCAGCGTTTTGCAGGTGATGTGTTTCCCTATATGGCGGAGGAGTACACAGCTGTACATCGTGGTGGCGCGTTAGTTCGCGGAGAGTCATTGAGACGCAATTTGGATAAACAACCGCCAACGGTAGAGCAACTGAATGCATGGTGGAAGCGATTTGATCTTGTCTTCAGTAAGCTAGTTCCTTTAGCAGAGGAGTATGAAATGAAGCTAGCAGTTCATCCTTCTGACACGCCTTATCATAACACACCGTTCGGCGGGCTTGGTTTGAACCGGGTAATTGACAGCTTTCCTAGCAGAAATGTGGGACTTGTCTATTGTGTTGGCAGCCGTGGAGAGGCGGGAGGAACACCGCTTGTTCTGGATGAAATCTATCAATATGGCCGGAAGGATAAAATCTTTCTTGTCCATTTCCGCAATGTACGGGGAAGCTTAGCGACAGCAGGTGCATTCGAAGAGGCTATGCTAGACGATGGACATATGAATATGGCTAAAATATTGCTGGAGCTTCATAAAGTTGGCTATAACGGCTGTATCAATCCCGATCACATTACGTCGCTCGAAATGGATCGCGCACCGCATCGAAGTGCTGAATCCAAAATGAACTGGGTCGGATGGGCTTATGCAATTGGTTATGTAAAGGCGCTATTAGCCGCATTGACGGAGTTTAGAGGCGGGAGAGATTAAAATGAGTGAGATTAAAACGTATCTGAACTTGATCAATGGCGGGTGGCAACAGGCAAGCAGCGGTGAAGTTGAAGCAAGCATTGATCCTGCAAATCGACATGAAATCGTAGGCTATGTGCAGCAATCGTCCCTTGCAGATTTGAACGAAGCTGTTGATGCGGCAAAAGCTGCGAAGCTCAGCTGGCGCAAATTATCTGGCTCTGCTCGTGGAGAGTACTTGTTCAAGGCTGCGGATAGGCTAGAGCGTCGATTGGATGAAATCGCTGAGATGATGACCCGAGAAATGGGGAAAACGTTCCCTGAGGCAAAAGGTGAAACGGCTAGAGGTGTCGCGATTCTGCGCTATTACGCAGGCGAAGGCATGCGAAAGGCCGGTGATGTGATCCCATCTACGGACAGCACAGCATTAATGTTTACAACACGTGTGCCATTAGGCGTTGTTGGGGTTATTACACCGTGGAATTTTCCTGTTGCCATTCCTATTTGGAAAATTGCGCCTGCCTTGATTTTTGGGAACACCATTGTGTTCAAGCCTGCTCAGGAAACAGCTATCACGGCTGCCCTGGTCATGGAATGCTTCCAGGAGGCGGGAATTCCAGCAGGTGTCATCAATATGGTGACAGGCCAAGGGGATGTCATAGGTCAGGGGATCTCCGATCATCCAGACGTACAAGGTATTACCTTTACCGGATCAGATCGTATAGGAAAGCTTGTAGGTCAAAGCGCACTTGCCAAAGGGGCGAAGTATCAGTTAGAAATGGGAGGTAAAAACCCCGTAATTGTGCTCACGGATGCGGATCTCGATCTCGCTGTTGAGGCCACAGTTAGCGGTGGGTTACGTTCAACCGGGCAGAAATGCACGGCCACGAGCCGTGTAATCGTGCTAAGCGAAGTTTACGAAGCTTTTAAAAGTAAGCTATTGGCACGTATTGGGCAAATTCGGGTAGGCCCAGGAATGGATCCCTCCTCGTGGATGGGGCCATGTGCGAGTGAAAAGCAATATCATACGGTGTTATCCTATATAGCCAAAGGGATCGAAGAAGGTGGCACCTTGCTTTGCGGTGGAAGTAAAGTGCAAGATGAGGGCTTGGATGCAGGTTTCTATATTGAGCCTACCGTTTTTGAAAACATTACAAGCGCGATGACGATCGCACAGGAAGAAATTTTCGGACCTGTTCTCGCCTTAATGAAAGTGGATACGTTCGAGGAAGCGATTGGCATTGCCAACGATGTGAAGTTCGGTCTTAGTGCTTCAATTTTCACGAGGGATATTTCGAATATACTAACCTTCGTACAGGATATTGACGCAGGACTCGTACGTGTCAATGCTGAGAGTGCTGGAGTGGAGCTGCAAGCACCGTTCGGCGGTGTGAAAATGTCGAGCTCAGGATCGCGCGAGCAAGGACAGGCGGCTATTGAGTTTTACACAGATGTAAAGACGGTATTTATTAAATCATAGTAGTGGGGCCAGTTGCGATTGCAGCTGGCTTTTTATTTTTTCAATAGGTTATATTTGGGGGAGTAGAGGTGAATCTTGTAAAAGTGGCATCCGTGAAGCAAAAGGTGTATATTGGCATGAATGTCATTTTAAGCGTTGTGAAATTGTCTGTGGGAGGTTAGGATTTGGAGTTGGTCATCACCAGTATTCTCGTCATACTAGCGCTCGGCGCACTTTTTATTCTATATAGTACCTTCTGGGTTAACTATGTCTATATTCAGCTAGGCCAACCAGATAAGAAGAATTTCACCGTAGTTCAGATATCCGATATGCATGGGCAAACCCACTTCATCAATGGCTCTCTGAGTCAAAAAGTGAATAACGTCAACCCTGATCTCGTGATGATCACAGGGGATTTGGGATCAACGAGGGAGCAATTGGAACATGTTTTAGCGGAAATTCGACGAATTAACTGTGCTCATTTATATTTTGTTCCGGGTAATCATGAAAGATATATAGGCAGCCAATCGTCGTCTAAGCAGAAAGCGGATCAAGCTTATGATGCTTGTATGCGAACCATAGAAGAGTCTAATATCGCTGTGTTAGCCAATCGTGGGCTGCCCTTCCAAATGGGTGAGAAGATGGGGTTGGTTTATGGATTTGACAACTCCCTATATGACAAAGAACGGATGACACTAAGTGAGGAAGAATTACAACGCTATGATTTTGTCATCATGCTGGCCCATTCCCCGAGTATCATCAAGACAGCGCTCGCACATGAGCATCCGTCCTATGATTTACTACTGGTGGGGCACACACATGGCGGTCAGGTTAGGCTGCTTGGGCGTACGATAGGGGCTTATAGAGATTTTCATGTTGGGCTTAAACGAATAGACGAGCGAAAGCATTTTTATATAAATCGAGGCTTAGGGACTTCGCGGTTACCAATTCGCGTGGGGTGTTCGCCGGAGATCACGGTTTTTAAAATAGGGGTTTAGATTCAGTTTCTTTGGTTAATCCGTATATTTACAGAAGATCCATCCTATGCTACCATGAGTTCAGTGATAATGATTATCAGTACTGCTGAAGTTACTATTCTCAATATGGAGCTGATAGAGTTGCAGGGGACTTTGGATACGCTGGAATTTGCCAATCGAACGATTTATGTATATACACCGCCAACTTACCATAAGGATGTCAACAAGCAATTTCCAGTCGTTATCGTGCAAGATGGATGTTATTTATTCATGGATTCAATGACCGAATTGGAAGCGGATTTCACTTGCGGTGTCACACAGGAAGTAATCTTCGTTGGGATCGAACCGCAGGAACGCAATCGCGAGTATACCCCATGGAAAGCTGAGAATCTGTTGAATGATGGCGGATATTTTGACGGTGAAGGTGACGCGTATCTCCAATTGGTCACGGAAGACATTCTGCCATTTGTCAAATCCCGTTATCGGATTCTGGAAGATGCTGCTCAAATGGGAATTACAGGCGCCTCATTCGGGGGATTGATTTCACTTTATGCAGCGTTTCAAAAACCTGATCATTTCGGCAGATTCGCTCTGATGTCCGCATCACTCTGGTATGCGAATATCATGGATTTTATTGAAAAGAATGTGTTCACACAGTCTGATATGCGGATCTATATGTTTGTAGGTGAACAAGAAGGTGTGGGTCGCACGACTTTACAGCAGTACATGGTTCCCAATACGAGGAAGGCCCACGAGTTCTTATCGGCGAAAATACCTGGCGGGCAGGAACGTATTCGTCTCGAAATAGATCCTGATGGTGTACATCTTCATCGCTATTTTAACGCTTATTTTCCTTATGCGATGCGATTCATTTATCCAGGCAGAACCGAGTAAGCCATAAACGGCAACCCAAGACGGCATTATCGTCTAAGGTTGCCGTTTTTTCATTTATCTAGCTTGTTCACGATCATGTTCTTCGCTGTGTACGACAGGTCTCCCAACAGGTATGTAAACGACGTCTTCTTGCTTTATCAATCGCGAAATCATCGCATCTGATAAGATATTTCGACCGTCCAATAGGATACGCTGGTGCATTAATTGAACCATGAGAACCCAGTTCAGCTCAGTGAACTGCGGCCATTCCGTTAGGATGATGACGGCATCAGCACCAGCCGATACTTCAAAAGCAGAATCCACCTGGGTAACCCCTTTTATGGAGACATGTTGAACGACGGGATCGTAGGCTTGCACATCAATGCCATAGAGGTGACAGAGCTGCACCAAAGTGAGAAATGGCGCATCACGCACATCATTCGTATGCGGTTTAAAGGAGATACCGAGTACACCTAAACGCTTGCCGCGAGGATTTCCCCATAGAGCAATCAGCTTATCCATCATCTGCGGAATGCGCTCCTCATTAATTTGAGCTGTTGCTTCGAGTAAGGGAAGTGAGCGACCGATGGCTTTGCCGGAAGTCAGTAGGGACTGTAAATCTTTAGAGAAGCAAGAACCACCGTACCCGAGGCCTGCTTGCAAAAAGTGAGGACCGATGCGTCGATCTGCACCAACGCCTTCCATCACTTGGCGAATATCCGCCTCATATCCTTCACATACATCAGAAATCATATTGGCAAATGAAATTTTCATCGCAAGGAAGGCATTGGAAGCATATTTGATAAGTTCCGCACTGCGTCGATCACAGACTTGAATGGGGGCATCAATCCCTTGGTAAAGTTGACGAAGTTTAGCCTCAGCTTGGCGCGAATGGCAACCGAATACGATACGATCTGGGTGCATAAAGTCCCTAACGGCACTACCTTGACGTAAAAATTCAGGATTGAAGGCAACTTCAGTTTGGATGCCAGCTGCCAGTAAGCTTTGTTCTAGCTTGTCGCAAGTACCAACGGGAACTGTACTTTTCATAATGACTAGCGGAGGACAGCTGCCAGCTGCATACAATTGAGCTGCTACTTGTTCAACTTGACTAAGATCAGTCTGACCATCCTCTCGCGTAGGGGTTCCGACAGCAATCATGAGGGCATCAGCTCCTGCTGAGGCTTTTATGAGATCGGTTGCGAACAATAATTTCCCTTCACTGCGGCTTATGACAAGCATGTCAAACAGATTAGATTCCCAGATGCTCAAGTGATTATCTTGTAAATCTTGGACCACATGTTCCCGATCCACAGCTGTTACGATATGTCCTAGTTTAGCTAAACAAACCGCAGCTACTAACCCCACATAACCGGCCCCAATAATCGTAATACGCATGCCAATGTCCTCCTCTTATGCCGAATAGAAGCCAGATTTTTTTTCGATGCGACGCAAATCAATGATGTGCTCATAATCATGAATTAATTGGTCGAAGATAGCATCCCACGATCGTCCAAGAGCGAATTGACGAGCCTCAACACGAAAGCTGTGCATACGCTCTTCATGATTCACTAAGTCACAGATTTCTTGTATAAAAGACTGCGGCTGACGTGGTGTACATAAGACGCCGTTCTCCCCATGGCGCACCATTTCGAGTACACCACCGCTGTTCGCCGTAACCACAGGGAGTCCAGATGCCATGGCTTCTTGAACGACATTTCCGAACGTTTCGGTGCTGGAAGGGAAGACAAAAAGGTCAGCAGAAGCATAAATCTGAGCAAGCTCTTCGCCATGTTTATACCCAGCGAACGTCACATTCGCAGGTGCTTGCTCACGCAGTTCTTGAAGCTGTGGGCCGTCTCCTACGATGAGCCAGTGCACATTCGCTTTCAAGGAATCGGGCAAGTCTTTCATGATTGCGGATAAGGTATCGATATCCTTCTCAGGTGCGATTCGGCCAACGTAAAGAAAGAGGTATTGAGCCGTTATGCCATATCGCTCTCGAACCTGATTATTCTTCTTGTCAGGCGTATATAACAGGCAATCAACTCCTCGCGTCCACAGCTGCAGACGTTCAATGCCCTGTTTCTGCAACGTATGAATGGTATCGCTGGATGGCGCAAAGGTTGCATCGCAGGAATGGTGAAACCATTTGATGTAGCTCCAATAAAGGGGGACTGCTGCCTTCATATGATAATAAGTCAGGTACTGATCAAAGTGGGTATGATAGGAGGCTACATGAGAAATGAGCCGCTTACGAGCGTAATGAAGCCCACATAAGCCTAAGTTAAATGGGGTGGCTAGGTGGAGCAAATCAGGACGGAAACGATCGAGTTCAGTTCGAATGGCAGCTAAGTTGGGGAAGGCAAGTCGACACTCGGGGTACAGAAACAAAGGGATGCTGCGAATGGGACGAATAGGATCCGAATACACCATATCAGCCGTGCTTTTTGGTGAAAAAACGAGATGATCGATGCCACGGCGATTCAAATATGACGTTAACCGACCCATCGTGAGTGCAACGCCGTTCATTTGTGGAACAAAAGTGTCGGTAAACAACGCGAGACGCATAGGAATCCCTCCAGTAGTTCCAATTTAGCTTCAGCGTAGCTTGGAAGTATTCGGGGAATATCAATGGCGTATTAATTTTATATAATAATTTCTGATTGGTACTTTCTATACATAAATGTATACTAAGTGAAAGGGACAAATGAATGCCTTCAGAGAGGTTGTGGGAGTCATGATTACTCATTATGCTGGGCTGCAATTACCGACAGTTTCCTTGCAGGGCGCGAAGCAATTTTATCGCGAACAGTTGAAATTTCCAGTGATCTGGGAATCCCAGGATGAAATCCGTTTTCAGCCAACGGGCGACTTCACCTTAACATGTAAAGAAACTGAAACAGCTCTACATCCTGTGCATGTCGCATTCGAAGTCCCGTATTCGGAATTTGATGCGGTTGTCAGCAAGCTGCAAGCTGCGGGTGTTACTCTTCTAAACTGGCCAGATGGTCGAAGCATCGACCAGTTCGAAACGGGAAAGAATGTGTATTTCCGCGATGGAGATGGGAACTTGCTAGAAATCATTGCACATTCCTATGTCAAGGAGGGGATCTTACAGGCTCATGGTGATCTCAGCATCCTATACTTGCGAGAAGTCGGTTTTCCGGTAGAGGATGTTGTCGCGTATCGGGAGATGTTCGTACGTCTTTTTCATTTTAAATTAGATAAAGTGATGGATAACTTCTGCTTTGCGATTGGTGGCACTGCGCATGCCGTGATCCCTTCGACGAAACGCAAATGGATTCCGATTGCAATGAAGGCTTTGCAACCAACAGCCATGGTTGTCACTTTTGGCGTAAGCAGCCATGCTTTTATCAAACAAGTGCAAGAAAGGCTAGACGAAGCTGGCATTCTTTGTGAGCTAACAGCAGCGGGAGAACTTATTTTTAAGTTGGATGCCTACTGTATACATCTAAGAGTTACATCCTTTCCTGAAAATGTACCTGTCCAGTTGAATTTGCCTTTTGCATGAAAGTTGAATTTTTCTTTGAAAATCAGGTAAGATTGGACTCGGGCAAGGAAAATAGCGTGCTTAAGGAGTCCATTTATCGTGTTAAGTGATGATAAACGATTACATGTCACCCAGAATCCCTTTGTACTCATGCCCCTTTTGCTGCTAATATGGGGATCGGTTGCTGCCGTGAGTAAATTGGTTTTGAACCAATTAGACAGCTATCAGGTATTATTTTATATGTACGGCATCGGTGTAGTTATTTTTGCAGTCATTGTACTCATCAAAACGAGAGGATCTATCTTCCAATCATGGACATTTTCGGAGTGGATGCTAGTGCTTGCCTACGGAGTTTTTACGTTCTTATACGACTTTCTCTATCTAAAATCCCTAGAACTCATACCTGCAGTAGAAGCGTCCATGTTAAACTATTTATTTCCCATTTTTATCGTGATTTTCGCCATCCCCATCCATAAAGAGAAACTCAATCGCTACAAAATTTTCTCTATTTTTATGGGTTTTATGGGAACCATTTTATTGATAACAAAAGGTAATTTCTCCAATTTCAGTTTTACAAACCTTGAGGGCGATCTTTTGGCGATTTCTGCTGCGGTGAGTTGGGGGTTGTTTACGAATCTAGTGAAGAAAAACAAGAAAGATATGCTAATGAGTACCTTTGTCATCACATTGGTAGCTTGGCTGCTGGCGATTGTAGGGATGCTGGTTTATTCACAGGGCAAGTTGCTTCAAATGGTCGACTTCTATGGTGTCTTATGGCTCTGCCTCAGCAATATTGTTTTCGGATTTTTCTTGTATTTCAGAGCATTGAAGTATTCATCTGCGTCACTCATTGCGAGTTTCACCTTCTTTGCTCCTTTTGTCACACTTGTATTTATTATGTTGATGTTAGGAGAGCGGCTGACTTGGATGGATGGTCTATCGGCTATTCTTATTCTGTTCAGTGTTCCGGTACAAAGAGTGGGAGAAGTCATTCATAAGCGAAAGGGGATCGTTATATGAAAATAGGAGCGATTAATCATTTGCTTTTCTCCGTCTCCGATTTAGAGAAATCAATTGACTTTTATCAACAGGTCTTTGATGCGAAGCTATTGGTAAAAGGAAGAAATTTGGCCTACTTTGACTTGAACGGACAGTGGTTGGCATTGAATCAAGAGAAAGATATTCCACGTCAGGATATTCAATATTCGTATACCCATATCGCGTTTACGGTTGATGAGTGTGATTTTGATGATTTAGTAGAAAAACTTCGCCAGCTGAATGTATCCCTGCTTCCTGGTCGAACCAGAGATGAGCGAGATAAAAGGTCCATTTATTTCACGGACCCTGACGGACACAAGTTTGAATTCCACACAGGGACGCTGATGGATAGACTCGCATATTACAAAGCGGATAAATCTCATATGGTGTTTTATGAATAAATAAGCGAGAGTATCTTGAGATTAAGGTAGCAAGGCCATAAAAGACTTCGACGCCGCGGAGAGTGGAACTCCCCGAAGTGTTGCAAGTCCTATTTGGCGTGCAGGAAGAGGTTGGGTTAAAGGGATTTCAATTAACTCGCCTGAAGCAAGCTCCTCAGCGATATAATTGCCAATGACAAAAGCCAGTCCGAAACCACGTTTGGCGAATTGAACGAGAAGATCGATGCTGCCCAGCTCGAATTCGGGTGAGAGTGTTACGCCCTTCGAAGCAGCAAAGTCCTCGATATAGCGCCTCGTGCTCGCCGTATGTTCCAATAATAGCAGCGGGTGTGCATGTAAATCTGCTAACGCTATCGGATTACCAGCAAGGTGTGCATAGGCTTTGCCGCCGACAAGACAATCTTGAATCGAGGAGCTTTCTCGGAACTCAATTTGTTTGTCCGAAGCGGGCAGACTAACGATCCCGAAATCGATTTTGCCTTCTTTGAGCAAGGCTAACGTTTCAGGCGTCGTACGGTTTGTAACCCGTATTTTCACGCCTGGATGCTGATTGTGAAAGGCTTCGAGATAAGGTAGGAGATAATATTTACAAAGGGTATCGCTAGCTCCGATATTGATTTCTCCGCTTTGTAAGCTATGCATGTCGGCGATAGCTTTCTCGCCGATTTTCATAAAGCTAAAGGCTTGTTCTACATAACGAAATAACACTTCACCTTCAACGGTTAACGTGACTCCCTTCGCCGTACGAAAAAAGAGTTGCCCACCAAGCACGTTCTCAAGCTGCTTGATCGTGTGACTCACTGCGGGTTGGGTGATGTGAAGCACTTCAGCCGCTTTCGACAAACTGCCGGTCTTGGTGGTCCAATAGAAGACCCGATACCACTCCAAATTAACGTCCATTATATTACCTCACTTTATATCTGATATTACTTATATCAATTATTCTAATGTCATTAGAGCCATTATAATAAGCGGTGTAAGACAAAACAAGTGTTGGAGGCGTTCAATTTGACAGTAACTGCAATTGTAGGTGCGAATTGGGGAGACGAGGGCAAGGGGAAGATGACGGATGTTTTAGCTGCACAATCATCCTTCGTTGTAAGATACCAAGGTGGAAGCAATGCTGGTCACACGATCATTAACGATTTCGGGAAATTCGCTTTGCGGATGCTGCCTTCTGGTGTGTTTTATTCACATGTAACGAATGTGATCGGGCCGGGAACGGCTCTTGATGTGGATATATTAATAAGTGAATTAGAGGCACTTGCAGGGAGAGGTGTTCCTCAACCGAAGTTGGTTATTTCTGAGCGAGCTCAAGTCGTATTGTCAGTTCATCAACGCTTAGATGAACTCGAAGAAGAGCGGCTTGGCGCACTCAGTTATGGTTCCACTAAGCGTGGGATCGCGCCATTTTACGCCGACAAATATGCGAAGCTCGGCATTCAGGTAGCCGATTTATATGATCAGAATCGATTACAGGCCCGATTGGAACATTTGCTCACATCGAAAAATGTGTTACTCCAACACCTCTATGGACAGCCGGCGATTCAGGTGGATGAACTTATGGCGCAGCTGCTGTTGCAGGCTGAACGCATTGCTCCGTATGTGTGTGATACGACAACACTACTCCAACAAGCGAATGCAAAGGGAGAGTCCATCTTAGTGGAAGGACAGCTCGGTGCCTTGCGTGATCCAGATCATGGCATCTATCCGTACTCAACATCATCCTCGACCCTTGCAGGTTTTGCTCCAGTTGGTGCAGGTCTACCTGCTAGTTCAATAACGAATGTGTTCGCGGTAGTAAAAGCCTATTCTAGCTGCGTCGGAGCGGGACCTTTCGTCACGGAGCTGGAGGGGAGCGAAGCGGAAGAATTACGTCGTCGTGGGGGCGACGCTGGTGAATATGGTGTCAATACCAAGCGTCCAAGACGGATGGGGTGGTTGGATCTGGTTGCCACAAGATACGGCTGTATGATACAAGGAGCGACAAGTGTTGTTCTAACCAATTTGGACGTATTAGGCTACTTGGATGAAATTCCAGTCTGTGTCGGATATGAACTGGGAGATGGTTCGATCGTTGAACGGTTTCCAGTCACAGCGATAATGGATTCGGCAAAGCCTATATTGACTCGCTTGCCTGGGTGGAAATGCGATATTTCTCAAGTTCAACGCATGGAAGACCTGCCGCTAGAGGCGAGAAACTATATTGATTTCGTAGAATCTGCGATCGGGGTGAAGATTGCAACCGTTTCGGTCGGACCAAGACGTGAGCAAGTAATTCCAAGATAACCACGCATCAAAAGGAAGCAGCCACCGGGAGGTGGCTTTTTCCTAAACGTCATAGAAATCGGGGAAGTAGGAAAAATAACCATATGAAACCGATGGAGGGATAGCGATGAAGAAAATAATGACGGTTATGTTGATTGCGGGATGTGTGTCGATTCGTCCAGCATGCAGTAAGGCCGAAGTACCCATGCCTTGCAGTGCAGTGCTTGAGCCTATCGCTATGGACAATGCGAATGCCAAAGGAGCGGCGCTCGTCTACAAAGTGAAGCTCACACCAAGTTTTCCTCGTACCAGTATCAGCATGCTTGCGAATCACTTACCTGTCCCCTCAACACTTGGAGACTACGATGGATATGAAGGATTTACGTTTATTCCGAATGAGATTAGTTGGCGGTTCAAGCTGTACCCAACACCTCAAGATGGAGGACCGACTTGGGCAGGAAGATTGGATGATATTACAGCGGATGTAACGAAAAGCACGATGGAGATTCGACTCTCCAATGGGAAAACAGGAAAGCTTGGGCCAGTTGTTTTATCCAGTCCGATGAATGTTTGTAAATAATTGAGATTTTTGTGAAACTTATCGGTGTTACACCTCGTCTAATGAAGTGAATTGTTAAAATATGGGTTGTTGGCCATACTAGATAAAGTAATATAACGATTATGTTGTATTAAAACAACAATTAGATAGTAGACGAGGTGATATCATGAAGTGGTTGAAAACCCTTATCTTACTTGCAAGTGTAAGCTGTATGACAGGTTGCACAGCCCATGCCGTTATAGCTCCAACTAGTGAGATGAGTATCCAACAACAAGATGAATTGAAGCCGATTGTAAAGAAACTATTTGCAGCCCAATTAGATTTGGATGAGCAAGCATCGGTATCCGCGAGTAAAAGAATTTTAAAGTATAAGATTCACGATGATATTCTCATTTTACAAAATGATGAACATACCTACTTTATTGTCTCCTACGATATATTACCAGCATCGATCGAATTCATCCTTGCTGGCGGCGGAGAACGGACCGAGGATGGATGGATCATAAACCGTAAGCATTACGTAACGCTTCAAAAGTTAAATGGTGAATATCAAATAAAGAGCTTGAGTTCTGGGCCATGAAGCGGTTATAAGTAAGATAATCTCATAGTAGCTTAGGAGGATTCCATATGTCCGAACAAACCATTGCTCAAAGATTAAAAGCCCTAGGAATCGTCCTACCCATAGCAAGTGAACCAGCAGCGAAATATGCTAATTTTGTGAAGGTGAACGGTTTATTGTACGTTTCGGGAAAAGGTCCTTTAGGCAGTCCCAAGGGAAAACTAGGGAGAGACTATACGACCGAAGAAGGGTATGAATTTGCTAGATTAACTGGTATTGAGATTCTAGCTGTTCTGCAGTCTGCGGTCGGTTCTCTATCACGCATTAAACAAGTGGTGAAGCTGCAAGGATTTGTCAATGCAGTCCCAGAATTTGAGGAGCATCACAAAGTGTTGAATGGTTGTTCGGATCTCATGTTAGATGTATTTGGAGAGAATGGTGTGCATGCAAGATCTGTTTTTGGAGCCGTTTCTTTGAGAGACAATCTGCCGATCATAGTAGATTCTATTTTTGAATTTGTAGAATAGGAGGGATGCCTATGATGAATCGATTCCTGATTGGTCAATACGGAAGTTTTGATGAGTCTAAAATGAAGAGGGATTTCCGCGAAGGTTTTTTCGGGATAGAAGCTTGCTTATTTGAGTCAGAAGAAGATACGCAAAAGCTTATACTAGCCGCGCAACGCAACCATTTTCAAGTGGGGATTCATTTTCCATTACGTCCTCATGTATCTAACATGCGAGATGCTTTATTCCTGGCAAATACGCCTGAGATGAGAGAATCCGCCTATGCTTGGGTGCAGAGTGAGCTGGAGTACCTTGCTTCCATGAACCCAACGTACATCCTTTTTCACTATCCGAAGCCTGTTGTTCTGGATGATCGGGTAGATTGGCGTACGTGGAGATTCTCTGACAAATCGGAGTATATGTCTGAAAATGAGATGACACTTACAGAATTAATCGAAAGAACAGAAGTGCTTTTTCAATGGTTGACTATGAAAAGCGAAGCGTATGGCTTCATCCCTGTTCTTGAATTTGATGCGTTGAATCGATATATCTATGATACGACTTTTCTTGAGGAGCTGTTAGGGAAGTATCCCCAAATCAAAGTTTGTCTAGATACAGCGAGACTGTATTTACAGGAAAAGGTAGACCCATACTTTGATGCTAGAAAAGTGATACATAAATTTGCCCGTTATGCCTATTCGATTCATCTAAGTACAGTGCAAATTAAGGATACAATTTCCAATTCGCGTCATCCTGTCCTACCTGAATTGGATCCACGAGACGGTTGGGCCCCTATTGAGGATTATCTCGCGATAGTTGCTGAGCAGAATGATCAAGTGAAAATCATGTTTGAGCACCGTTCTGATTTTATTAGTGAAGATCAATTGAATCAATGTTATGATTGGGTGGCGCGTTTATTGAACAATGGAAAATTAATACGCAGCAATCATTCTTATTAAGCAATCATTTTAACTACTAGGGCAGTATGAAAGTTTTGGAGGTTTTTACGAAGTGAAGAAATCAAGATGGAAGCTGTTTACGTATGTTCCTTTTTTGGCGGCGATCATCGTCATCGGTTTGATTCAAACGTTCATGTTGGCGAATGAAAATGTAAAGCCATATCCAGAACCTTTTGGCCGTGCAACGGAATTAACGCAAGTAGCAACGATCGGTGAACCTGTGCAAATGGTTGGCGATCGCAGCTTTGCGTATTTGGCAGGAAAAACGATTGAATTGGTCACGATTGATGATAAGGGGCAGCGTACTTCGGAAACACGCGGCTTACCTGCTGAGGGTTCATTTCGTTCCTATAGGCAATTAGATAAGGATCATGTGGTTTGGATTGGGGACGGAAATCAGCTATATACGAGCGAGTGGAAGAACGGCGCTTGGTCGCCGATGTTCGTAATGAATGCCAATGAAATTACGGCTGTTCAAACGGTAAAGAATTCTCAAGGGGAAAGCATCCTGTTGGCTTACAATGATACAACACTGTATGTGAGTGCTTTTCATCCGAATGAGAAGCTAACTTGGTCCCAGCTTGATATCCCCAATATCAGACATATCCAAGGACATCGGGATGCGACCGGCAGTCTTTCACTCGTCTACGCAATCAGTAAAGAAGGCAATGAATCTTTTCATTACGTTCAACTCGCATCAGAAACTTGGAAACCGCTTGTACAGCGCAAGTTAAAGGATGTCGATTATGCAACGAGTAGTTTAGATGATATAGCGCTGGCAGTCGATGGTTCATCAATGATGACGGTGTATACGACGAGTTCTCGTAAATCTGGGAAGAGTACGTTGCACTTGCTTACATTCCCTTCGAATCAACCAGATAAGTTGGTAGATGATGTTATCAACCTGCCTGTCACGACTAAGAGCGATTCGGATACGATTTTGCATCCTTCCTTCACACAATCTTCCTCTGGCGAAGTTACGCTTGTGGTATCGTCTGTTTATGAGAAAAATAGGCGCCAAACGAGTCAAGAGGTGTACAAAGTTAGTTTCAAGGATGGTAAAATGAGAGATTCTGCTCGGATTAGTCAATTCAGTGGATTCGCGTCCTATCCGAGCTTAGCGACAAGAGCAGATAGTTCATTAGCTGTTTGGCTGGATGCCGTGAATGCGGAGTCCTATCGCGTTTATTACGCAACAGATCAGATACCTTATTTGGAGCGTATGAACCATATAGGCACAGAGGATTTGCAAGAAGCAGCTGGAAACTTACCGCTTTTTTGGGGGATTGGCGTTCTCACGGCACTTATAAGCTTAAAATGGATTTTACTACCTGGCCTTTATTTAGTCATTATCAGTGTATTTTGGCAATATCATTATGATGAGCATGCCAAGCGGCATTTTGGGATATCCCTTGCGATGTATCTCATCGTCAAAGCCCTTTTTATTGGGGATTTTCGAAAATCAATGGCTCTGCAAGTCATGCCAGATAGCTTGCAATCTGTGTGGGCTGGCTTGTTGTTACTCGCTATTTTTGCTGTCATTTCTTATGGTGTAACTCGCTTATGGCGAAGAGGTTTATCTGAGCGAAATGTAGGGCTCGAGATGTTCTACTTTGTTGTGCTTGATGTATTCATGACGAATTTGTGGTATTCGTTCTTCCTGTCACCAGCATCTTTATAGTCATTTTTTTGACAAACATGTTGAACATAGGGGAATGGATTGCTATGATATACCTATCAATAAACGATGTGTAACTGGCGGAGCATGGGTAACCATGAGGGAGCACACCGATAATAGCCGTACGCCTGGGCAGAGGTAAGGGGAATTCCCCTTACCTCTTTATGTTCTTACCTTGGGAGGAATGATGAGATGAATGTGGAAACAGTAATCTTGGACGGTAATCGGGTGGCAACGAACATGAAAGAGGCGCTGATAAGTAGAATTAGTCAGTTAGCTTTGAAAGGGGTCACACCTTGCCTAGCGACGATTTTAGTTGGCGATGATCCTTCTTCAGCTACTTATGTGAAAATGAAAGGAAATGCGTGTAAACGACTGGGTATCCGTTCTATTCGAGTTGAGCTACCCGCGCATACAACGACTGAAGAATTAATCGCTGCCATTCAGAAACTGAATGCTGACCCAAGTGTGCATGGGATTTTGCTTCAACATCCTGTCCCTCATCATATTGATGAAAGGGCGGCATTTGAAGCGATTCATATGGATAAGGATGTAGATGGCGTAACGACACAAGGTTTTGCTCAAAATGCCTTCGGCATTGCTGCTTTTCCATCCTGTACACCAGCGGCTATCCTAGCCATTATGGATGATTACCAGATTCCCATAGAGGGCAAACACGCTGTGGTGATTGGCAGAAGTCCCATTCTGGGGAAGCCGGTTTCTATGATGCTATTAAATCGGAACGCAACTGTAACCATCTGTCACTCAAAGACGTCGAATGTGGGAGACATGGTTCGATTAGCGGACATTGTGGTAGCGGCTGTTGGTAAACCGAATTTTGTGCAAGGAGATTGGATTAAACCAGGAGCGGTCGTGATGGATGCGGGATATAATCCAGGCAACATTGGAGATGTTGATTATGAGGCTTGTCGCGTGAAGGCATCAGCGATTACACCTGTTCCTGCGGGAGTAGGACCCGTTACTATAGCAACCTTATTGAAACATACAGTTGATGCAGCGGAGAAGTATGTGAATTCTAGATGATAGGGGGCAGGAGCATAGGTGAAATTATTTCACGTAAGCGAAGAGAAAGACATTGCTATTTTTAACCCTAGAATTCCTACAAGAAAAGACTTGGATCCAGAAAAAGGATTAGTATGGGCGATTAATGAACAATGCCTACCTAATTTTCTGACACCTCGGAATTGTCCAAGAGTGACCTATCATTGCAATGAAACCACTTCTGATGAAGATAAAAGACACTTTATTTCCTCGCAGTCAACGACGCATGTTGTTGCTATCGAGCATAAATGGTTTGATATTATGAAACAGACAACGCTATATTTGTACGAACTTGATTCGACCGATTTTTACTCGCTAGATCCTGGAGCTGGGTACTATGTGAGTGAGAAGTCACAAATACCTATCCATAAAGTTGAAATTCGAGATTTGTTCGGAGAGCTCTTTAGAAGAAACGTGGAAGTTCGCATTTTGAATAATTTATGGGACTTGTCTGATAAAATTCAGCAAGCGAGTTTCAATTATTCCATGTGTAGAATGGGATTTGCGGAGCAGCGAGAACTCTAAATACCTTCTAGATAAAATAGCCAAAGAATTGGACAAATTCATGATCCTATTCTTTGGTTTTTTTGCTATATTAAAAGAGTAAGTAACGATAGGGAGGAATGGACATGTATAAATTTGGATGGTGCAGTGGAATTCAGGAAGCGGAAAGACTTCAACGTATTGGCTTCGATTATATGGAATGCGCTCTCGTATCATTAAATTTAGAGGATGAGGCGGACTTCAACACCAAGCTTCCTTTGTACGTGAACAGTCCATTGCCGGTGCAAGCTTTCAGTATATTTTTTCCTGGAGACTTGAAAGTGGTAGGTCCAGAAGCGGATGAAGAACGAATCCGTCGTTATGTTCATAAAGCTGCAAGCGCTTTAAATAAGATAGGAGCTCAGACAGCCGTATTGGGAAGTGGAAAAGCACGTCAAATCCCGGACGGTTGGGAGCGCAATCGCGCAGAGGAACAGCTGCTTCAATTACTCTCTGTCATCGGTGAAGAATTCCAAGATACAAGTGTTTCATTGGCTATAGAGCCTTTGAATCGCAAGGAATCTAACATAATCAACACAGTTTCTGAGGCGGTAGCTTTTGCTAAACAAGTAAATCATCCCTCCATACGGGTTTTGGCTGATTTCTACCATATGGATGAAGAACAGGATTCAATCACTACCCTTATCGAAAATAAAGAATGGCTCCAACATATTCATCTTGCCGATACAGGACGATTGTCCCCTGGGACTGGACAGTATCCCTATGATCAATTCGTTACGGCCTTGCATGCATCCGGGTATAAAGGTATGATTTCCGCTGAGTGTACGGTGCATGATCCAGAGAAGGAGTTTGCAGCAAGTTTGGCCTTTATGCGTAGTAAGTTCCTTTAACGGGTATTCCGATTTGAAGAGGAATACGGTATTTGGGGGTCGAACTATAGAATACCGAGTAGTTTGCTATGATTTCATTTTTTCGGGAATTAGAGAGATAAGGTTGTGACACATATGCTAAAAGACAAAATACTGCGAAGAGAAACAGGTATCCTTACCTATGGGATGACGCCGCCGAAAGAAACACAATCCCTAGAGAAAATGGCTGAAATTTCACAAAAGCAATGTGAGCGGCTTCAGAAGCTTCAAATAGATGGCTTAATTCTTTACGATGTGCAGGAGGAAAGTGATCGGATTGATCAAGATCGTCCTTTCCCGTATTTGCAAACCGTTGATCCGACGACTTACAGCAAGGAGTATTTGTCCAAGCTAAAGGTTCCCAAGATTATTTATCGCTGTGTTGGTAAATATACGGAGGAACAATTGTCAGATTGGATCAGGGCTGATCATGATGAAGAGCGGTTTTCCGTGTTTGTTGGCGCCTCTTCTAGTAATCAAGAGGTTCATATGGGGCTTCCGGAAGCCTATGCGTTAAGTCAGAAGCTGAACAATAATCTTACATTAGGTGCCGTTGTCATTCCGGAAAGACACATGAAAAAAGATGATGAGCATCTAAGAATGGCTAGCAAAATAGAGAGTGGAAGCCGCTTCTTCATATCGCAAGCAACCTATAATGTGGAAGCGTCCAAAAACTTCTTATCGGACTATTATTATCACTGTAGAGAAAATAAGCTAGACATGGTGCCGATTTTGATGAATATTGCGCCTTGCGGATCAACCAAAACCTTAGAATTTATGAAATGGCTAGGGATCAGTATCCCGAAATGGTTGGAAAATGATTTGAAATATTCCCATGATGTTTTGGACAAATCGGTAGCTGTATCGCAACAAATTTTCGAAGAATTATTCGAATTTGGATTGGAAAAAGGAATTCCGATCGGGTGCAGTGTTGAAAGTGTCTCCACGCGCAAAGTCGAGATTGAAGCTTCCATTCAATTAGTCCATGAGATTAAAGCCATGATGGATAAGAAGATGCGATCTTCGTTTGTTTTTTAAGTGGAACGATAATTCTTTGAAGAACTTGTGATAACTGCTTCTTCGTGTTTAGATGTAATTACTACAGCTAATTTGCTCGAATTTGGCGTGTTTTGATGATTAGATGGAAAAAGTACATTTAATTTGAATAATATTTGAGGAATCGATCAAATCGAAGAAAATTAACTACAGGAAATACAGTTAACCTTTCGGATACAAGAAATCTACTGCAAATAGATGGAGAAAATCCAGTTAGATTGCGGGAAGCAGGTTTAATACTCATAGGTCATTAACGAAAATAGAGGCTGTTTCAAAAAGTCTAGATCGACTTTTGAAACGGCCTCTTTCTACATGTTGATTAATTACGAGTTGCACCAGGCTCTTCCCAAGTCCGACCACCATCTTTCGTCACCAAGACGCTGCCGTTTATAAGTACCCAGCCAAAGCCATCCATGCGTAGGTGAAATTGGGTAGCATTTTGCAACGAAATAGTAGGCTTCGTCGGTTGCCAGTCTGTACGGTTGTAGGTATCCATCGTGTAGATGGTTAGGCCATCCTGAGAAATCGCTCTGCCCATAAGCAAGGCATCAAAGTGCAGGACTGGAATGTCTTGCAAATCATGTAATCGATAAGGGAGCGGGATCCAGGTATCGCCGGCATCTCTCGATTCATAAATGACATAGGTTTTCGTGTTGTCCTGTACGAACTCAGCGATGAAAATAGCGTGATAATTGCTTTCTTGATCGAAAACAGGGGGATAAGCGTTAGCATAACCCTTCTGCAAATCGATGGGGACGTCGACATGCTGCATCGACCAGATTTCGCCACCATCCTGCGTGCGATATAGCGGGATATGGTTGGTGCCATCCTTCAAGGTGGTTAACCAGCCCTCTTTCGCATTGCGGTAACTGTGACCAGTCGGGGAACCCATAGTGTCAGAGCTCAGATTCCCTACGCGGATCCAAGTTTTACCACGGTCATCGGTGCGGTAAAGTGATTTTAACGTGTGATTATCCTTAGTTGATGAAGTCAGCATGATATAAGCGGGATCCGTGTATAGATTGGCTACGATCGGTTTAACATCAGCGGACGTTTCCCATGCTTCTGCCGTAGGCAGTACGACCGATTCCCAGACTCCATCGTCTACTTGATGAGTGGCAATGAGATTTGGTTGCGGATCGTCTGTGAGATAAACCGCATATCCCCAGACAGGCACTTCAAATTTAGCAGCTAGCAGACGATCTTTGTCAGCAATTCCATCCGGTATGACCACCTGCCAAGAAAGGCCATTATCCGATGTCTGCAGCAGCTTCCCATCACGCCAGCTCAGACCATCGGATGATTGCATGCCTTGAATGCCGGGGAGGTTCTCTCGGTAATCAACATAGAAACGAGCAACGTCGATGTAGGTTGTAGTTTGTCTTGGAGAAGGAATAGACAAATTAGATCGAAGTGTGACCCGATATCGCCCCGTTCCATGCGTTAGCGGCAGTGAAGCTGCAAATCGTTCCTCTTTAAAAGGAATGAGAGCTGTCTCTGGTTCAATCCAGGTTCCGTTGTCTTCTTTTTCGATTACAGCTTGTAATCCGCTGCCTTGTGCTTTTAGCACGGCACCTTTGAGCTCAATGTTGCCGTTATCAGAGTGAATGAGTCCGGATTCAGGCGAATCCAAGGTGATCGAACTGAAGCTACCCAAGCCATTCTCACTGTAATTAATAACCGGGTTCAGTAACAGTGGTGTAAGGGAGTTGTCGAAAGCGTTACTGTATATAATACGGTTCCCAATGTGGTAGACGATCTGGATGTCATTGTTACCTAAATCAAGCTGCACAGATGAGGAGAATTGATATATCGGCGATCCGGTTGCCGACTTTTGTTCCATTAACGAAATCTCAGAATTACTTCCGAACTTTGTACCGTCCCGAGAGACGAACATGGAAATTGTCGGCATTTCCATACGACTTGGTCCCACATATAATCCCTTTAAGGTGTACAAATAGTTATTCGTATGTGTGGAAACGCCAAAATCCTTCACATCGAAATGGGCATAATCGATATCCAATTGCTTCAGCTCCGATTGCCAGTTACCGGAATAACCGAATAATTGTTTTAAATCATATTCAGAAACGTAGAGTTCACCTGCGCGTTCTATCGTTGGAAAAGTGAGTTTGACCTCGTTGGTTTCACCATTGAACCAATATAAACTAACTGTGTCTAGATGTGGCGCGATGCGAAAACCGTAAGTTTTGTCGGACAAATAAAGTTCATGATTTTGGATTTCCGTCTGATAGGTAAGTAATTGTGCCATTTTCGTTACCGAGAGCATCGCTCTGCCATCTTGCCCGAATCCAATAAGAGAGTCCCCTACATAAAGGCCGTCATCTTGAAACTGAATGGTAAAGCGAGTGCTCGACGTTTGTTCCACCTGTAAGGGGTATTCGACACTCTGGACTGCTCGTGGATCAGGAGCCAAGGTAGTATCCGACAGGAAGGACGCGGTATGTAGTTGATCGTTCCACGTGAGTCCGCCAAGCAGCGGTGAGAGATCCTCCAGAAACACGGCCGTTCTGCCTTCTACATTGTAGGAAGGAATCTCTTTGCCTAAGGCAAATGTGTGAATATCTGTTGCGACCACATCGGCGATTTTGATACCAATCCCTGAGCCAGTAAAGCCTAGGTTAGGATCGCTCTTTGATGGATCTAATTCGTTGGGGTCTGGGAAAATGGAAACTTGGCGCTGATTCGGTTCCCATGCAATGTGAAAGCCGTGACTTCGCAAATCCTCGAGGTAAACAGCAGTTTTGCCGTCAATATTCATCGAACGGATGGCACTACCATTTACGAAAGCACGAATATCTGTTGTTAGCACGCTTCCAACGACGGTTCCAACAGGCAGATCGTTTGCATGAACATTGGTAAGAGGCAGAGGAATGATAGCAATAGCCGCACATAGTAACGTTGCGAATCCTACAATTGATTTGCGTCTCATTGAGGTTAAATCTCCTTTATTAGGAAGTAGTAACACTCATTAAACGCCAGAAAAAGGAAAAAGTTGCATTTTTAAGAAAGGGGAATCCTTTGAATGGTAAGCCTTCATAAAGATGAGCGCAACATAGCATTTTATCATAAGGACCACTTTCTGCTATTATATGAGGAAATAGTTTATGATGAGGGGTTCATGGATGAAGACAATTGGGTTAATCGGTGGAATGAGCTGGGAATCATCTTTACTTTATTACCAAATCATTAATCAGCGTGTAAAGGAGAAATTAGGCGGCCATCATTCGGCTAAAAGTCTGATGTACTCGGTAGATTTTCATGAGATTAAGACGCTCCAGCATGAGGGGAAGTGGGACGAAGCAACCCAAATCATGGTGGATACGGCTCGCAAACTGGAGACTGCGGGTTCGGATTGTATCGTCATTTGCACGAATACTATGCACAAGATGGCCAAAGAAGTGGAAGAGGCAGTTGCCATCCCTCTCCTGCATATCGCGGATGCAACAGCGAAGAAAATTGTTCAATCAGGTAGAAAGAAAGTAGCCTTATTGGGCACAGCGTTTACGATGGAACAAGATTTTTATAAAGGTAATCTAGTGCGAAAATATGGACTAGACGTCATCGTCCCTGACGAAGCGTCACGAAAGATCGTCCACGAGATTATTTATGAGGAATTATGTCTGGGCATCCTTCGGGAAGAGTCAAAGCAATCCTATATCACGATTATCAATCAGTTGGTCCAAGATGGGGCAGAAGCCGTTATTTTGGGCTGCACCGAAATCACGTTGTTAATATCGCAACAGGATGTTGCGGTGCCCTTATTCGATACGACAAGAATTCATGCTGAATCTGCAGTGGACTTTGCATTAGGGGAGTACGAAAAGGATGATCTATGAAATAACGACATCTTGGAATGAAGACTTATGGGATAAAGCGGAGCATGTGTATGAGGAAGCTTTTCCAGCACATGGAAGAAAAAATCGTGCGCTCATTCAGAGCATGTTCGAAAGAGGCATTTGTATGCTGCACACCTGGCGTGAAGGTTCCGATGTGATTGCGATGGCGTTGACTGCTTGGAATCAAGCGGCACACGTACTTATCATCGACTATATCGCTGTTGGACGTGCTCAGCGTGGGCAAGGAGTGGGTTTGGCATGTATGGGTGACATACGTAAGTGGGCAGAAACAGCAGGCTGTCATGGTATCGTTATTGAAGTTGAGGCTGAGCTAAGTAAAGAGAATGCGGAGCGAATTCGATTCTGGGAAAAGGCTGGATTTCGGTTAACTGACTATGTACATACCTACATTTGGGTGCCAGAAACGTACAGGGCGATGTATTTGAGCTTGGGTGAGTTCCAACAGCAAGATGACGGTAGGCAATTGTTCAGCTACATTACGGAGTACCATGAACAAGCCTACCGGGCGAATAGCTGAAATGCCAAACAGCCCCATCCTGACTAGGAGGGGGTGTTTCGAATGACTCTTTTTGCAGCACTGTATTTGAATATCATGCGCAATAGCGGCGGTACAGCGAAGAATATGAAAAATGTGCGAAATAACTGGTAGCCAACAACGACAGATAAGTTCGCATTGATTTCGTGAGCAATGATCCCCATCTGATCCATGCCACCTGGAGCTAGACTAAGCAGGGCGGTAGATTTGGATACAGCATGCAGCTTCATAAAGACATAACTTAGTCCGAATGATCCGAATAAAAGCACAACACTGCTGCCAATAGCCAGCGAAATAATTTGAAGCTTATGAGTTAATTGAGCTGGCTTTAACATGAGTCCAACATGGATGCCGATCATGATTTGGGCTGCATTGATGATACTGGTGGGCAGTGCGGGTCCATGAATTCCGGTAAGTTGTAGGATCGCAGTACTGAATGCGGGCCCAAGCAAGAAAGCAGTTGGGAAATTAATTTTATTTCCTAGAAGTGCACAGAAAATGCTGACCGCCGCGAAAAGAAAAATATTCGGCATCAGCGATCCCCAACTTGCAGTAGATGTAGTGACGCTGTTTATTACCGATTCAACGATTTTGTGATTGCCCATGATCGGGCTAAACACCAGCAATGGTACACACACCACAATCATCATGAGTCGGATAACTTGTAGGACAGTCACAATGGTTAGCTGGATGCCTTCCGTTTCTTCTGCCAAGATGACCATCTGGGTGAGACCGCCAGGTATGCTGCCAAGAAGTGCTGTTTTGTAGTTGATATTGGACAACTTGGTTATCAAGTAGGCAAGTATGGCGCAAAGCAGCATAAGGAGTAGTGTCATGAGCAGCATGGACGGCAGCTGGATGGCCATTTCATGCAAGGCGGCTGCCGTCATCGAAAGACCAATTGTATACCCCACGATGATGAGTCCTGCGTTTCTAATGGAGGTAGGCCAAGCGTAACGATTTTTGAATAGATTCGAACCTAGTAATACAGCAATCATCGGTCCGAGCAGCCAAGGAATGGGGATATGTAAGAGTTTAAATAGGTATCCGCCTAGAAGGGCAGTTATCAGAGCAACGAGCAGCTTAAGCGAAGTATGGTAGAAGTTAAGTAAAATAAGTCTGTTCCCCCCTCAGTTGAGATGACCTTATTTTAGCAGAGTTATTTTTGGTGTTCAAATCCGACGCGAGGTGAGCGATTAATGATACAACGTAGGATGTATCGAGCGCAATGGCAGTTAGGACAAGAAGATAGTGGCTTGAAGGCGTTGGTGTTGAACCAACAAGCGCAACAGTTAGTCAAACAGGGAGAACTCATGACCGCTGCTGCTTTTATTTGGCGGAAAAATCTATTTCTCTATTATGAGTGTATGAACCGAGAGGTGTTTCCTGATGAAATCGCAGGGGCTGCGGTCCCGTTCTTACAAGATTGGCCTGGACAAGATGAGCCTCGGAAGTGGATATTAATGATCGACGTGTTCCACTTTAACGAACCTGCAAGCTATGAACACTGGTTGCGTAAGGAACCGGTCGAGTCTCGCGTAGGGAGAGTTGCACATTTGAAGCCAGAGATGATGAGCAGTTACATTTACTACCATTATCAGCTGCAAGAAGAGCGTGCTTTCAATGGGGATAAATATGAGATTATTGCCATGCATGAGAATCTCTTATTCGGTTATCAGGAATTTCCGAAGGTCATTGAGGAGCCGGAAGTAGCGGGTCGATTGAACACCAAGGGGACCCCCGAGAATTGGAACGATTCACGCATGGATCTGCATTTTCAGCCATGGGAAGATGGACATTTGTATTTTAAGCCGATTGAGCAAGTGTTTGCTTATTATAGAGGTGACCAGTAATCTGAAAAGTGGGGGGCGATCAATTTGGAGGAGAAGTGGCATCGGCATTTGGGTGTATACGGAATTTGTGAGAGGCATGGGAAGCTTCTTGTTATTCATAAAAATGGTGGCCCCTATACAGGTCGGTTCGACCTTCCAGGAGGCACAATTGAACCTCAAGAAACCATCATTGAAGCTCTTCACCGAGAGATTCAAGAGGAAGTTGGAGTGGAGGTTCAAGTGAAGAAGCAAGTAGGCGTTTGTGAGTATGTAGTCCCCTATGAGCTATCTAAGCGAGGAACTTCACATATCCATCATGTAGCGTTATTTTTTGCTGTTGACTATCTGGATGGGCATCTAACCGCGAAGCCGGACGTATTCGAAGGACAAGATTCCTTGGGGGCAAGTTGGGTATCGTTAGGGGAATGTACGGTTGAAAATGCTTCACCTCTTGTTTTACAAGCCGTGAATTGGCTGCTGACGGAAGAAATGCCTATTCAAAGCCAGCGTCTGGATGATTGGTTCGTCAAATAGGTACATAATCTTTCGTAGAGCTATCATAATAGGGTTCAATACATCCATTGGAGTTCCAATGGGTTTTTTTATGGGATTTTTATACATTATTGCCCCGCAGTATAGCATTGGTTGGAAGTGTGAGGGTTTTTCCTCCAAACTTACGTAGTACTAAGTAGACAGTAAATGAGGTGATGGATTGGACGTATCTGAAGAGGAGTTAATTACACGACTGAAAATAAAAGATTCTGCAGCATTAGAATTTTTGATGGATAGATATGGCTCAACGATGTACCTTTTTGCGCAAAGGATTCTAGATTCGTATGGCAGTAGAGAGGACGTCGAGGAGTGTGTTAGTGACGTGTTCATCATGGCTTGGAATAAAATTGATGAGTACGATCCGTTAAGAAGCTCGCTCCAAACATGGATCTATATGCTTACCAAGTATCGCGCACTGGATTGTCGGCGGAAATTGACAGATCGACCTCAGCTTGTCGTCATGGATGGAGATCTGACAAACAGCGATAATTTGGAGCGTACGGTCATCCAGAAGGCAGAAACCGAAGAGATTTTACGTATCGTGGATTCCTATGCTCCCGTTGATCGTACGATTTTTTATAAAAAATATTATTTATATGAATCCTTGGATATGATTGCTTCAGCCCTTGGATTAACAAGAAAAGCGGTTGAAAACCGTTTGAGGCGCACGCGAAATGCTCTGAAGGAACAATTGATTCTCGCTTGGAAGGAGGATATCTCACATGAATAAGAAGAGTGATAGTGATTGGTACCTCAAAATAGATCAATTAAATGATCATCAATCTAATCTTGTTATGAGTCAACTGGATATACATGAGGATGAACCTATTGCTGCAGAAACGCTAGCTCGGATCAAGGCACAAACGTATAGTAAATTGGGATTATCGCAATCGCCCCTGGTAACAACCCTGGAATCGACTCCAACAAGTAGCGATCAGGAGAAACAGAAGCTTGCACGTCATGCCAAACTGAGAAAGCGAATGATCGTTGTTGGCGCCGCATCCATTATTTTTATTGTTATCTTCGCCATGAGCTCGCCAGAGGTGAGAGCCCAAATTCACAAAGTTTTTCAGTTCTTACCTGGATTCGCCACCGTTCAAGATTCAGAGAAACAGCTTGTTCACTATGTTCTGCAGACTCCGATAGAAGCGCCAACACTTGTGGGTAATATCCAAATACGCGGGATATCCATTGGTGATCAGTACACTAACGTCACGCTAGTCAGCGCAGGTACACCTTCTATGCGTTCATTCACGCTGAGTAATGGAGAAGGAACGTCCTATTTGATTAAATATGGCAGTATTTCAAGTGCTGGGAATGAATGGATTGGCTCTTATTATTATGAAGGGTCAATCAAAGTGACCGACAATATGCGTCTAACTCTCGATAGTCAACTTCCTAGTATTCCGATTCAACTAGCAAAGGTGGAAGAGGTTGATCGAATTAATGATCTTGGCGTAACAGACACCCATCACGAGGTAAGTCTAACAGCGTTATTACGAACCACAGATCAAAACAATACCAAGATCACGTTACTTCCACAAGCTCCAGTGGGAATGCAGATTCATGCGTACGGTTTATCGCAATATGACTACGTGGATAAACCCGAACTAACGACGAATAAGGGAGAAGCAGTTGCGTATTATCGCGATCCTAATTTTCCGAATCCAAATGAACTGAGTTTCGAGCGTGATGGCGCGTCATTGACAAGCTATCATTTGAAAATCCCAGCGGTACTAGCAACGCTACAATCTCCAAAGCCAGAATCATTCACGGTTCCGATTCCCGCTCAAGGTGTCATTGACGTCAATAAATCCATCATGATTAGTGGATATCCTGTAGATATTACTAAAGTTGAAAGAGTACCAAGTAATGCATCGGCTTCTGAATTTGGAGGACTTAAGATCTATCTGGATATGAAGTATAATGCGCAAGCGGCTTCATCGCTTTTGTCCTTCACGTTGGATTATTTGAAAATAAAGAACACAAGTGGCTCTAATTGGCGAGTAAACGATCAAACACGTGTAATGGAATATGTAGTCGTAGACTTTCCTGTGAAAGATACAACATTTACGTTCTACATCAAAGAAGCGCATGTAATTATTCGCGGACCGTGGGAATTTCAGCTGCAATAGCCCTTGACAATCGATGAGATCCCTTGTAAGATATTGAAAAATTCATAATGAAATATTGATGAATGGGACAGTAATTCCTAACAGACAGTCACAGCGAGCCGGGTCAGTGTAAGCCGGTACGGATGTTACGAATGAAACGGACCCAGGAAATGGTTTGCTGAACGTTAGTAGGCGAATCCGGTCAGACGACCGTTACGAAATTGAGGGGTTAAACCATAGGTTTAACACTTAGAGTGGTACCGCGGGAATCTTCAGCTCTCGTCTCTTTTATAGAGACGGGGGCTTTTTATATTTTCAAAAAAATAGATAGGAGTGACATCATGTTAAATTATAAACTGCATGTGGCTGAGAAAATATCATCGTTACTAGACAGCTTCGAACCACAAGAGCTTGCTGCACTGATGGAGTACCCAACGAATCACGATAAAGGGGATCTCTGTTTACCCTGTTTCCGTCTGAGTAAAGTGCTTGGCAAGTCACCGAAAGATATTGCGGAACACTTGCAGGCTACCCTGCAAGATGAGGAAATCGACCAGGTAGAAGCAGTTAATGGGTATTTGAATATTTTCCTAAAAAAGCAGCGTTGGGCTGAATCCTTGATTCAACAAATACATCATGCTGGTCATCAATATGGGTCCCAGAATGTGGGAGAGGGTAAGACGATCGTGATCGATTACTCCTCCCCGAACATCGCAAAACCGTTTCATGTTGGCCATTTAAGATCCACCGTAATCGGAAATGCGCTATATCACATCCACGCTTTTCTTGGATATAGATGTGTGGGGATCAATCATTTAGGTGATTGGGGGACGCAGTTCGGGAAATTGATCGTTGCCTACCAGCAATGGGGAAGTAAAGAGGCCGTGAATCAAGGGGCTATTGATGAGCTGCTCCATCTGTATGTGAAATTCCATGAGGAAGCGGAGAAGGATCCTACGTTAGAAGATCAGGCACGTGCTTGGTTTACGAAAATGGAGCATGGTGATCAGGAAGCACTTACGTTATGGCAGTGGTTTATTGACATCAGCATGGCAGAATTTCAGAAGATTTATAAGCTGCTAGGCGTTCAATTTGACGCTTATCAAGGTGAAAGCTTCTACAATGATAAGATGGAACCAGTCATTCAGGCGTTACAAGAAAAGCAGCTCTTGGAAGAAGATGAGGGAGCTCTGTTAGTTAGGTTGGAGGCCTTTGGTATGGCGCCAGCTTTAATGCTGAAAAAAGATGGCAGCTCCCTCTACCATACACGTGATCTGACTGCTGCGATTTATAGAGCGGAGACCTATGATTTTGCTAAATTGATATACGTAACCGATTATGCTCAAAATCTTCATTTTCAGCAATGTTTCAAGGTACTTGAATTAATGGGTTACGCCTGGGCGTCCAAGCTGGAGCATGTGGCGTTTGGCCGTGTGAGCATTGAAGGAGGCGGCTTGTCGACACGTAAAGGCAATGTAATTAAATTAGAAAACGTGCTGGAGCAGACGGTCCAAAAAATCAAAGAAGTCATAGAAGCCAGAAATCCAAGCTTGCCGAATAAAGAAGAAGTCGCTGAGCAAGTGGGGATTGGGGCCGTCATTTTTAATGATTTGAGCGCCAATCGAATTAAAGATATTGATTTTTCGTGGGAAGATGCCCTTAACTTCGATGGTGAAACAGGACCCTATGTCCAATACACGCACGCAAGAACATGCAGTTTGTTGAAGAAAGCACAGCAGGGATATGGCTATGACTTCCTAACTTCCGAGGTTGATGGGTCCTATTTGCTAGAAAAAGAAGCCATTGCCGTTATCAAAATGCTCTACCTGTTCAGCGAACGTATTGAGCAAGCCATGGTGAAGCTGGAGCCGTCGATTATCTCCCGTTATCTCATCGATCTCGCACAAGCGTTCAACCGCTTTTACCATACGTGTTACATTCTTGTAGAAGAAAAACAGGTGCGTGAGGCGCGTTTGGCACTGGTTACTAGCGTTCAAACCACGTTGCGCAATGGATTAAAGCTGATTGGGCTGCAAGCGCCAAATGAAATTTAAAGGATGGGAAATGGTAATAATCCTCATTCATGAGAGATTTTAAGGGGGGAATACTACGGGAAAAGATAAGGTTTGACGCTTAAGGAGCTGGTTTGTCGTGATAAAGCGCATGGCAGCGATCGTTTCAACACTCATTTTGGCAAGCGGATGCGTAGGCAGCTCGTTGACTCCGAAAGATACAGGCTTGGTTGTAAAAAGCAGTCCACCTCTCGTTCGGACCGAGACTACTCCGCCGCCTATTTCGCAATTTCATGCTACTGCAAAGCAAGAGCCGCAAGCAGAGCCTCAACCACAACAGCAAACTCAACCACAACCGCAAAAACAAATCTCTAAAGTTACGTTAGGCGCGATCGGAGATATCCTCATCCATGATAAGGTTTATCTAGATGCTAAGCAGAAAGATGGGACGTATAATTTTAAGCCTATTTTTGAAAAGGTGAAAACCTTGCTGCAAGCGCCAGATATCCTTGTTGCTAACCAAGAGACGATGATTGGCGGTAAGGAAATGAGGCTTTCCAGTTATCCAACCTTTAATAGTCCTCATGAAATTGGCGATGCACTGAAATATGCTGGGGTTGATGTTGTGACTATTGCTAATAATCATGCGCTGGACCGCGGCGAAAAAGTGATTCAAAGTGCACTCACTTACTGGGATACTCTTGGCATTCCTTATACCGGTGCATTCAAATCTCAAAATGACCGCGACAACCTCAGGACGCTCACGGAAAATGGGATTACATTCGCCTTCTTAAGTTACACGTATGGAACGAATGGGATTTCAACGCCAGCAGGCAAACCCTTTCTGGTTAACCGGATTGATGATAGGCAAATTCGCTCTGATGTGGAGCAGGCGAAACCATTGGCAGATGTGATTGTCGTTGCGATGCATTGGGGGAACGAATATCAGCGTCTTCCTGACAAGAACCAAACGGGTCTTGCACACAAACTAGCAGATATGGGCGTGCATATCCTGATTGGGAATCATCCACATGTCCTGCAGCCTCCCGCTTGGGTAGAAGGGAAGAATGGGCATCGAACCTTTGTGGTCTATTCACTGGGCAACTTTCTATCTGCTCAAATCAACTTGTTTAAGCAAGTAGGTGGCATGGCTACCATTGAAGTCGTAAAAACGACTACGAATAAGACCAAGCAGATTGAGATCACCAATCCCAGTTTTCTTCCGACGTATACGTATAGCCAACAAGGCAAACAATTTCAGATACTTTCAATGGACAGATTAACCAATGATCAACTCCCGCAGGCTAGTTCTAACTACCAAATGATAACGAAACATATGAAAACGTACATCCCCGAGCTTCACATTATTACTTCCTAAAAAGAGCAGCCAAAAAACACCGCCCTGTTACTTACTAACAGGGCGGTGTTTTGCTTTACAGTGAATACCGATTAGATGTTGTCATCTTGTTTGGTTTCTTTGGCAAGATTCTGTTTCAACGAAGTGTTCTTGGCAGCTAATTCCTTGGCGAAATCTTTTTGCAGCCGCTCGCTTGTTTTTATTTCTTCCGTTAGCTTGCTCACACGAGACATTTTGCTGCTCAAGTCACTGTGGGACTGACTTAATTTCATATCCCGTTGAACCTGTTTCATCTTCGCTTGGGCTTTATCTTTCTTTTTCTTCTCATTCACTATTTTATTTTCAAGCTCTGTAATGTCTTTTTTCAATTGACTAACAATTGAGTTGGTAAAACTAATGGCCATTCTTACACCCCGTATCCATTTCATGTAGCTGAGTCATTATTCTACTATAAAAGGGGACGTTATGCGAGAAAAGACGCTATAAATTTCATGCAGTAGGATTGGCGACGAGCTATTTCCAACCTTTTGCAGTGACGGTTTGTTTTTTGCGCTGAAAAATTCTTTTAAATAAGCTAACTTTCTTTTTACGACGGAGAGTCAGTCGAACACCTTCGATGAGCAGCAAAGACCTTAATGAATCGCGGCGATTAAGCGTGTGTAATCGTTTAATAAACTGCTCGTCCATGTCGATCATCCTCCTAAGTGTTAGTACAACTTGCGTAAAAATTTTCACGGTTAACTACCTTCATTATATCGTCATCAGGCGAAAATATTTGTCAGAATGTCGGTAAGAATTCTACTAGTTTTGTCGAAATCAGATTTAAAAAAGGTATGTGTCAAATGATGGAAAAGAAATTTTTAACAAATAGGTTTACTTTCTGCCACTTTCAGCATATAGTTAAAAACACGGTGTTTCCTTTGGTAAACTTTTTGTCCCACTGGAAACTTTATTTTCACCCCAAATGTTTCCCTAGGTAAAAACTATTGTAAACAAGCAATTTAAAATAGGAGGTCAAAGCGATGTTTCAGAAACCAGACAATAAGCTATCGAGGCGTAATTTGTTGAAGTTAGGAACGACAGGAGCTTTTGCTTTAATTGGGAGTACGTTGTTAAATCCTTCCTCTTTATTCGGCAGGCCACCAGTCGCGCAAGCACAAGATAAGCATGATATTCACCATGCCATGAAAGAACAATTGCATGAGGGAATGAAGCATGGCTATGTTCCGAGTACCGAAGTGACAGAAGGGTTCAAAGCAGCGCAGCATGCGCTTACTGCTTTTGATTATGGCAAGGTCAGTAAGCTCCCGGATGGCAGAACACTCAGAGAATATGAGATCACAGCTATGGAAACCAACGTGGAAATCGCCAAAGGAATCAAATTTTCCGGTTGGACATTTAATGGAACGATCCCTGGCCCGACTATTCGTTGTACAGAAGGGGATGTACTCCGTGTGAAGTTTACGAATGGAACCATGCATCCACATTCTATTCACTTCCATGGCATGCATCCGACGAATATGGATGGACTGGAAGCTGTGCTTTCTGGTAATTCATTTATTTACGAATTCGAAGCTAAACCTGCTGGTATGCATGTCTATCACTGCCATGTCGCACCACTTGCCAGACATATTCATAAAGGACTTTATGGAAATTTCATCATTGATCCGAAGAAGCCAAGAGCAGCAGCCAAGGAGTTCAACATGCTCATGAATGGTTACGATCTGGACCTCGACGGGGAAAATGAGATTTATACCGTGAATGGATATGCTTTTGCTTATCAGCAAGAACCGATTAAAGTGAAAACCGGAGAGCTTGTTCGCATTTACTTAAGTAACTTGACGGAATTCGATTTAATTAATTCGTTTCATTTGCACGCGAACTTTTTTAATTATTACGCAACTGGAGCAGATCCTGAAGCACGACCTGCGTATACCGATACCATCATGCAGTGCCAAGGAGAACGAGGTATTCTAGAAATTGTTTTTCCTTCACCTGGACGATACATGTTCCATGCACATCAAAGTGAATTCGCAGAACTAGGCTGGATGGGTTTCTTCATAGCTGAGTAAGAAGGGAGGCGATACGTCATGCATATCAATGATCAAACTACGAGCAAATCTTCATCATCGAAATGGAAGGCGATTCTGTGGGGCATTCTTCCGCTGATCTTGTTATTTGCCATCATAACCACTATTGTTAAAGTAGGTACAGGAGTTGAGAATGAGCCCGCAGCGCCAATTGAAGTCCTGAATGTGGAGAAAATCACGTTGAATGATGACGGGATACAAGTAAAAGTGTTAAATTCGGGACCCGAAGATATAACCATTGCCCAGGTAGTTGTGGATGGCGCTTTTTGGAATGCTTCTTTTTCACCAAGCGACACGCTCAAAAGGTTCGAACAAGGAATGGTTCATATTCCATACCCTTGGGTTCAAGGTGATCCACATGAAGTTAAATTCATCACCTCCAATGGTTTAATCTTCGTAGGTGAAGTCGCAGCTGCAGCAGCAACACCTGAGCCAAATGGCAAGTTATTCGGGCAATATGCGTTGATTGGCTTCTACGTAGGCGTAATTCCTGTAGGGCTCGGCTTACTTTGGTATCCATTTCTACGCAGATTTTCAGTAAGAGGCATGCATGCTATCCTTGCCTTGACCGTAGGATTATTGTTCTTTTTAGTCATTGATACTTTCGGTGAAGGGTTTGAGATGGCTGCTGAAGCACCTGGTATATTTCAAGGATCTGGGTTAGTCTGGTTCGGAGCACTGCTGAGCTGTCTTTTCTTAATTGCAGTAGATCAGTCGAACGAACGTAAACTTAACAATGAAGTTTATGTGGGTAAGCGCGTAGCCAACAAAATCGCAACCGGGATCGGGCTTCATAATTTCGGTGAAGGTCTTGCAATAGGCTCTGCATTTGCTGTAGGGGAGGCAGCGTTAGGTACGTTCCTCATCATTGGTTTTACCTTACACAACATTACTGAGGGTGTAGGGATTGCGGCACCGTTATTAAAGGATCGTCCAACGTGGCAGACGTTTGTCAAATTAGCTCTGATCGCGGGTGGTCCAGCCATTATTGGCACTTGGGCCGGTGGCTTCATATTTAACGATACATTAGCGGCACTTTTCTTCGGAATCGGCGCTGGTGCAATTCTGCAGGTTATTTATGTCATTTCTAAAATGATTCTTAGAGAATCGGAGAAGAAGGGTCTTTCTCCTGTCTCTTGGTTAAACTTCAGTGGGGTTACAGCAGGAATATTAATTATGTATGCGACGGCATTCATGGTAAAATTTTAATAGCTACTATTCTAAAAGAAAGGTAGGTGATTCGTATGTTATCAGGTATTGGCATTCCGGGTCTTATTGTGATCGTAGGTGTTGCATTACTCTTATTCGGCCCAACAAAACTTCCGCAATTAGGCCGTGCTTTCGGTACAACCATTAAGGAATTTAGACAAGGAACAAAAGGCTTACTTGAAGAGGAAGATTCGAAAGATAAGCAGAAGGATCAGTAATGGTCGTTAGCTGCAAAAAGGTGTGCTTCTTGCATGCCTTTTTGTTTTTTTACTCAACTTGGATTTTTCTTGGGATTGCCGTAAGATATGGCTGTACATATGGTGATAGGTGAGGGGAAGTAACGAGATGAAATCACTCGAGCAATACTGGAACGAAACGTATCAAAGATTAGAAGCTGCACCTACATACGATAATTGGTTGGACAAATATTGGGAGGCTTACCTATCGGCGTATAACAGCCATACACTAATTGTTGATCTAGGTTGTGGTGTCGGGAATAATACCCAATATTTATTCGAGCACGGCTTGTCCCCGATTGCTTGTGATATATCCGAAGAGGCGCTGAAGAAACTGCAAACCTTTCTGCCTGATATTCGAACACGCTGTTTGGATATGACAACGGGACTTCCGTTCACCAAAGGAACCGTACAAGTCCTGATTGCTGATTTAAGTATTCACTATTTCGATGAGGTCACGACGCATAGAATCATACGAGATCTTCATCAAGTGCTTAAGCAAGATGGCCTTCTGTTAGTGAGATTGAATTCAACCAATGAAATTGTAAATATAAGAGAAGGTGACGATCTGTATAGAAGGTTTTTTGATCGAGGTGAGATTGAACGATTTTTTGATCAGGACATGTGGTCGTACGTGCATATAGCGGAATATGAAATGGACAGGTATACCAACAAGAAGATACTATGGGAGATCGCGTTGACACCTCGCTGAGAATAGTCATGATAAAGCAATAAGTAGTCAATTTCCGCATGCACGACCTAAAAGGAATTACTGGTTGATGAGCGAACCTCTAATATATACATTAGCACCATCATGCAGTACTATCCTACTTATGCAGAAAAGAGGTTTCCCATGAAACAGATTGGCGTTGCACTCATTGGTTGCGGAGCGATTTCGAGCGTACATTTGAAAGCTATTTCAGAAATACCGACGGCCAAATTAGTGGCAGTTGTAGACACGAATGCCGAATTGGCTGCGCAAACAGCAGAAGCAAATCAATGCAGTTATTACACGGATTATCTCGAAATGTTGAAGAATCCAGACATTGACGTTGTTCATATATGTACAGCGCATTATTTGCACGCGCCAATGACTGTTGATGCACTTAACGCTGGCAAGCATGTTCTGACGGAGAAGCCAATGGCTGAAACGAAAGAAGCCGCGATTACGATGTTACGTGCAGCAGAAGCAAATCCGAATGTGCAGTTAGGTGTTATTTTCCAAAATCGATATAACCCTGCCTCCATCCTCATGAAACAAGCTGTCAATTCGGGAGAGCTCGGAAAATTGCTTTGTCTGAAGGGCATTGTCACATGGAGCAGAGATGCTTCTTACTATCAAACGGAATGGAAAGGGAAATGGGCTACGGAAGGTGGGGGTGTCCTCATTAACCAATCCATTCATACCTTAGATCTACTGCAGTGGATAGGTGGCGAGGTGTCAAGTGTGAAAGGGACGATGTCGACGGATTCCCTAGAGGGCATTATTGAAGTCGAAGATACCGTACACGCGCATTTGACGTATCAGAACGGGGCTACAGCTATCTTTTATGCAACAAATTCTTATGGGGTCAACTCCCCGCCTGAAATCGAGCTTGTCTTCGAAAAAGGGAAATTAGTACTCACAGGTGATACATTGTATCGCGTAGTAGATGGTGAGCAAACCGTATTGACGTCACCAGAAGCAACAAATTTGGGAGCGAAATCCTACTGGGGAATTAGTCACGGTACGCAGATTGCAGATTTCTATGACCATCTTCTGCACAATCGCAGCTATGTCTTGAATGGACCTGAAGGATTTAAAGCTTTCAATCTAGTTATGGATATTTATGAATCGTCCAGATCCGGTAAGCGAATTAGTTATCAGTAACCTGAGCGATAGCAGAGAGCTAGGTTTCAGCGCGGAATAAAGTCCCGTCATCACGAAAGTAAAAGGCAATTTCGTCGGAAATTGTACTCATTCGGATTGAGATTCTGGTGAATTCTTCGATGATGCCGCGATCTACCTCGCAGTAAACACCATGCTCGTCGATCTGCCAGACAGATACTGTTGTTTGGGAAAGTGCGGCCGTAAATAAATCGCCATCCGATGTTAAAGTCAGCAACATGAGTATCACCTCTCTTTCTAGGTTTTCATTGGACTAGCGCGTTAGATTGTTCCGTTTGTTACTTGAGTATATTCACCATTAGAAATGACATGCGAAATAAACGAGTGAAGTTCATCTATTAGTAAATAATTCGAAGTCGTCCCCATTGGGAACGGCTTTTTTTCTGTCTATTCGGTGTGAGGGGATTCGTTCATTCCGGTTTATCCCCCTGTCCAAATGGTCATAATGGGAAAGGGATGAGTAGAAGGAGGGACCCACATCATGCCTGATGCAACGATTCCTATTGACCCTAGTGTTGAAATTAACCTTGAACGCATCATGGTGGATTTAGGCGGCAGTGATGATGTTGTCATCCGCGAGATTCAAGATGAAGGTACGCTTACGATAGCCGCAGCGGTTGTGTATATCGATGGGCTTTCGGATACGATTGCCATTAATACGTATATTTTTGATGTGTTAAAAACGATGTTAAGGGCCGTCCCACAGGAGGAGCATGGAGACAGCTTGCATACAGAAACACTTGCCAAAGAGCTGCTTACGGGATTGGGCTCCATTGAAACAGTAGCGGATATGACAGCTCTGTATGAACATATGCTCTCAGGTGAAGCTATAATTTTAGTTAATCAGCAGCATCACGCCTATCGCGCAGACATTCGTAAATGGAAGGGACGTGATGTGACTGAATCCACCAACCAGACAGCTGTACGTGGACCTAGGGAAAGCTTTACGGAGACACTTCGTACCAATACATCATTAATTCGACGTAAAATAAAGGATCAAAGACTGTGGCTGGAGACGATGTCGATTGGGAGAACGACCAAAACGGATGTAACGATCATGTATATAAATGGGATCGCCAAGCCATCCGTCATTGATCTCGTTCGGTCTAGATTAAAAGCCATTGATATCGATAGCATTCTGGACAGCGGTTATATCGAAGAATTGATCGAAGATAATAAACTTTCAATTTTTCCGACAATTTACAATTCTGAGCTCCCAGATAGCACTGCCGCTCAATTATTAGAGGGGAAAGTGGCGATTCTCGTAGATGGTACACCTAATATTTTGTTAGTACCAACACAGCTCGTTACATTTTTCCAATCAGCGGAGGACTATTACCAACGAGCCTACTATGCAAGTCTTCTTCGTCTACTTCGATTTAGTACAGTATTCATCTCTTTGTTATTGCCTTCTATTTATATCGCCATTACGACTTTTCATCGTGATATGCTGCCAGCCTCTCTGTTAATTGGCTTAGCCGCCCAACGAGAAGGGGTGCCATTGCCCGCTTTTGTTGAAGCGCTTGTCATGGAAGTAACTTTCGAAATTTTGCGAGAAGCCGGGCTTCGCATGCCGCGAGCAATTGGACAAGCCGTTTCTGTCGTTGGCACACTTGTCATCGGTCAAGCAGCAGTAGAAGCGGGAATTGTTTCAGCAGCTATGGTTATTGTCGTTTCAGTAACGGCCATTTCTACCTTTACGTTGCCAGCGTATAGCATGTCTATTCCAGTGCGTCTACTTCGGTTTGTATTTATGGGGGCGGGGGCAAGTTTTGGGTTATTCGGAATTGCCATGGGAATGTTTGTATTATTACTTCATTTGTGTGCTCTACGTTCTTTCGGAGAGCCGTATATGTCTCCATTTTCACCATACCGCAAAGCAGATTTAGAGGATACGTTGGTACGTTTACCAAGATGGCTTATGTTTAAACGTCCTGAGACGTCACTTGATGAGGGTACTAATCGAATAACAAAGCGGTAGCAAGGAGGCACATTAGGATGAAATATAAATTAACTATTATGCTTCTTTGCTTATTAATGCTAACTGGCTGTTGGAGCAGACGTGAATTAAATGAGCTGCTTATTGTGCTTGGAATCGGCGTGGACTGGAAGGATGGCGAGTATTTGGTGTCCTTCCAAGTCGTTAATACAACTGAAATATCCGCCCAACGAAAAGGGGGAGATCGACCGCCAAGCACGCTCTATCAAGGTAGAGGGAAGACATTATTTGAGGCAGCCAGGTCTTTAACAGCGGAGGCACCACGGAAAGTCTACATGGGGCATTTGCAAATGTATGTCATTGGAGAGGAATTGGCGAAGCGAGGGATTAAAGATTTCCTCGATAATTCATTCCGTGATAATGAATTACGCATGGATTTTAATATTGTTGTCGCAAGAGGAACGATGGCGGAGAATATTTTGAAATTATATACACCAGTTGAGAAATTACCAAGTTATAGTATGCAGCAATCCTTACAAACCTCACAAAAGTCTTGGGCTCCGACTATCGCTATGACATTGGATGAATCCTTGAATAAGCTGTCTGGCAAAGGTTTCGAACTAGCATTAACAGGTATCAAAATAATCGGTGACCCTTCAATGGGCGAAACCAAAAAGAACATAGAATATTTTCAACCTCCTAGTCGATTCCGCTACACGGGAATCGCAGCTTTCAAAGATGATAAATTAATTGGTTGGCTAGATGAGATAGAAAGTAAAGGTTATACAGACATAACAAACAATTTGGATAGTACATCTATCGAAATTTCCTGCGGTGAGCAGAAATATATGGGAATTGAAGTTACCTCATCGAAAACAAAGCTGAAAGCAGGCGTGAAGAACGGGAAACCTGAGATGAATGTGTCCATACGAACGGAAGCGAATATCGTGGGCAGGCAATGCAGGGATGTCGATTTGACAGATCCTCAAGTGATCGAACGACTGGAAGAGGAAAGCGAACATATCTTACAATCGCATGTTGAGGCTGTGGTTACACGTGCTCAGAAAATGAAATCGGATATACTCGGATTCGGTAGTCAACTCGGAAAAGATCAGCCTGCATATTGGAAAGAAGTTAAAAAGACGTGGAATGATGATATGTTTCCGCAAACAAATGTTCACTATAAAATTGAAATGTTTATTAGAAAAACCGGTACAATCGGAAATTCAACCATGCAATAAGCAATGAGAGAGGACTTGATTGTGGATGGCGTCTGTACTTACTGTTCTTGTATTAACTGTTGGAACATTCTGGTTAGAGGCGCCTAGACTATTACGTCAAAATCATAGACGCGAGTTAGTCATTTTCACTTCGCTTCTACTGATAGCAAGTGGTTCTTATGTTTTGTTGACATTAGAAGTTGTTCTACCGAATCCATTCAAAATGATTGAGTGGATGTTCGGTTGGACTGTTTAAATTAGGCTGTATGCGGAGATAAGGAGGTCCTAATGAGCACTTTTGACAATGCTACCATTTCCGTACGGCAGTTTACGATCTTGATTATTCTGGGGGTTATTGGAGATTCAATTCTCATTATGCCGACCATCCTTGCATCAACTGCAAAGCAAGATGCATGGTTATCTATGTTGTTAGCCATCTTTCTTGGACTCGTAACAGGAGGTATATTTGCAGGTATTGCGAACAAGCTTCGCAGGCGGAGACTTTTTAATCTCATTAAGCTAAATCTAGGAGTTTGGTTGGGAAGTTTGGTCATCCTACTATTTCTACTCGAATTCTATTTGTGTTCACTAACGTTGTTAAGTGAGATGAGTCAGTTTATGACAACGCAATTAATGCCAGAAACACCCATTAATGCGATTATCGCTGTATTCACTTTGGTCATTATTATCGCTTATAGGTATGGTATTGAAGCATTTGCTCGAATGGGAGAGTTATTATTTCCTGTTTTTATGCTGTTATTCCTCATTCTCTTCGTTTTATTGCTGCCACAAGTGGAATTTGCCAATTTGCGACCCATAGCAGCAGACGGAATGGGAACGATTTGGCGTGGGGCTTTAATGTCTTTTGCAACTGCCTTTACAGAAATGGTTGTACTTCTAATGCTAGTACCCAATGTCGTTGGTAATATATCACTGACCAAACCAATCTTAACTGGTTACGCGATCGGTGGTACCATTTTATTTGTCACCGTAATTCTGTGTGTCCTTGTGTTAGGACCAAATTTAATGGAAACGAAATATTTTCCGACCTTCGTACTCGCACAGAAAATAACGATAGGACACTTCCTAGAGAGACTAGAGGCAGTTATGGCTTTTCTATGGTTCATATCGGTGTTTTACAAAACGTTGCTTATCTTTTTCTCACTGACCTCAGGCCTAGCAGAACTGTTTCAGTTGAAGGAGAGTCATATGCTGACTATACCTATAAGTATGCTGCTTCTCGTAGGAACCGTTGCAGGTACGCCTAATATTACGCAATATAATGCGATTCTGGAAACTTATTACACTTGGTTTGACTTAACTTTTTGTGTCATGATTCCCGCACTGCTGCTCATCTTGTTTTATATTTATGATCTCCGAGATAAACGGAAAAAGGAACAGTGACAGTGACAGTGACAGTGACAGTGACAGTGACAGTGAACTACATTTAGTTGATGACGGAATTGTGATAATTAACAATCTAACTTAACAAATCCTGATTGCAGGAGGACAACCATGAATCAACTGTTCAAATTGAAAGAACGAGGGACTTCCA
The DNA here is from genome assembly GCF_059692015.1 of Paenibacillus sp. J22P165. Lineage (NCBI taxonomy): Bacteria > Bacillati > Bacillota > Bacilli > Caryophanales > Paenibacillaceae > Paenibacillus > Paenibacillus sp. J22P165. The sequence goes on along the minus strand of NZ_JCAUAP010000008.1, from coordinate 488,410 downwards.
TATCCACAGAGCTGTTGGCCGGTGTTACAACATTTCTTACAATGGTCTATATTGTCATTGTGAATCCAGGGATATTAAGCACAACAGGGATGGACTTTCATGGGGTATTCATGGCCACTGTGCTCGCAAGCATAGCAGCCACGCTCATCATGGGCCTGTTCGCGAATTATCCGATCGTACTTGCGCCAGGTATGGGTTTGAATGCTTATTTCGCATTCACGGTGGTGGGAGGCAATGGTGTGCCGTGGCAAGTAGCTCTAGGCGCTGTGTTTATGGCTGGCATTCTGTTCATCGTGCTGTCGCTCACGTCATTCCGTTATGTGTTGCTCGACGCAATTCCCACCAGTCTCAAACACGCAATCACTGCTGGTATAGGACTGTTTATCACGTTTATCGGGTTGCAAAATGCCAAAATCATCGTGGATTCACCTGCTACCTTACTTACCTTAGGAAATCTGAAAGAGCCCATGACGGCTCTTACATTAATTGGTCTCATCATTTCGCTCGTCTTATTAGCGTATCAAGTTCGTGGCTACTTATTCTTCGGTATGCTGATCACGGCGGTACTGGCATGGATGTACGGACTTTTAGCTATGCCGGAGACCTTTGTTGCAGCTCCTACAGGATTAGGTGCAACAGCTTTCCAACTTGATATACAGGGAGTATTTTCGGGAGGCTTATACGCCGTTATTTTCACTTTCTTATTGATTACCTTATTTGATACAACGGGTACCATGCTAGGGGTAGCCGAGCAAGCAGGCCTCCTCAAGGATAATAAATTTCCACGCTCGCGAGGAGCGCTTATGGCCGATGCGGTTGGTACAACGACAGGGGCACTGCTTGGGACGAGTCCAACCTCAGCGTATATCGAATCTAGTTCAGGAGTTGCCGTAGGAGGGAGGACAGGGCTTACTGCCGTTGTGGTTTGCGTGTTATTGGCGCTGACCTTATTCTTTTCACCGATTATTGCGGTTCTAGCGAGTATTCCGGCCATCACGGCTCCAACCTTAATCATTGTTGGCTTTCTCATGATGAATGTACTGCGCAAAATCGAATGGCAAGACCTGGAGGAAGCTTTCCCAGCCTTTCTAATCGTGGTTCTGATGCCACTGACGTATAGTATCGCCACGGGGATTGGCATTGGCTTTATCGTATATCCGATTCTCAAGCTCATCCGGGGGAAAAGGAAGGATGTACATCCTATTTTCTATCTTTTTGCGGTGTTGTTTTTTATACAGATTGTTTTGTTCACACACTAATGTAGGAAGCATAATTAGACGAAGCAGGCGCCGCGGCGCGCTGCTTTTTTGTGTTTCTATCGTCTCTCAATCAGGCATTCTCATCTCCGCTTGCATCCAAACCAATTGGGACAAGGGACATAAACTATCAAGAACTACGATGTTGAGAGAGTGGTGCAGATGGGAAAAGGAATTCTTAGAGCCGTTGCGCTAAGGTACAGTTTGACGATCCAACGAGTTGAGCTCATAAGGCATACATCGCGGGCTTTTGTCGTGAAAATTACTGCAGACGAAGGTCTGTTTATTTTGAAAAGGATGTCGATGGACGAGTACCGATTAAAAGATATGCTCGATATCGAAAACTTTCTCAGAAGCCGAGGCATTCATATTCCACTCGTATATCCTACCAATGAGAATCAGAATTACTTGAGTTATAAAGGGGATTTATATGTTCTTCAACAATGGATTTGCGGTGTTTCGTATCCACTGACAACGGTAGATAAAGCGATGAAATTAGCCGCATTATTGGGAAATATCCATGCGATTTCGAAAGAATATTATACCTCATATGGCCCTGTCTATCATGGATCGGCTAGGTGGGAGCGTGAATACGAGGAAGCTATTAGCTATTTAGAAAGATGGAAGAATGAAAGCTTGCAAAGTGATGAACCATGGCGACTGGCTGTGCTATCCTATGTAGATTTTTGTATAACAACAGGCAAGTATGTCCAAGAGCAGATAAGCGCTTGTTCTCGTGACTGGAAGGAGAATCAACCTCAACTAGTCGTAAGTCACAATGATTTTCATCTTCAAAATATCATACAAGAAGAGTCTCAAGCTATTTATATTCTGGATTGGGAATTTGTTAGATTCGATGTTCCTTCAAGGGACTTGAATCGACTTCTGTATGCCATAGTAAAAAAATCAACAGGCTGGAATCCACTCGTTTTTAAGAAGGTGATGCGAGCTTATTTAGCGCAAAATGGGCTGACATCACATGAAATGAAATTCATGTATCTCGATCTGGCATTTCCGCACAATGTGTGCCGGAATCTCATATGGGGCAAATTCAGTCGAATGACTGGGGAACAGATCAAGAATCTGTTGCAGAAAGAACAGGATAAGACCGTCTTTTTGCTTGAGGCTTATAGAAAGTGAAGTAGCAGTATTGTGTAGGAAGTTAGCCATTGTCTGCATTAAAACTTAGATAATTTCACGTTATAATGAGGAACGAAATGAATGTAAGCGTAATCATAGTGGTGAAATACTTTTGATGACATGGAGGTTGTAGAAATGTTGAAAAACGCAAAGCAGCTTATCAAATCAGTATGCATGATTACGTTGGGTTCGCTTCTCTTAACTTCATTCGGGATCCCAGCACCTTCCGCACATGCAGCCGTAGCCAGGCAGATGGAGAAGCTAGATCGCGGCTTAGTCGCCGTTAAGGTGAGCACAGGCGTCCTCGTCAGCTGGAGACTGTTGGGTACGGAGGCAGCTAGTACATCATTCAATGTTTATCGGAATGGTGTGAAACTTAATGCTACACCGATTACGACAAGCACGAACTATCAAGATAACTCAGGGACAACAAGCTCTAGCTATACCGTCACAGCTGTAGTAGGTGGCGTAGAGCAATCTGCATCTGCTGCCGCTACCCCATGGGCGAACAACTATTTGGATGTACCGTTGCAGAAACCAGCAGGTGGTACGACGCCGGACGGTGTCAGCTATACCTATACGGCCAATGATGCAAGTGTTGGTGATATGGATGGTGACGGTCAATATGAAATTATTTTGAAATGGGATCCTACGAATGCGAAAGACAATTCCCAAGATGGCTATACAGGCGAAGTATTTGTCGATGCCTATAAACTGAACGGCACGCGGTTATGGCGAATTAGCATGGGTAAAAATATTCGGGCTGGCGCGCACTATACGCAATTCATGGTCTACGATTTAGATGGGGATGGCAAAGCCGAAATCGCGATGAAAACAGCGGATGGAACGAAAGACGGCACTGGTGTCGTGATCGGTAGTTCAACAGCGGATTATCGCAACAGTGTGGGGAGAGTGCTGAGTGGTCCTGAATTTTTGACAATATTTGAAGGGACGACAGGAAGAGTATTGACTTCAACGAGCTATGATCCTCCGCGTGGGACAGTTGGAGATTGGGGCGATACATACGGAAATCGGGTAGATCGCTTTCTAGCAACGGTTGCCTATCTCGATGGGCAAAAGCCGAGCATTGTCATGGCACGCGGCTATTACACAAGAAGCGTTCTCGTGGCTTACAATTGGCGGAATGGTACACTGTCTAAATTATGGACTTTTGATAGCAACACCTCGGGTAACTCTGCGTATGCAGGTCAAGGCAACCACAACTTAACAGCCGCTGACGTAGATGGAGATGGCAAGGATGAAATCGTCTATGGTGCGATGACGATCGATGACAACGGCGCTAAGAAATACAACACAGCTTTAGGTCATGGCGATGCTCTTCACGTAGGCGATTTGGATCCAAACAGCGCGGGGCTCGAAGTGTTCAAAGTCATGGAAAGCACAAGCGCAGCCTATGGCGCTGCCGTGTGGAATGCTGGAACAGGCGCCATCAAGTGGGGCGTGAATACAGGCGCTGATACAGGAAGAGGAATGTCAGCCGATATTGATCCACGATACGCTGGCGAAGAAGTGTGGGCAAGTAACGGAGTCGGTCTTTATCAAATCAATGGGACCAAAATCAGTTCGACGATCCCTTCTTCCATTAACTTCGGTATTTGGTGGGACGGCGATGTTTCTCGAGAGCTTCTTGATCACAATTGGGATGGCACGAACGGTGTTGGACGCATTGATAAATGGAATTACACCAGTCTCAATACAACGACTTTATTAACCGCAACAGGAACCAATTCAAATAACTACACGAAAGGGAATCCTAGCTTGCAAGCCGATTTACTGGGAGACTGGCGTGAAGAGGTCATTTGGCGGAAGTCGGATAGTACAGCTTTACGTATCTACGCAACACCGTATGTGACAAGTACGCGTCTTTGGACGTTAATGCACGATCCTTTATACCGTCTGGATATCGCATGGCAGAATGTGGCTTACAACCAACCGCCGCACACGAGTTATTATCTTGGAACAGGCATGGCAACGCCTGCACAGCCGAATATCTATACCACGCCATAAGAAGTAGTCATGAGAAACGTTGGGTTAACGCCAGCGTTTCTTTTTTATTCCATTCTCATTTGTTGAATGCGCTTTCGGAAAGCAGCAGGTGAAGTGCCATAAAAAGCGGAAAACTGCCGTGAAAAGTAGAAGGGATGATTGAAACCAACTTCTTCGGCAACTTCGGCCATAGGCAATGACGTTGTTTCTATGAGTTTTCTAGCTTGTCGAAGTCGTGTTTTGTTTAACATGTCCATAACGGATTCACCGGTTTGCGTTTTAAAGAGGTGAGCGAATCTAGAAGGGGATAAATTAACTGAAGCAGCCAGATCAGCAACGGTATAGGGTTGGTTATAATGTTCTGCAATTAACGCTAGGGTTAGCTTGATGCGGGAATCGAGCGGGTATTCGGTTTGCATCGTACTTTTGGATAGCAGAAGGAGGATTTGTTCTAACGCGTTCATGGCTAATCGTTCTGCAAAGGGATCCGCTTCTTCGTTATATTGAAGTAATTGGGCAAAAGCGTTCGATAACCGGAACAACTCTTTATCGTTATCCAAACGGGCAAGTCGAATTCCTTTAATTGCCTCTGGCAGCTGTAAGAGTGGTAACCATTCTTTCTGTGGTACAAAATGACACCAATAAAATTCCCAGAGGGTATTCTCAGGTGTTCCATAGAAATGAGGGGTACCTGGTGTGATGATCGTTACCTCATTCTGCTGACAAGGATAAGTTTCTTTCCCGTTGTTGAAAAGGCCAGTTCCTTGTAACGTCAAGGTGAGATAATAATCTTTCGTACCGTTGGACCGTCTAACTTGGTAGCCGTAGGATTGTCGATAATGGCCTGATATCAGCTTCCCAGGGATCGTGATCAGATTTTCTTTGGCAGAAAAGGATATGAAATCAGTCATTCGGTGGACGCCTCCATTTCCCAGTTCATTCTTAGTATAAAGGATTTTATTGGGAAATAAATGGGGAATAAAAAAAGATGCCCCACAAGCCATAAGGCAGTGAGACATCTTTGAGAAATTAATAAGCTAATGCGAAAAGACCATGAATATGTGACAAGTAGCGAACGTTGCTCGCTTCTTTCATAAGTGTTGCAGGTAAGCCTTTGAGCTGTGTATTTTTTCCGCCAATGGTGCCAACGCCGTCTTTGCGACCAAGGCTGCCCAGTGTACCGGAGAAAACAGGAACGAATTTGTCCATCACGCCGCCTTTTAATTGAACGGACAAGTTATAACCTACCGTTTCACCCATTTGCCAAGCAAGTTGAGCAGTAGGTGGGTAAGGTCTTTCACTGCCTTCAGGGAAGACAACTGCGCAATCTCCAGCTAAGAAAATATCAGCATGGCTTGTGGATTGCAGCGTTGATGTTACGGTAGCACGACCGCGATCTTCCGCGATACCACAGCTGCCGACAACAGCATTGCCTTTCACGCCGCCAGTCCAAATAATCGTACCAGCCTCGATCGTTTGTCCACTTTTCAGAGATACAGTATTGGCTGTAGCTTCTGTGATTGCAACACCTGTTAAGAACGTTACGCCACGCTTCTCAAGGCTTGTTACTGCGCGCTCAATGAGTACTTGTGGGAATACAGGTAGAACAGCAGGGCCAGCTTCCACACAATAGATGGAAACATCCTTGAAGTCGATACCTTTCGCACGGCATACTTCAGGAAGTTTATCTGCAAATTCACCTACAAGCTCAACACCTGTTAAGCCGCCGCCGCCAACAACAATCGTTGCATCAGCTTTATTGCCAGATGCTTTGTAAGCGTCCAAACGAGCTTCGACATGCTCACGAATGCGGTTAGCATCTGCCGCGGATTTCAGAATCATGCTGTTCGCTTCCAAACCAGGAATACCAAAGTAATTCGTTTCGCTGCCTAGAGCTACAACCAGCGCATCGTACGTATGTACAGCACCGCTGTTTGTAAGTACTTTTTTCTCATTAGGTTTAATCTCAGAAATGGTGTCAACTACGATATTTACGTTCTTGTCTCCAAGAAGTTTTTGAAGAGGAAGCGCAACGGCTTGCTCTTGAATCGTACCACCAGCTAATCTGTGTAATTCAGTAATGATTTGATGCGTTGAGAATTTATTGATGATCGTAATGTTTGCTTCTGAAGCTGTCAAATGTTTACGTGCTGTTAATGCAGTCAGTAGACCGCCGTAACCGCCACCAAGAATTAGTATTTGTTTAGCCATCGTTATCATCCCTTGTCCGGATTAATTTTTTCGTTCAGCGAGTACGTTCAAGAATGCTTGTGCAAAACGAAGTGTTTTCTGCACTTCAGGGTCTTTCAGCATTTTCAACATACCGAAAAGACCGATGGTCGTTCCTACGTCAGCTTGTGAGCGTTCGCCAGCTTCAATTGCAGCTGATGCGATGTTTTTTGCTTTTTCTTGTACGGGTTTCACGAATTCGCCAATTCCTTGGGCAAAATCGTTGATGAGTACTTTGTCTGTCGCCACATTTTGCGCGAAGTCGTACGCCTTCGTTAGCATGGTAACCATCTCAGCTAACTTAGGAAGATTATCGACCAGAATAGAAAGAGATTCTTGAACCTCAGGCTTTAATAATTGGTCAAGTACGTCTAATGTTTTGGGTTCAGCAGCAAGTGTTGCTGCTACTTCTTGAACTGATGTCTGTGACATATGACAACTCCTCCTTTGCGTAGAAAAAAACGTATTACATTATTCTACACCTTTTGACAATAAATTTATAAAGGCAGATATTTCAAATTGGTGAACAAATCCTATATAAAACACAACTTGACCTAGAATAATCCCTGTCTAAGGGATATGAATTGATTTTATAATGAAGTTGTTAGTTGGATTGGCATTTATTGGATCAAGTACAAGCTAACTTTAGATGTGCAAAAGGAGTTGAGAAGGAGAAGGAAAGACCAATCGACGTAACAAGGCAATAGGCTTTGACAACTAGAAAGCGCATACATAAGAGGAGGCTCGTAATTATTATTTTTCACGGTACGAATATTAAAACTTAAGGAGCAAACGCACATGAAAATCGACAAGTCGAAAAAGATCATTCCTTTGGCTCTTAGTTGTATGCTTTCATTCTCCTTACTGCCGCTTGCTACACCCGCCTTCGCGGCGACATTGTTAAGTGATAATTTTGAAGCCTACAGCAGTTTCCCATCCGGTGGATGGACGAACGCTTCCGGAAATGGAACTTGGAGCATTGCTACGGATGGAAGTAAGGTTGCTACCCAAACGTCATCCACTTCCAATACGTACATTATGACGAATGGAACGTCATCTTGGACGAATTATACGTATTCGGCCAAAGTAAAAGTGGGATCAACTAGTGTTCGTAATGGGATCGTAGCTCGTTATACGAATAGTAATAACTACTATTTCCTGATTTTATATAATGGGAATTTACTTCTGAATAAAAAAGTAAGCGGTTCCACATCGACGATTCAGCAGGTTCCTTTCACAGCTAATACCTCAACTTTTTATAATTTGCAGCTAGAAGTGAATGGAACTTCGGTCAAAGGCTACGTGAATGGGACCTTATTGGTCCAAGGCACCGATAGCAGCTTGACGAATGGTGTACCAGGCTTTTATGCCAATGGTGTCGCTGAGTATGACGATGTTTCGGTAACCGACAGTGCGGCCAGTGATACGCAGGCACCAACAGTCCCAACGGGACTAGCAGCCTCGGCAGCCTCTAGCAGCCAGATTAACTTGAGCTGGACAGCTTCGACCGACAATGTCGGTGTGACAGGCTACGATATTTATCGTGCTGGCACACTTCTCGGATCATCCGCTACAACTACTTATAGCGATTCCGGTTTGAGTGCATCGACATCGTATTCATATACGGTTAGAGCCAAGGATGCAGCAGGCAATACTTCAGCAGCGAGCAGTACAGCAAGCGCTACAACGCAAGCGGGTTCAAGTGATACCCAAGCACCAACAGTGCCTACTGGGTTAGCTGCTACCGCGGTGTCGAGCAGCCAAATTAACTTGAGCTGGACAGCTTCGACCGACAACGTCGGCGTGACAGGCTACGATATTTATCGTGCTGGCACACTTGTGGGTTCATCCGCTACAACCGCCTACAGTGACTCCGGCTTGAGCGCATCCACATCGTATTCTTATACGATTAGATCCAAGGATGCGGCAGGCAATACATCTGCAGCAAGCAGTACAGCTTCAGCAACAACCCAAGCCGGTGGAGGCGGTACGGTTGTCAATGTGTCAACATCCGCGCAACTAACGTCTGCGATTAGCAGCGCGACAGCTGGGACAACGATTGTACTTGCCAATGGTACCTATACCAATGGGGGTAACTTCAGTATCAGCGGCAAAAATGGAACAGCCTCAAATCCGATTACGATTAAAGCTGCCAACACCGGGCAGGCTATTATATCGGGCAGCGCATATTTTATCGTAGCCAATTCCTCCTATGTCACGATTGAAGGCTTGAAATTTACGAATACAGGCAATACAGCGGTAAAATTAGATCAAAGTAACAACGTACGCGTGACACGTAATACGTTTGCCCTTACTGAAAATGGGAATTCACTGAAATGGGTTTACATTGGTGGTGCCAACAGCCATCATAACCGTATTGATCATAATGAATTCGGGCCTAAGCATGACTTGGGTAACTTTATTACAGTGGACGGATCTTCGACTCAAATCTCGCAATACGATACGATTGAGTACAACTACTTCCATGACATCGGTCCTCGTGCAACGAATGAAATGGAAGCCATACGATTAGGCGTCAGTACACTGTCCATGTCGAACGCCTATGCAACGATTCAATATAATTTGTTTGAAAACTGTGACGGTGATCCCGAATATATCTCTGTGAAAAGCGGTAACAACACCGTTCGGTATAATACGTTCCGCAACTCGCAAGGCGTGCTTTCATCTCGGCATGGACATGCTCAGAGCTTTTACGGCAACTTCTTCCTAGGGGATGGGGTGAAATCAGGCATCGGCGGTATCCGTCTGTACGCGAATGATCACAAGGTGTTCAATAATTATTTTGAAAACCTAACGGGCAGTGGGTACTCGGATGCGATTAACGTAGACGGTGGGGATTTTGACGGAGGTACGAATGGTAATTCGTACACGAGCTCTGATTTAAGCAAGCACTGGAGAGTGTACCGCGCGCAGATTGTTAACAACACGATTGTAAACAGTACAACCGGGATCGTGATCGGCGGGAACTACTCACAAGCGCCTGTAGACAGCATCATTGCAAACAATATCGTGAAAAACGCAACAGGTACGTTATACAATCAGGTGAAAACCAGCAATACCACGTTCCAAGGAAACATTGGCTTCGGTTCCACGTTAAGCAATGTGGCTAGAACATCTGCTGAAATCAATAACGTGAATCCATTGTTAACGACGTCAGGCGGCTTACAGAAGTTATCTAGTTCAAGCCCGGCGATTAATGCTTCAGCAGGTTCTTACACGTTTGTTACGACGGATATGGATGGTCAGAGCCGTTCGGGAACGAATGATGTAGGCGCGGATGAGTATGCAACAAGTTCAGTAGTCCAAGTGCCGTTGACAACTGCACAAGTAGGACCGCTAGCACCATAAGAGATAAAGGGATGCTATACGCGAAGAGCGTATGGCATCCCTTTATCTTTAACATAGATTTTTTTCCAATATTAGTTTATTTGCACAACAAATGAGGGGTACCATACGTCTAACTAAAATGGCATACATTGGATGTAGAGGTGGTTTGGTTTGATGAATAGGAAATGGTTGATTTACGCAATTTTAATCCTTACTTGTATCGTCGGCTGTGAAAGAGAAGAAAAGGATGTACCCGTAACACCTGCTAAGGAGAGTACGATACCGGTTGAAATGCCCTCCGTATCACCAACTTCCAAGTCAAGTGAAGTCACACCATTCGTGGAAGTACCTCAGCAAGCTGTCAGTATTCGTTTGGAGCCAAGAGGTTACTTAAGAGCACCCGTTGAGACGATTGTCGCGGACACACCGCAAACATTCGCCATTACGTTTCCTGAAGGGATGAATCGCAAATCTGTAGAGGAAACATTACGTAAAGCTATCACGATGAGTGGAGATCCTAGTCCACAAATAGACGTCGTATTCAATTGGCACAATGAGAGAGAGTTAAACCTCACCGTCTCCATAAAAGGTCTCGTTAACAATACGTATCCAACACATGGCTATTCCGTTGATGTGAACGGAGCAGTAACAAGTTCAGGTACAGTACTGAGAGATACCCCTACATTTCAGACCTATATTCAAAAGCCTCAACAATTATGGCGCATCTCCGTCGAAGATGGACGTAAGGAAAAGATCAGTAAGTTCACTTAACCCTATCATTTGCAGGCCTTGTATAGTGCCGATTTCATGCTAGCTACGCAATTCCTTGACTACTGCGAATGTGATGCGACATTACCGCTATCCCATTCGGTCTATAACGTTGGTCTTAATGAAATGAAGACGTATCCTATACCGCTTATGATTCAATATAAAGGGAAAGGCGATTTTGTCGCGGACACACGAGGATTTTTCTATGAGCAACCGAAGAACGGCGTTGAGATTCCGCGAAGCGAAACGGAACTAGAAATTCACGTGGCGGGCTATGTCCATGGGGCCTCATTTAGTCTAGATCGTAAGCAATTGATTCTGGCCCTCGGCCAAGAAAAGCAAGAGACGGATTTGGATTTTGTCATTTATCACTTGGAAACGAAGAAAATAGTGAACCTCCCCAAAAAACTCATTGGTCAAGTACCTGATAATCAAGTTAGCTCTACTAAAATTCCCATTCAATTTCAAGATGATGGCAGGTACGTCTATACGTATATGATAAATGAAGAGACACATGAAAGTCAGGAATTCCGCTATTCGTGGAGCAGTGGCATGTTTGAGGCGTGGAAATCGCCAATTGGAGATCATGGTTGGAGTGGATTTGTGGCTTCAGACGATGGGGCATATCGTTATTATTACAACGGTAATGGTGTGATGTATCATGAAAACGAAAGGATGACCCTGCCAGCCGATTTACAACCACGTTTTTGGCAAAAAGGAACTCATCGCTTTGTGTCATTCAAGAATATGAACTTTAACGCCAATTCTTCTGTATCCCTGTATAGTTACAACGTCGATGATCAAAAAGAGAAAATGATTGCAAAGCTTAGTCCTGGCGATTATTACTTGGTTGGTAGCAGCACGGATGGACAATGGGTTTATGTATCTGCTGGAAATGAATTATGAGTGAAAAGCTGCGCGCTGATCGCTAATAAAAAGGCTCCTCATCTTAACGGATGATGGAGCCTTTTTACGCATAAGATCAAGCTTTCTGCCGGTACAGCTCATAAAATTATCCATCTTTCTTAAAATAATCAACCTGCCATTTCCTAATTAAATCCATGTTTATGTGAAGTGATGGTTTTTTTGTCGACGCTATTTCAGTAGGCTAAAGTAACCAGTCGAATGGAAAGAAGGAATGGTCACCTCATGAAACCAAGTATACCAATGGGAATTAATGAAAATGGAAAATTTAAGAAAATAGTACTGAAACTGAGCAGAAGCAAACAACTTTACCTCATGCTGCTGCTTCCGATAATCTATTTTATTATTTTCAAATATATACCCATGTTCGGCATCCAAATTGCTTTCAAGAAATTTATGGCGGTGAAAGGGATTTGGGATAGCCCTTGGATTGGCTTCAGGAACTTTGAGAAATTGTTCGCTTCCTATCAATTCAAACGAATTGTGCTAAATACAATCGGCTTAAGTTTCTACCAATTGATTGTCGCTTTCCCATTTCCAATCCTTCTGGCACTAGGTATACATAATACGAATAACAAGACATACAAGAAAATCGTACAAATGACGACGTATGCGCCGCATTTTATTTCGACGGTCGTCATTATCGGGATTGCGCTGCAGTTCTTGAGTTTGAGATTAGGGATCATCAACCATCTCATTGCCTTTTTCGGAGGACCACAGATCGATTTTCTCGGCGAGCCCGCCTACTTCAAATCTATCTATGTGGGGACGGAAGTTTGGCAGAATGCAGGGTGGGGAACCATCATCTACTTGGCTGTGCTTGCGGGTGTTCATCCAGAACGATATGAAGCAGCGCTCATGGATGGGGCGACGAAATTCCAGCGGTTAATCTATATCGATATTCCTGCCATCATGCCGACCGCCATTATTCTCCTCATTTTACAAACGGGACATATCATGCAAGTAGGCTTCGAAAGAGTGTTGCTGCTACAAAATCCTTTAAATTTAAGAACGGCGGAAGTGCTCCAAACCTATGTGTATAAAGTGGGATTAGCGTCCGCGATGACGGACTATTCCTTTGCAACCGCCATCGGTTTATTCACCGGCGTGGTCAATTTCATTTTTATCATTACCGTGAATCAAATCGCCAAAAAAGCAGGCCAAGTAAGTCTATGGTAATCGACAATCCCATGAGGGAAGGAGATGAGCAGTTGTATGTACGCTTTTCAAGAAAGTAAAAAAGATCATGTCTTTAATGTGATTAATTATCTATGTATCACCTTGTTTTTCCTAGCTGTTTTGTATCCTATTCTGTATGTCGTAAGCTCATCCTTCAGCTCTCCGGAAGCTGTTCTAACAGGAAGAGTGCGACTATGGCCTGTTGAGCCCAGTATTGCAGGGTACAAAGCGCTATTTGAATATAAACCCATTTGGCGAGGATACTCGAACTCCATCATTTATACGGTGGTAGGAACTTTCATCAATGTGGTCTTGACGATTTTGGCAGCGTACCCGCTTTCTCGCAAAGATTGCTATGGGCGCGGCGGCATTATGCTATTCATGGCGTTTACGATGATTTTCAGCGGCGGCCTTATTCCAACGTACTTGGTCGTAAACGGACTAGGATTAGTGAATTCAATGTGGGCCTTAATTATCCCGAGTGCCATCACCGTGTTGAATGTGGTTCTGGCTCGCACGTATTTCCAAAGCACCATATCTGATGAAGTGCTGGAAGCGGCTCAAATGGATGGCTGCAGTGATTTTCAATTTCTAGGGTATGTCGTGCTGCCATTATCCAAAGCTATCATTGCTGTCATTTCCTTATTTTACGCGGTAGATCATTGGAACTCATTTTTCGATGCGCTGATTTACTTGCGAGATAAGGATAAGTTCCCATTGCAGATGTTTCTCCGCGATATTCTAATCCTCAATTCCGTCGATACATCTTTAATTGGCGTGGATTTAGATGAGATGAGCGCTAGGGAAGGAGTGAGGGAGCTACTCAAGTATTCTGTCATTATCGTTTCAAGCATCCCCGTTTTACTGATGTACCCGTTTGTCCAGAAGTATTTTGTAAAGGGAGTCATGATTGGTTCTATTAAAGGTTAACTACTTTTTCAGGAGGAAACGACAATGAACAAGACCAAGAAATTAACAGCGGTGCTAAGTTTAACGGTATCAACGGCTTTCGTGTTTGCGGGCTGCTCCGATAAGGCTGCGCAAGATCAGCCAACGGTGACACCTGTGAAAGAAGAGAAGGTGACAGCAGCAGGTTCCTTTCCGATTACAAAAGAAAAGACGACGCTCAAAATATTTACTCTGAATGACCCTGTCATCGAAAATATCGAAACAAATGAACTGACCAAGGAATACGAAGAAAAAACGAACATTCATATTGATTGGTCACTTGTTAGCAGTAAGGATATGGAACAGAAAAGAAATCTATTGTTAGCTGCGAACTCGGATCTGCCCGATGTGTTTATGAATACGAAGATCAGCAATGTCCAACAAGTGCAGTATGGGAACCAAGGGGTTCTGTTGGAGCTGAACGGTTTAATTGATAAATATGGCTTTCATATTAAAAAACTCCTAGACGCGAATCCGCTAATTAAGCAAATGATCACTACGCCGAATGGCAAGATCTATGCGCTGCCTTCCGTTGAAGAAACGTATCATACGACATTAGGGCAAAAGCTATGGATTAACCAAGATTGGCTGACGAAGCTTGGGCTCAAAATGCCGGAAACGACAGATGAGCTGTACACGGTTCTCAAAGCTTTCAAAGAAAAAGATCCGAATGGCAACGGCAAAGCGGATGAAATCCCGCTGACAGGCAGCATTAACGGCTATAACATCAACGTATATCACTTTATTATGTCTGCTTTTGTGTATGATAGAGGCTTTGATGAGCGGCCATTTATTTTGGAGAATGGAAAAGTATCTACCTCTTTTGACAAAGCAGAGTGGAAGGAAGGCTTGAAATTCCTTAACAAGCTGTATAAGGAGGGCTTACTGGATAAAGGAGCAATCACGCAGGACAATGCGCAATTAAAACAACTGGGTAACAACAAAAATGATGTTCTGATCGGTAGTGTGACTGCAGGTGCGATGACTGGGTTTATGGCGGCAGGCACCGATAGAATGAAGAGCTACACCTCAGTTCCGCCATTGAAAGGTCCAAAAGGGGTACAAACAACGGGATACTATCCGTATCAAGTCGACTCAGGCAAGTTCGCGATTACGAGCGCAAGTAAAAATCCAGAAGCCGCGATTCGTTGGATCGACTGGTTCTATAGTATTGATGGCACATTGAGATCGAATGCAGGAAGACAGGATATTGAGTGGCGATATGGGAAAGACGGAGAGAAGGGCATTGATGGCAATAAGGGCACATTCTTCCGAATCTTGAAATTCGGCAACACGCAGAATGTGCACTGGAACAAGAATACACCTGTGTATTATCCGCAAGCCTTCCGCAGTGCGAATATTGCTGAAGCGACAGATCAAGAATCCATTCTGTATCAGGAAACGAAGAAGAAATATGAGCCGTTTAAGCCAAAAGAAGTGCTGCCACCTATCTTTTTAGAGGAAAAAACAGCGGAAGAGTACAATGGCATTGATTTCTCCATTATGGAATATGTGAAAGAATCGACGGCTAGATTTGTCGTTGGGGACCTTGATGCTGACAAAGACTGGGATACCTATCTGAAAGAGCTAGATAAAATCGGCTTGAAGAAATACGTTGATCTCACGCAGAAGGCTTACGACAAACAATATAAAAAATAAGAAGAACGACAACGTTATCATCTGGGGCACGATGGCTGTGCCTCTTTTTATGTAGAAAAGCAGAAAGGAAGTGGAGCCACCATGCAGACGAAGCGGAAAAATATCTTATTTATTACAACCGATCAACAGCGCAAGGATACAGTAAGGAGTTATGGCAATGAGCATATTCAGACACCGAATTTAGATAGGCTTGCCCAAGAAGGGATACAGTTTAATCGCGCTTACTGTGAGAGTCCGGTCTGCACACCATCGCGGATAACACTGGTTACGGGTAAGAAATCAAGTCACCATGGTGCGACGCATCACAATAACTCCATGCGCAGCGGCGAGAGAACCATAGGTGATGTGCTTAGCGAGCAAGGGTATCGGACACATTTTATCGGTAAAGCGCATTTCAAATCGCAACAGCATCGAGGGACAGAGGAGTCAATCGCGGACTGGCGAGAGGGGAAGTTGGAAGCGTGGAACGGGCCTTACGCAGGTTTTGAAACGGTGCAGCTCATACTAGGGCATAGTAATTCATTGTATGGGCATTATGGCAAGTGGCTCCGAGAGGAGCATGCAGAAGACTATCACTATTTTAAGACAGAAAACATGCAGAAGCTGGATGTATCCTGTGGTCAAGGGGTGTATAAGAACGATATTCCTGAGCAGCTATTTTCCTCTAGTTATGTAGGAGATCAAACCTGCAGCTTTCTGGAATCGGTGAGGGACAGTGAACAACCGTTTTATTGCTTTGCCAGCTTCCCGGACCCGCATTGGCCGATTATGCCGCCGAAACCATTCTTTGACATGTATGAAGGCGTGGAGATCCCAGCTGTGACGCCTTATAACGGAGAAGCGGAGCAAGACAATTATCCGCAGCAATTCAGAGCGCTTCGGCACGAAAATAGGAAAGGCTATGATGGCGGTGGGCATTATGTCAAGGATGTGTCTGATCTAGCAATGATCACACGTGCGTATTGGGGGGCAGTCAGTCTTATTGATAAAAATGTGGGGAAAATGCTAGATAAACTGCAAGAGCTCGGCTTAGCAGACGATACCATTATCGTTTTTACCTCGGATCATGGGGAATACATGGGCTCACACGGTTTAATGGCTAAAGGTGGCTGTCTCTATGAAGAGCTGATTAATATTCCTTTTCTCATCAAAAATCCGGGCTCTTCCTACACAGGCGTTCAGACAGAAGCCCTCTTGTCATTTGTAGATGTTGTACCTACACTCCTGGAAGCTGTAGGTATTGACCAGCATACTTTGTCAGCGGATGGGGTATCGCAATGGGCAGTCGTGAATGGGGAGAGCGAAAGTGTACGTGAACATTTAACCCTTCTCCATGCAGGGCGAGATCGTCGATTAAGCCCTGATCAACATGCGTTGATTACGGAGGAATGGAAGTTGGTTTATGTCGCTGGCGATCCGAATGGTGAGCTATACAATTTGATTCAGGACCCGCAAGAACTGAACAATTTGTATAACAAAAGCGAGTATGGTGTCATTCAGAAACAGCTTACGCTGCAACTCTTGGATGAGTTAATTTTGCAAATGGATTTGGAGCCCATCGCCACACAACAAACAGCTGGCAAATTTGGCATCCATCATATGTCATATGACGTATGGAAAAAAGAATTTGACCAGTTAGAGCAACAGACAGGAAAGGTATGATGCGATGAATAGGCAGCCGAATATGCTATTTGTTTTTCCTGATTCCCATCGGGGGGATTGGATGCCTTATGAGGGCGCGAATTTGCCGTTACGGATGCCTCATATCCAGCAATTGATGCAGGAAGGGGTTACGTTTACACAAGCGATTACACCGTCGCCCTTATGTGCCCCGGCGAGAGCGTGTTTGGCTGCCGGAGTCAGGTATGATCAGTGTGAAACACCGAGTAATGAGGCGAATTACCCGTTAGAAAAGAAGACCTTCTACAGTGTGCTTAAAGAAGCTGGTTACCAGGTCGGCGGAGTAGGAAAATTCGATCTTCACAAGCCTACCTACTGGTGGGGGTTGGACGGTTGGATCGATGATTTGGCTACGCTTGGATTCACTAAAGCCATAGATAATGCTGGCAAAATTGATGCTATTCTATCTGGGAAGGAAGGCCCGAAAGATCCTTATATGGCCTATTTATATCAACGTGATCTTGCACAGCTTCACATGGCGGACATGAAGAATCGCAAGGGACATGGTACAGCACCGACCGATCTGCCAGAAGATGCGTACTGCGACAATTGGATTACATCGAATGCGGTGAGTCTGCTGCAGAATTTTGATGTAAACCAGCCTTGGTTTTTGATGGTGAACTTTACGGGACCGCATGGACCATGGGATATCACGAAACGAATGAAAGCGTCTTGGCAGGATGTTACTTTCCCATTGCCTTACAATTGGGAACCAGATGGGGATCGCAACCCTAACGAAATTCGGCAAAACTACGCGGCCATGCTGGAGAATATTGATCGAAATATCGGACTGATCATCGATGAGATCAAGATTAGAGGCGAATGGGAGAATACGATCATTGTGTATGCTTCGGATCATGGTGAAATGTTAGGAGATCATGGTCGTTTTGGAAAATGTGTTCCACACCGCAGTTCGGTGCATATTCCACTGGTGATCAGCGGTCCAGGCATCCGTCGCGGGGAGGTTTCTGCAGCGCTAGTAGAGCTGCAAGATTTAGCTGCGACTTTCACGGCGTATGCGGGCACGGTCATGCCGGAAGCTGTGGATGCAATCTCATTAAAGCCGCTTCTGGAAGGGAAACAGGTGCAGCTTCGGGACTATCAAGTCTCGTCACTGGCTGCCGACGGCAAACACAATAAACGTAGCTGGTCGTTGATTTCCGACGGCACATTTAAGCTGATTATGACCGATAATGAAGAACCGAAGTTATTTAATGTCGTTAATGATCCATGGGAAAATAGCGATATTGCTCAGCAACATGAGCAGGTTGTGCGTGAATTACAAGGCGCATTGAAGCATTCATCAAGCTAAAGGAGAGATCATCATGTTACCTGTTCCTGCTTATTTAGAACGGTATGCGGAGCTGTATCAACACAACCCCCGTGAAGCAAATTTGGCTTGGTTCAAGGAGGCCAAGTACGGACTGTTTCTTCATTACGGCCTATACTCCTTATTGGGCGTTGATAGCCGTGAAGACGAAAAAATCATGGAATGGGTGCAATATAACCGACAAATTCCTGTCAGTGAATACGCAAAGTTGAAGGATCAATTTACGGCTGAACATTTTGATGCGGATGCCATAGCGGCTTTTGCCAAAGAAAGCGGAATGAATTATATCAATTTGACGACACGCCATCATGAAAGTTTCTGCTTATTTGAGACGCAGTTGACCGACTTTAATAGCTTGAATTCGCCAGCAAAGCGTGACTTGGTGAAAGAATTGGCTGATGCCTGTGAGAAATATCAATTAGGCTTCTTCTTGTACTATTCGCATGGAAGAGATTGGAAACATCCACATGCACCCAACAATAATCTTTGGGGCAGTGCTGCGCGACCAGCATATAACCCAGATGAGCCGACATATAAGTATGGAGAAGAGAGTCAGTTGTCCATTTACGTGGCTTTCATGAAGGCCCAGATAACGGAATTGCTTGTCCAATATCCCACTGCTGCGGGCATTTGGTTAGATGGGATTGGCGTATTGAGGACGGGGGACCATACACAGTTCAATTGTGAAGAGTTATACGAACATATCCGAGCAACATCCCCTCATGCTTTGATCTCATACAAACAAGGCTTATTGGGTACAGAGGACTTTTTTGCTCCGGAGCATAATATTGAAAAGCTAAATCAAGGGGATCAAGCAGAAGGAAAGATAGTCGAAGTCTGCACGACGATGATTAATAACCCTGTTTCGTGGGGATACAAAGCCGAAGCGAAGCATCTGACAGAAGGGGAAGTATGGGATAAGTTAATGGCAGCGAGAGCTAAGAAATATAACTTGCTTTTGAATATTGGCGTGTTACCAGATGGCTCTTTGGATCCCAAAGATAAGGACGTTTTAACGAAAATAGGACGTCGACTTGGTGATGGTAACTGATGATAGCGTTTTCATCAAAGTGTGTAATTCCGACTTGACACATGGGAATTATGTGAATATAATGGGTTCACCGCTAGTGATCGGAGGTGTTTCCGTTGAGAAGTAAGTTGAAACGTACGTTCTCAAGCTTATTAGTATCCTATCTGATTATTATGTTTTTCACCGTGTCGATTGGCGCAGTTATGTATGTTGTGGCATTGCGCGTCGTCGAGAAGGATGCTACCGAATCGAATGTATCCATGCTCAGGCAGAGTAGTGAAGTCGTGGATGCACGCTTGAAGGAAGTTGAGAATATCGTGACCCAGGTGAGCTTTCATCCCAAAATCAGCTCTCTTCTCAACGTCACCTCCTTAACAGGGGATTCGGATTCCTATAAGGCGATTGACACCTGGAAATATATACAAAATTATAAATTCACCAGTGATTTTATTGGAAACTTCTACGTTCATTTCAACAATACGGACTTGATTATGTCACCCAAAGATATGTCAATGCGCATGCCTATGTACTATCAAGAAACGTTAAATTTCAGCGGACTTACCTATGAAGAGTGGAACTCGGAGTTTCTGCAGAAATACCATAAAGGTGAGTACTTGCCAGCGCGTGATATTGTCGTAAACGGGAAACGGAATCCGTATGTGACTTATATTCAGTCCGTGCCACTAGGCTTTAATCATCCCAAGGGAACTATTCTCGTACTCATTCCAGAATCCGAAATTCATCGGTTGTTGAACCGACTTAACCTCCAGAACGGGGCATGGTCTTATATTTCTGACAACAATGGGCGAGTGATTACGTCAATTGGCGGCCAGAACGGTCTTCCTCATATAGAGAATTTGGCGCTTAACGGGAAAGAGGGCTTCATTCAGCAACGAATGAGCGGAGAGGATATGCTCGTTAGTTATTATACATCCTCGGAAACGAAATGGACCTACGTTTCGGCCATACCCACCCGACTGGTCATGAAGAAAGTGGATGATCTGAAGAAACTCAACGCGTTTATTATTCTGATAGGACTCTTCGTCGGTCTCATCATTGCCATCTTCTTTGCTAATCGGAATAGCCAACCGATTCGTGCGTTAATTAAACGTTTCGGAGAAAAACTCACTGGAATAAGTGATAACAATTCCAATGAGTATAGCTTCTTAGAAGGCTCTATTTCAAAGTTGATTGTGAATAACGAAGCCTTGCATTCAGAGATCCAACAGCAGATCCCGTTGCTTAGAGCTGCCTTAGTAGATCGTTTGCTGCGTGGTGAATTCAATGATTCGTATGAAATTGAAGCTTCGTTCGCTGATATGAGCTTACATTTGACAGGCAAATATTATAGTGTTGCTGTACTGCGGCTGAAATGGCATGAGGAAGGTCGGAGTAGTCTAGCTCATGATTTCCTGACAATGAAAAGAGTCATCATGAAAGAATTGCTTAGTAAAGAACTCGGCTCTTCGGGTTTCATTCATGATTTGGGGCAGGAGCGAATTGCTATTTTGATGAATTTCTCCGATGAGAATCGGGAGCATTTCGAAGAACTAGCGATGGGGACCATTCACAGGTTGAATGAGAGGGTGAATGAATTTACAGATATACAAGTGACGTTTGGCGTTGGCGGTATCTATGAAAACCTGCTAGACGTGTATCGTTCCTTTAATGAAGCCAATAAAGCGCTTGATATGTTGATGAATAGGAACGAGTCCTACGTGCTTCGCTATGACGAGATACCGAAGGATGATGAGGGCTACTACTATCCGATCGAAATCGAACAGCGAATGATGAATTTAGTGAAATCAGGCAATGAGAGAGAAGTCCGGAAGCTGTTCGAGGATATACATAGAGAGAATACGCAGGAACGACGTATGACAACGAATACGATGAGGCTCCTTATTTTTGATCTATCAGCGACAGGGTATAAATTAATCCATGAGGTTTTTCAGTTAAATGGGAAAGAGGAAGACCTCGCGTATCGAGATTTTATAGAACATGTTAGCGCATTTCAAGCTTTTCAAGATGCCTTTCGCTATATAACCGATACACTTGCCAGCTTGTGCCAATATGTCAACACACAGAAAAAGAGCCGCAATGTGGAGCTGAAGGATCGCATTATAGGATACTTACATAAGAACTACTCAGATGGCAACTTGTGTTTGGCGAATGTAGCGGAACATTTTCATATTAGCGAAGTGTACTTGTCCCAATTTTTCAAGGAACAGGTAGGGGAGAATTTCTCTAGCTATATGGAGCATATTCGTATGACCCATGCCTGTGAGCTCCTCATGAAAGAAAATCTGACGATCGATGATATCGCTAAGCAAGTCGGATATCACAATACGAATACGTTCTATAAGGCGTTCAAGCGTATGGAAGGCATTAGCCCGGGAACGTTCAGGAAAAATACGGGTCAATTAAGAAGTATATAAGGAATTGGATGTCAGTTCGGAGCATGGGCTCAAGCTGTGGCCAGTTCCTTTTTCTATGAGGTTTGAAGTGAATTCTTAATGAATTCCAATTGCAAAAGCAGAATCAAATGAATTTTTCTTAGTTTAATCCAGCTAATCAGTAGGTTTACAGTAGGCAGGTTAAGCAAAATATCATAATCTCAACTATGTAGATAGGAATAATACACTATGTAGGTGAGAGGAGATTATTTATGAGTTTAGGTTTATCGCGCAAACGCTATTCATTGTTCATGCTAGTTGTAACTGCACTGTTTACTGTGCAATTTTTCGCCTTTGGATCTTCGGTCACGCATGCTGCTACGCAAGCCACTTTTTATGTTGCAGCAAATGGCAGTGATACGAATGCTGGAACGCTCGCGCAGCCTTTTAAGACAATCGCAAAAGCAAGGGATGTCGTCAGGACTATGAATACCAATATGACGGGGGATATCCTGGTTTACTTACGTGCGGGAGATTACTTTAACGACACCACCATTACCTTCACGGAGTCTGATTCAGGAACTAACGGCTATAAAGTGATTTATAAAAATTATGATGCACTAGGCAGCGCTCGTCTGATAGGAGGTCAGAAGATAACCAATTGGCAGCTGCACGCGGGAAATATTTATAAAACGAATGTAGGCACGAGCTGGAGTTTCGATACGTTGTATGAAAATGGGGAGAGAGCCACACTCGCAAGGTTTCCGAATAATGGTTATAAGAAGATTAAAAGCAGTGATGCTTCGCAGCCGAAAAAAGCATTCATTTACAACAATGGCGATGTGCCGGCAATAGCAGATATCAGTAATTTGCAGGTTTATGTGTGGCCAGGGGCTGTAAATTGGGCTAATGAGATCTTGCCTGTCACCGCAATTAATACAGCAAGTAAGAAAATCACTTTGAGTGAGAATCAACGTTGGTCTTATTTGGGAACGCTTGGTGCAAATTCTCGCTATTTCCTGCAAGGGGCGATTGAACTGCTGGATCAGCCGGGTGAATTTTATCTTGATAAAGCGGCAGGCTATCTGTACTACTATCCAAGGAATGGCAGCATAAGCGCTCAGGAAATTATTGCCCCGAAAGTAGATAGAGTTGTAACACTGAATGGGAGCACGGCAACGAATCGTGTCACGAATATTCAGTTTGAAGGTTTGACATTCATGGTTTCCAATAGCACGTATCAAGATATGAATAGCGGGAAAACAGGCAATATCGTCATCCTCAACGCGGATCATATTACGATCAAAAACAACCGGATTCTGAATTCAGCTTCCAACGGTATTTCGTTTCCACCGAATGATTTTCAGACTACCCCCGTGAAAACCCGTGCGTATGACACGATTATTTATGGGAATTACATTCATGATGTAGGGGATAGTGGCGTGCGAATTACGGGGGCCGCCAATACGGCTGATTACACGCATACCGGTCATTTGGTATCTAACAATGAGATTGATGATATCGCTCGTACATCGACGAATGGTTCAGGTATTTATTTTGCAAATGCCGGCAGCACAGAAGCTTCTTATAATAAAGTCACGAACGCGACCCATTATGGCATTCAAGTAAAAGGAAGCAAATGGACCGAAATGCCAGCGGTGATCGAAGGCGTCACAGTGACGACAGCCAACCGGTATAATTTTAACCCAGGCCGTTATAATGTGATTCAATACAATGATGTGTCCAAAGTGAACCAAGACGCGCAGGATACAGGTATTCTCAAAACAGGCGGTATTGTCTACGCAACGATTAATAATAACCGATTGCATGATAGCGGCAGATTTGGGCTGCAGAAGGGGCTTTATCTGGACGATGTGTCAGATCACAATACCGTGACGAACAACATTGTCTATGGGCTGAAAGGCGGCACGAAAATTACCTATAACGTCAAAGGGATTGAGAATCTAGTTCAAAATAATATCGCTGACGCCACTGGCGGTGCCAAAGGTGTGCAGTTAAATGTCATTGGCGATCAACCAACACGAGATAACCAACTGCTGAACAACATTATTTTTAAGGCTAGAGTGTTCTATAATTTCTCCTCTTGGTCGAGCAATCGGGTGCAAGCT
Source organism: Paenibacillus sp. J22P165 (assembly GCF_059692015.1). Lineage (NCBI taxonomy): Bacteria > Bacillati > Bacillota > Bacilli > Caryophanales > Paenibacillaceae > Paenibacillus > Paenibacillus sp. J22P165. The sequence goes on along the minus strand of NZ_JCAUAP010000008.1, from coordinate 464,390 downwards.
TCGAACAATAATACATTTTATAGTTCGACAGGATCCTATGCTTTCGTCAATATACCTGGAAGTGATACATTAGCAACTTGGAAAAATCTCTACAGTCACAAATATGATCAAAATTCAACAACCGCCAACCCGCAGTTCGTCGATGCGGCTAATCATAATTACACCCTGCAATCCACTTCGCCAAGCTTAGCACGCGGGTTTGTGCAAATCGATCAGAGTTCAATTGGTTTAAAAAGGGATTATCCCTACACCGATACAGCTGCCACGATGAGTATTGAAACGAGCATCGTTGAGCCTAGTCCGGATGCTTCTTTCTCAGAAGACTTTGAGAACGGCTTCGATGCGTGGACGCCTACGTATGGTACACCAACGGCAACAACTGCTCAAGCGCATGCGGGTACGCAAAGTTTTTTCCCGAATCAGGAGCAGGATGAGATTGTTCATGTAATGGGTGATGAAACCTATGGCATATTGACGGTGTGGTTCCACGATAACCTCAATTTCAACGATATGAAGGTTCGCGCTAGACTCAGCAGCACTTCAACGGAAGAGAACGCCATGATCGGCGTGGTTACGAATACATCAACGAATAAATATTCGTATTTAGTAGATGGCCAAACCTGGGTAGCTTCTTCTGTTAATCGCTCAGGGGGGTGGCACGAATTTAAGTTCGATCTCTCATCGGGTGTCGATACGAAGTTGTATATTGATGGTACTTTGATCGCGACGACGGACATTATTACTTCCTTCGATGAAATTTATCTTGGAGATGCTGCGGATACAACAACCACGGGAAATGTTTACTTTGATGATGTTAAATTGTTTGATGTGTATGAACAATATGAAGAATAAGGAGCGTCACATGTGAATGAGAAAAAGCCAAACATCGTAATCGTGATAACGGACGATCAAGGCTACGGCGATCTGGGTTGCTCAGGCAACCCGATCGTTCGAACGCCAAACATCGATCAGCTTTATACCGAAAGTCTGCGTCTTACAGATTATCATGTCGGACCGACCTGCGCGCCAACACGGGCAGGTCTGTTGACAGGGCATTATCATAATAGTACCGGTGTCTGGCACACAATTGGCGGCAGATCCTTGCTCCGCAAGGATGAAGTGAGTTTAGCGGATGTGTTTCGGGCTGAGGGCTATCGCACTGGTATTTTTGGGAAATGGCATTTGGGTGATAATTATCCCTACAGGCCGCAAGATCGAGGCTTCGATGAAGTCGTCGTGCATGGCGGAGGTGGGATTGGGCAGACGCCCGATTATTGGGGAAATGATTATTTTGACGATACGTACTATGATCACGGTGTACCCAGAAAGTTTGAAGGTTATTGCACAGATATCTGGTTCCGCTTAGGGCTGGATTTCATTGAACGTCATCAAGATCAACCTTTTCTGTGTTATATCCCCACAAATGCGCCTCATACACCACTGCATGTAGAGGATAAGTATGTGGAGCCCTATCGAGAAGAGGTGTCCGAGAAGCGGGCCAAATTTTATGGGATGATCACCAATATTGATGAAAATGTCGGAGGACTCCGCCGTAGATTGGAGGAGTTAGGACTATCTGATAACACGATTCTGGTGTTTACTACGGATAATGGTTCAGCCAATGGATGCGAGCTTGATGCGGATGGTTTCGTCACAAGCGGCTTCAATTACGGGATGAGAGGGAAGAAGAGTTCGCCCTATGAAGGGGGGCATCGCGTTCCATTCTTTCTCCATTGGCCCAATGGCGGGTATGGGGTAGGTCAAGACATATCCCACTTAACTTCGTATGTGGATATTATGCCTACGCTTATGGAGCTTTGTGAGGTATCTTCTCCGAAGGTGTTGAATTTCGATGGACAAAGTCTGAAGCCACTACTTGATCGTGTGGAACAGCCTTGGCCCGACCGGGCTGTCGTCACCGATTCGCAGCGTGTGCCAACACCCGTAAAGTGGAAGGATAGCGCGGTTATGCGAGGGAACTGGCGGTTAATCAATGGCAAGGAATTGTATGCGTTGCAGCTGGACCCTGAGCAGAGAAGTGACGTAGCGGAACAATTTCCTTCTGTCGTTGCACAGCTGCGATTGGATTATGAGGTGTGGTGGAGCAAGGTATCGAGACAATTTGATGAAGAGATTCCGATAAGTATTGGATCAGAGCAAGAGCTCATTACGAAAATAACTTCGCACGATTGGCGAGGTGATGTAGGGGATTGTGCTTGGAATCAAGGAGATATTCGCGCAGGCAAAATATGCAATAGTTATGTTGAACTGCTGGTCGAGACGGATGGCGAGTATGCCTTCGAGCTCCGGCGTTGGCCGCTAGAAGAAGACCGCGATATCACAGGTGGGATTGATGGGATTTTACAAGGATGGTATAGCGGGGGTGTAGCGATTGCGGTGACCCAAGCTACCTTGAAAATTCGTGATGTTGAGATGACGAGTGCTGTGACAGAGGCAGACAAACATATCACGTTCACGCTGGCATTGCGTGCGGGTCCTGCACATTTGCAAACCTATCTGGAAGATGATGAGGGCAACATTCGAGGGGCTTATTATGTATATGTGAGTAAGCGCGTGTAGCACGGTTTCATTGGCTGATCAATATCGCAAAAAAGAAGCTCCCGTCTATCTCACGGGAACTTCCATATTACCCTTCATAAGCTTCCCAATAGGATTTACCTAGAGGGTGGAGTCGATCATCCCATTCCTCTCGGTAATGAAACAGCAACTCCCGCAGCTCGGCTGCCACTGACTCATACACGGGCTCATGAATCAAATTGGTCGTTTCGAATGGATCCTGTATCAGATCGAATAATTGCGTTTCTCGTACATTTCCGACATATTCAATGAGCTTATAGCGATCATTTTTCACACTGCGAATCAGATCACTATAGGCAAAATAGAGCGATTCCCGCAAGCGTACGGTTGGATTATTCATCATCGGAAGCAAATTCAATCCTTCTACGGTGGCAGGCGTTTCTACGCCAACTAACTCGCAGAGTGTTGGGTAAATATCAAGCAAGTAGGCGTAGTTGTCAAGCTGGAGCCCCTTTGGAATACCGGGTCCTGCTAAGATGAGGGGGACGCGGATGCTATGTTCGTAATGGCTTTGTTTTCCCATAAGGCCATGTTGACCTACGGCAAGCCCGTTATCTCCGGCAAGGAGGATAATGGTATTCTCTGCTTGACCGGATTTCTCTAAAGTAGCAAGGATCCTGCCGATTTCCTCATCAAGATGAGTGATCATCGCATAATACTCTAATAGATGCCTCTTAATCTCAGACTCTGTCCGCGGATATGAAGCTAGTTCTTCGTCGCGTATTTGCTTTGCGCCATAGTTAAAAGGATGCTCACCCATGAAATTAGGGGGTAGAGTAAGCTCATCTACATTGTACATCTCTCTAAAGCGTGGGGGCATGGTTCTTGGATCATGCGGCGCCAAATAAGAGACATACATGAAAAAGGGTTCATCGGAGTCGTAATTTTCCAGAAATTGCACAGCTTCTTCACTAAATACATCTGTAGAGTGCTTACCCGTGGAGAAATAATCGCAATGTACATCAGTGGTCTTACTCTCACGAAGGAAATTCTGAGTGAAAGGGATGAGATTCTCATATGTACCTGTCGGATCGAAGTGACAGAGCGGTACATTCCAATGATCCCACATCCCACCAAAGAAGACCGAATTCCCGTCCGAAAAGCTCCTGCCGAAAGAAGCAGGACCATTGTGCCATTTTCCCGTTGCAAAAGTTCGATAACCAGCACCACGCAGCGTTTCGCCGAGCGTTTTGTGCTCGGGCGGGATGTTCTGACCATTTTTCTCAATGTGAAAAAGCGTGCGACCTGAATGCAGCATCGCTCTGCTTGGCATACAAATGGCTGGTGAAGTACCGCTTGGGATATGTGCTTGAGTAAAGGCGGTGCCACTGGCAACAAGCTGATCCATGTGAGGTGTAATGATCTCAGAATTTCCCAAGGCTTGAATGGTGTCAAAGCGCTGATCATCCGTAAATAAGAATAAAATATTCGGCTTTTTTGTCATAGACATCCCTCAATGAAAGTTATTTGAATACGGTTACTTCTAAGTATAGGCGAACAAGCGCAGTATTTACATAGAAGGGGAGGCGATTAAGATGTCAAATTTGGAGGATTCTTTCGCGCGATCTCGCCGTTTATTTCATCAATTGATGGCACGCATGCCCTATGACTGTCATATCAAAATCCATAGCTGTTATAACCGCATTGTCCCACGGCATTGGAAGTTTCAAGATCGTATCAATAGTGACTATCACCTTGTGTACATCAAAGGCGGTGAAGGTCAGTATGACATTAATCATTTCCCGGTCCCATTTGAAAAAGGGAAAATTATCCTCGTCAGCCCGGGGATGGTTCACACGGCAGTTCAAGACATACGAAATCCACCTTCGATCATACCTGTTCGTTTTGGCTTTTATGACAATCGTACGAAGGGGATGGTGAGCCCTGATGTTCAGCCATTTAGTCTTTCTTACATCTCACATGACACGTTGGCCTTTCAGATGTTATTCGAGAAGTTATATGCCTACTCCAAGCATGTTGCAAAGCCCTCTGGCGAGGCTTTATGCGGGACAGTGTTGAGTGAAATACTGCTGAAAATGCAATTGGAATTTACAGAGGAAAACAAGCTGTTATCCCTGGATGAACGAATTGAGCGAGTCCAACGTTTCATGGCACATAATCCGCAGCAACGCTATTTGCCGAATCAATTGGCTGAGATGGCCGGACTTTCGGAGAAATATTTTCGGGAGTTGTTTAAAAAGCAAGTTGGTCAGACGCCCATGGCATACCAGGTCATAGTTCGCATGAATTATGCAAGGCAACTGCTTATCGAGAGTGGGCAAAAGGTGCATAAAGTCGCGCTGTCTCTAGGGTATCCCGATCCGTATTCGTTTTCCAAACAATTCAAACAAATCATGGGTTACCCGCCAATTGCTCTAAAAGGGTTGCGACAAGAAGAAACCTACTCACTCCAAGAAACGTAAATAGTCATCGCTCTCGCTTATTTCGGTATGACGAAATGCAAGGGGGGACATGCCGACCATTTTATGAAAAACTTTCCCGAAGTAACTCAAACTGCTGTATCCGCAAAGTGCAGCAATGATCGTGATGGATAATCCAGGGTCTCGCAAGAGTTCAGCTGCCTGTTCGATCCGTCGGTTTCGGACATAATCCATCGGTGTAATCCGGTAGTAGAGAGGAAACATCTTGCATAAATAATATTTGTCCAACTCAGCGACGTCGGCTAACTGATCTAAGGTAAGATCGTCGGCAAGATGCTTCTGAATAAATGCAGCAACTCGCCTGTAAGGTGGGGGAATGTCCAATTGTGAGGGGGCTCCCCCTTCTATAAAGCAGCGCTGAAGGGACAACAACCATTCATAGATCCGAAGCGAAAGGTCAAATCGGTCATTCAACTTGTTCTCAGCTGTATCGGTATACAATCGCCAAAGCAGATGGATTGGTACCGTATCAGCATCCAATTCTAGAACCGGTTCGTACGTTTGAAGTATGTCTTGTCGCAACCAATCCTCTTTGACACCCTCGAATCGAATCCAAATGAACTCCCATGGTTCTCCAATCGACGCATCGAATGTATATTCATGATCGCTAGGAATGGCGACGACGAATGCATGTCCTTTTGGAACCGTGTACATCTCTTTCCCAATACGAAGTTTCCCTGCACCTTTTAACGAAAACTGAAAGATGATTCCTTGGCCGCCGCGCTTAAGACCATCCCATCGATAATTCTCGTCACTCACCGAGCTGTGCCCGATCGAAATGAGCTTATACAAGTGACGATCAGCACCGCCTGTATATCTAAAACCATATGATTTATGCACAATATATTACCACCTATGTTCAAAATGTTACTATATTTTCTGCGATTCATTGGATATATAATGTCTTTAATAGATAATATATTACCATATTGGAGGTCGCTGAGACTATGTTATTGAAGGATTGGTTGGATTGTTATGTTCATCTGGAAGGGACTTGCTTGTATGTCGGCAATGCCAAGATTGAAAGGAAATGGTCATTTAGCCATGGTTGGCCAGTCAGTGTCTCCATTTTGGATAAAAACAAAGGCGTGGAATGGCTCGCAAACGAATCCAATACGCCGATGTTTCAACTTCCTGGATGGTCTGTTGATCTCCTGCCAGAAACCATTTATCTATCCACTTTAGTCAGTAATGACTTTGGCATTTCACAACCTTACTTACAAACGAATGTAGATATGTACAATCAGGCTCAACAAACGCTGTACCGTTTGACGATAAAACTTTATCCAGATGCTGCATTTGTTCGACATGAAATCACCGTGATTCCTGAACATGATGTCATTGCTAATGAACTCGAATTGACGCGACAAATTAAGCCATACCTAGCCTGGACGAAGGCGGATTTTACTGATAATGGCATGGATACACCATCATTACTTCGATTAGATACAAATAATAAGCAAAAAATGGGTGAGTTAGCTGATAGTTGCGATCATTTGGAACTTCGGGATCTCCATTGTCGATGGGAAACTATGCAGTTCCTGGATCAGACCGATACGAACAACAATTTAGTAAGTCGTGACACAGGCTTGCTGTATGTGAATGAGAAACGGCGTTTACCAGGTAATCTGCTGTTCTTGAAGCGGACGCTTCAGCAGAGTGGGTTGTTAGTAATGAAAGAAGGACCAACATTGTTGGGAAATTATCATAATACCAGTATGGATTTTCATTTCCGCGGAAAGAGCTTGAGCATGACGGGGACGGGAATTCGGCAAGAGGATCTTGCGCAAAAGGAGGAACTCACCACCTACGGAATTACGGTTGGTGTTTATGATGGGACTACCATTGGGGGATATGATTTGCTGCATACCTATCATCGCAATCTTCGTATGCATCATTCAGCTAGGGATAGCTTCATGATGAGCAACACGTGGGGGGATCGATCGAAGGATGGTGCGATTAATGAGACCTTTCTGATTCGTGAACTGCATGCCGCTGCGGAGCTTGGTTTAAGCATTTTGCAAATTGATGATGGATGGCAGAAGGGGGTAACGGTCAATTCCGTAAATGCCGCAACGAAGGGGAATGGGGGGCTTTGGAGCGATTATTATAGCGGCGATGGGGACTTCTGGGAGGTGCATCCGGACAGATTTCCAAACGGACTCACACCGATTGTTGTATTAGCGCAAGAACTAGGGATTGGCTTAGGTCTATGGTTCTCACCCGATGCAAAGAATGACTATGTGAATTGGGAAAAAGATGTCGCTACGCTATTGCGACTCTATAAGGATTATCACATTTGTGCTTTTAAATTAGATGGTATTGAGATAAGCTCCAAACTCGGTGAGAAGCGACTACTTACGATGATGCGTTATGTTTTGGCTGCAACGCAGGGACACGTTGATTTCAACATCGATACAACAGCTCAGAAGCGCTTAGGTTACTTTGGACAAACCCAATACGGCAGCATATTCTTAGAGAATCGCTACACCGATTGGCGCAATTATTACCCTCATTGGACACTTCGTAATGTATGGATGCTCGCTCCTTACATGCCGACTTCGAGATTGCAAATGGAGTTTTTGAACGTCAATCGCAATAAGGAGAAGTATGCGGAAGATCCATTAGCTCCTGCTGCTTGTGGGCAAGTCTATGCTTTCGCCGCAGTCGCATTCGCAAATCCATTGGCATGGATGGAACTAAACAGCCTTGAGGATAAACAAATGGCAAGTTTAACCAACATCATTCAAGCATTAAAGCCTTATCATTCTGACATTGTAGCAGGACATGTGTTGCCTATTGGGGATGAACCAAATGGCGCGAGTTGGACGGGGTTGCAGAGTATGTGTGGACCTACTCATGGTTATGTGCTTATCATACGTGAGCTTCATGAAGCGGATTCGACCGCCATTAAGCTATGGAACGTACAGGGTGTTCTGCAAGTAACGGAATTGATTCGAATGGATGTAAGGGATGAGGTAATTAGCGATTCAACACATCAACCTCAGGAATGGGAGTCAACCCCGCAAGGAGATTATGTGGTTACCCGACCAGCGCCATTCACGTTTGCCATATATCGATACGACATCGTATCTAAGTAAAAAAAGAGGTTGGCCCGTTCGTGATCGTTGCGAACAAGGGCTGACCTCTTTTTGATTTCTTTGACTCAAGGAAGTGTCTTTTCATATAGAAGAACGTTGAAGCCGTCAATGATAGATGAACCTTTTGGCTGATAACCGTTTTTTCAAAAAGCTTCTGTGCCCCTAATTGATTGGAAAGCGTGTCGAGGATTAGATGTTTAATGCCTAGTTCGCTCGCTTTTTGTTCTAAATGAGAAAGGATTTGTTGACCATATCCCTTCTTTTGATGACTAGGGTGAACGCGAAGGCGCTTAATTTCGGCTTTGTCTTCTTTTAGAAGCTTTAACCCGCCCATTGCCACAACATTCCCTTCAGGCCCTATCCCCACTAGAAACTCTCCGCCATCGTTTAAATACTGTTCAGGTATGTGCAAAATATCATGATAATGCTGATGCGTAGGTTCGACATTGGCTTCAGAAATGACAAGTAAATGGATTCGCCACAAATCATCTGTATCCAATGTGGAGTAACGTTGTGTTTTCATCATAGGTTTCTCCTCCGTTTTATGAAGATTTCTTAAAATATCTTTAAATGTAATATAAACTAACATAAATTTGGTGACAAATAACATTTTCTTATAAATTATCATGAATAATGAAATAACTCCGCACATTATTACGATAAACCTGACATTGTTTTCTAGGGGGATATTTTAATACATGTAAAAAACGTTGAATTTTCACTATGGTTTTCTTGGCGAAAGTAAATAGGGAAGACTAGTGATGTGAACTATTTAGAGAAGTTTCACAAAATCGTTTGCTAGATAAAAATTTTTGTGAGTATATATAACGTAATTTAGTGGATATCAATAAGCGGATATAAATTGCGAAGGGGAAAATGAAAGCGAAAACAATGGTTTAAAAGCGTATATTTCACCAAAAATTTATATATAATGTTCGTCTTTTTAATGATTTATGTTCATGAGTACAACTTATTGGTAAATTTTTGTTGAAATTAACGAAGATGCAGAGTATATTTATAAAAAGGAATAAATGTTAGGTTATTTTACACAAACAATTGATTTTTAGTGATTTTTATTGATTACCAGTAAAGTTAACATTAAATGTTACTTAAACTAAAATAGGAGTGTGAATGAGGATGAAGAAAAAGATAGTTTTGGTTGGAAATGGTATGGCTGGTGTTAATTGTATGGAACAATTGCTAAAACTTGCCCCGAATTCATACGAAATCACGATCTTTGGTAAAGAACCTCACCCTAACTATAATCGGATCTTACTTTCTTCGGTTCTGGCCGGAGATGCAGATATGAAGGATATTGTCATTAATGATTGGTCCTGGTACACGGATAATAATATCACTTTGCATACAGGTCATACCGTTAACAAGATTGATACAGAACGCAAGTTAGTTAGTACAGATCGTGGAATCACGGTGCCCTATGATGAACTGATTCTGGCAACAGGATCGATGCCTTTTATGCTTCCTTTACCTGGAGGAGATAAGGAAGGCGTTATCGCTTTTCGTGACATTCAAGATTGCGAGACGATGATCGAAACGGCTAAGAATTACAAAAAAGCGGTTGTTATCGGTGGTGGTCTACTGGGGCTTGAAGCAGCGCGGGGATTACTGAATCTGAATATGGAAGTATCCGTCGTTCATATTAACGAGTATTTAATGAATCTCCAACTTGACCGAACGGCATCCATGCTTCTGCAACAAGAATTGGAACAACAAGGGATGAAATTCCTGCTCAAGAAAAACAGTGAGACGATTTTAGGTAAGAAACGTGTAACAGGACTTCGGTTTACCGATGGTTCGGAAGTTGAAGCCGATCTTATTGTGATGGCTGTTGGGATAAGACCCAATGTTGCACTGGCGAAAAACAGCGGAATTGACATCAATCGAGGCATCATGGTGAATGATTTTCTAGAAACGAGTGTCCCGCATATCTACTCGATTGGCGAGTGTACAGAACATCGTGGTGTCGCCTATGGGTTGGTAGCTCCACTATATGAACAAGGCGCAGTATTGGCGAAGCGTTTGGCTGGTGTGAGTACAGATGGTTATCAAGGTTCTGTCGTTTCTACCAAGCTCAAAGTTTCTGGTGTTGATGTGTTCTCCGCAGGCGAATATGCAGATAAACCGGGTACGCGAGCTGTTCGAGTACAAGATGATTTTGATGGTATCTATAAGAAAGTTGTTATTCGTGAAGGGAAAGTGATCGGGGCTGTCTTGTTTGGGGACATCAGTGATGGCTCAAGACTGTTCGCCATGATTCGTAACGGTGAGGATGTAACGGGTAAAGAAAAAACGGTACTCCTTGGTGATGGTGGCGGCAAGACGAAGTCAGGTGTTGATCTAGTTGCTGACATGAGCGCCGATGAAATCGTATGTGGTTGTAATGGTGTTTCCAAAGGAGCCATTGTCCAAGCGATTCAAGAGAAAGGCTGCTCCAGCGTGAATGATATCAAAGCATGTACCAAAGCTTCCGCTTCTTGCGGGGGGTGCAAGCCGCTTGTAGCCGATGTGCTCACTTATGTCCTAGGTGCTGATGGTGTAAAAACCGTGAAGGAAGGGATTTGCGGTTGCACAACGCTAGGGAGAGATGAAGTTGTAGAAGCCATTCGCACGATGCAACTTACGACGACCAAAGAAGTAATGAACGTTCTCGAGTGGACCAATACAGAAGGTTGCTCCAAGTGCCGTCCAGCTTTGAATTACTATCTGGGGATGGTGTGGCCGGAAGAGCATGAAGACGAAAGAGAGTCTCGTTTCGTTAACGAGCGTAATCATGCGAACATCCAAAAGGATGGCACGTACTCCGTCGTTCCGCGTATGTACGGCGGCGTTACGACACCAAAGGATTTAAAGAAAATTGCTGAGATCGCTGAGAAATATGAAGTCCCCCTTGTGAAAGTGACTGGCGGACAGCGTATCGATTTGCTTGGCGTGAAGAAAGAAGACCTGCCTGGCATGTGGGCTGATCTCGATATGCCTTCAGGGTATGCGTACGGCAAGTCACTGCGTACAGTGAAAACATGCGTGGGCTCCACATTCTGTCGCTTTGGTACCCAAGATGCCATTGGAATGGGCATTCAGCTTGAGAAGAAGTTTGAGCGCCTGTACACACCAGCCAAAGTGAAGATGGCCGTCTCAGGGTGCCCGCGTAACTGCGCGGAAGCGACGATCAAGGATTTTGGTGTTGTCGCTATTGACGGCGGCTGGGAACTCCATGTGGGTGGTAACGGAGGAACGAAGCTGCGTGGGACGGATCTTTTATGCAAAGTGAAGACGGAAGAGGAAGTGCTCGAATGGTCAGGCGCTTACCTACAATACTATCGAGAAACTGGAAAGTATAATGAACGCACTTCGGAATGGTTGGAGCGTGTGGGGCTAGAGACAATTAAATCGACATTAGCGTCAAGCGAAGATCGTGCTGCCTTTAATGATCGCATCAATAAAGCATTATCTCTGTTGAAAGATCCATGGAAAGAGATCATTGAAGAGAAGGCGCTACGCCAAACATTTATACCTATGGAAGAACAATCGGCAGCTTCGATTTTGAAATAGAAGGGATGAGGCATATGAAACGGATACACATTGGTCATATTTCAGAAATTGCTTTGAAAAGATCGCGAGTTGTACGCATTGGCGACTTAGAAATTGCCGTTTTCAAGCTTTCAGATGGCGTTATCAAAGCGATTGAGAATCGTTGCCCGCATAAAGCGGGTAAGCTCTCAGAAGGCATCGTCTGTGATCATCACGTCTTTTGTCCGCTTCATGATTGGAAGATTGACCTGCACAACGGCCTCGTTCAAGCGCCAGATGATGGTTGTGTAGCGAAATTCGAGGTTGAGATTGAGGACGCGTCCGGAGAGATGTATTTGCATATTTCAGAAGAGCGTATCCTAGCATCCTAGCAAGGGGGAGTAACAATCATGCGACATAACGGATCTTTACTTGCTCTGGGATTATCCACGTTAGCTATGATGGCATCCTTCGTGATCTGGAGCGCTTTTTCTCCAATTGCTGGACAAATACAAGCGCTGTTTCAGCTAAGCACGATTCAGAAGAGTCTGCTGATCGCAACCCCCGTACTTCTGGGCTCGATCTTGCGAATTCCGATGGGGATATATACAGATCGTTTCGGTGGTAAGCGCGTATTTGCAATAACGATGTTGTTTCTAACGATTCCTCTGCTTATCGCAGGGTTCGTGCATACGTACTGGATGCTGCTGCTGTGTGCACTATTTATTGGGATGGCGGGGACGACCTTTGCCATTTCCCTCACTTATGTATCGCGGTGGTTTCCGCCAGAGAGACAGGGACTTGTGCTTGGTTTAGCTGGACTTGGCAATTTGGGTGGTGCGGCAGCTAGCTTTTCTTTGCCTTTCGTGTTTAATAATTACGGTTTTCAATGGGTGTTTTGGAGCTTGGCGATGATGATTGTCGTTGTGACGGCCATCTTTTGGATGGGGACAAAGGATTTGCATTTGCCCGTGCACAAAAAGACTTTTAAGCAATCCATGGTCGTGCTCAAAGCTCAATCAACCTGGTATTTATCATTTTTTTACTTTCTAACTTTTGGTGGTTTCGTTGCCTTCGGCGCTTATTTACCGACATTTCTTAAGGATTTATTTGATCTATCCGCAACAGATGCTGGCTTGAAAACGGCAGGATTTGTTATCATTGCGACACTCATTCGACCGTTAGGCGGCTATATGGCCGATCGCATAGGTTCACGAAGTGTACTTGTCGTTGTTTTTGCTGGTATGATTATCACTTCGATTGCATTATCCGTGTCATTGCATCAATTCGTATCATTTAGTGCGTGTTGTCTAGCTGCTGCCGTCCTACTTGGCGTAGGGAACGGAGCTGTCTTCAAAATGGTGCCTGAAGTATCTTCCGGAAATACAGGTGCAGTTACAGGAATCGTTGGTGCAGCAGGTGGACTAGGGGGCTTTTTCCCACCTATTGTACTAGGTATTGTGAAAGATTTCTCAGGTGCGTATACGTTGGGTTTCATTTTGCTTATGGTATTCGCATGCGCTTGCCTTTTGTTAATTCTAGCATCAGGTCGTATGGTCATTAACAAACAAAGCAAATTGGCATAAGCCCTATGGGGAATGTGGAGGTGAATGAGTATGGGTAGACAGAAACTTGTCTTAATCGGTAACGGTATGGCTGGCGTTCGCTGCGTGGAAGAAATTCTAGCACTTGCTCCTGAACGTTTCGAGATTACTATTTTCGGCAGTGAGCCGCATCCGAACTATAATCGGATTATGTTATCGAAGGTGCTGCAGGGTAGTACAACGGTTGCTGACATTACAATTAATGATTGGCAGTGGTACCAGGATAAAGGGATTACGCTTTATGCGGGAGATCCTGTGATACGTATAGATACAGCGCAACGGAAAGTAGTGAGCGAGAAGGGACGTATCGTAGAATACGATCAACTCATACTAGCAACGGGTTCGCTGCCATTTATGCTTCCTTTACCAGGTGCAGATAAACCTGGCGTGACAGCATTTCGTGATATTAAAGATTGCAATAAAATCATAGAAACGTCCAAAAACTATAAGAAAGCTGTTGTCATCGGTGGCGGTTTACTTGGATTAGAAGCGGCACGAGGCTTGCTTAATCTAGGGATGGATGTCCATGTCGTTCATATTTACCACCATTTGATGGAACGTCAGTTGAGCCCTACGTCTGCAGGTATGATGCGCATAGAGCTGGAAAAGCAAGGGATGAAATTTCTGCTCGGGAAGCATACTGAGAAAATTCTTGGAAAGAAACGAGTTGAAGGGCTTCTTTTTAAAGATGGGAGTAAAGTGGAGGCAGATCTGATCGTTATTGCGGTCGGTGTACGCCCGAATATTAAGCTTGCAATGGATAGTGGTATTGAGACCAATCGTGCCATTATGGTGAATGATTATATGGAAACAAGCGTGCCAGGCATCTACGCAGTTGGGGAATGTGCGGAGCATCGGAATATGGTTTATGGTCTCGTAGCCCCGCTGTATGAACAAGGTAAAGTACTGGCTAAGCGGATATGCGGCCTGGAAGTCGAAGGCTACCAAGGTTCAATTCTATATTCCCAATTAAAGGTCTCAGGCGTTGAAGTATTCTCAGCTGGTGAAATTCGCGATTCTGAAATAACAACCTCACTGAAAGTCATTGATGGCATCAAAAAAACATATAAGAAGATCGCAATAAGAGACAACAAAATCGTAGGAGCCGTGCTTTATGGCGATAGCAGTGAGGGGAATAAGCTGCTCGGCTATATCAAGCAACAAGCGAATGTGTCCGTATTAGAAGAAGCGTCGGCCGTAGGAGGCGCTGCTGATGAAACGTACGCAGCTTCTCTTGCGCTGACGGCGACGGTGTGTTCTTGCAACGGTGTAACCAAAGGCGGTATTCTCGAAGCCGTCAAGGACCACGGTTGTGAATCCGTCGAAGATGTTCGCGCCTGCACGCGAGCATCCAGCACTTGCGGTGGCTGCAAGCCGCTCGTCGCAGCGATGCTGCAGTTGGCGCTGCAGAGCAAGGACGCGCCGGCAGCGCCCAAAGAGACGGTGTGCGGCTGCACATCGCACAGCCATGACGAGCTGCGCGACGCTGTGCGCAGCGCTAGCTTTGAGACCGCGCAAGAAGCGATGCATGCGCTGGGTTGGACCCAGCCGGCCGGCTGCGCGATCTGCCGGCCGGCGGTGCACTATTATGTCGGCCAGGCGCGAGGCGCTGCTGCCGACCAGTCTAGTGCTGAATCTGCTTCGATTGATTCAGTAGTGAGTTTGCTCGCTGATGGCACGTTCGCCATCACGCCACGCATGTACGGCGGCGTTACGAGCGCCGAGCAGTTAAGGCTTCTTGCCGATGTGATCGATAAATATCACATTCCGGTAGTGAAGCTTTCAGGTGGTGCGCAGCTGGATCTACTTGGCATACCTGAAGAGGAAGTTAGTTCTATTGGCGCTGAGATCGGTCAATCGGCATCGACAAGCGCTCAGTATGGTAGAATGATATCATCTGTTGCAACATGTACGGGTATCCATTATGACCGTGGTGCGCTTCAAGATTCGATCGGATTGGGAATTAATCTCGAAAGTCGATTAGCTTATGTACAAATGCCAGCACAAGTACATGTCGGAGTTTCGGCAA
This sequence comes from Paenibacillus sp. J22P165, assembly GCF_059692015.1. Lineage (NCBI taxonomy): Bacteria > Bacillati > Bacillota > Bacilli > Caryophanales > Paenibacillaceae > Paenibacillus > Paenibacillus sp. J22P165. The sequence goes on along the minus strand of NZ_JCAUAP010000008.1, from coordinate 449,089 downwards.
GTCCGTTGCACCGAGCAGGTACGCTTACTAAGGATTTAGGTCTTGTTGGTGTTCCTGGTGGATGGGAAATCTACGTAGGTGGCAGCGGAGGAAGTAAGCTTCGACAAGGGGAACTTCTTTGTATGGTGCCAACGGAGGATGGAGCACTAGCGTTATCAACCGCGTTCCTGCAGTGGTACCGTGAAGAAGCGAATTTCGGTGAACCGACAGGACAGTGGGTGGAGCGCATAGGAATGACTCGCCTACGAGAGGGACTCTTCGATCTTGTGTTCCGCGCGGAGCTAATATCGAGAATGAACCTAACGAGGATAGGTACGGAAAAGCAGCAAGTAAATCCGCAGCGCACAGCTGCTTTGGCAAGGTGAGCCTATGCATATACAAATTGAGCAAGAGCAAGTCGTTCAGGATTCCTTACATGTGATAGATACACAATGCCCTTTTTGCAGTGTGCAGTGTAAAATGCAAATCATTGAAAAAAAGGATATAACGAACGGACGCCCCGTTTATTCAGTAGTTCCAAAACCGAATCTGGCATCAGAAGGACGGTTGTGTATCAAAGGGATGAATGCCTACCAACACGTCCTTACTGGCGAACGGCTGCTTCACCCCATGGTGAAGCGAAATGGTCAGTTCGAACGGATTTCATGGGAGGAAGCTTACGAGCTTATTGTAAATAAGTTCGGTGCACTTCGACAAACCTATGGCAATCACACGGTGGGCATGTATGGCGGTGGTTCGTTAACGAATGAATCCGCCTATCTACTAGGTAAGTTTGCTCGCGTGGCACTGCAAACGAAGTATATAGATTATAATGGCCGATTTTGTATGTCGGCGGCTGCGTCAGCAGGTGTTAAAGTATTTGGGATTGACCGCGGGTTAACGAATCCATTGTCCGATATTGAATTGGCCGACTGCATCCTGCTTGCGGGTACGAATATTGCGGAGTGTCAACCAACGCTCATGCCCTATTTTACAAGAGCGAAAGAGAAAGGTGCTCTCATCATCGCCATTGATCCCCGAGAAACGGGTACGACACGTATTGCAGATATTCATTTGCGTGTGAGGCCTGGGATGGATGCGACGCTAGCCAATGGTATGCTCAAGGTTCTGCTTGAGGAAGGCCTCATTGATGAACAATTCGTCGAACAAAGGACAACGGGATTCGCCGAATTGAAAGCTCATCTAGATGGGCTTGATATGGCTGAAATTGCCCAATTATCAGGTGTTTCCGCTGAACTCATTCGTAAAGCGGCGCTGAGTTATGGGAAAGCGAATACGGGAATGGTTTTTACAGCAAGAGGCGTGGAGCAACAAACGGATGGCCATATGGCCGTTCGGAACTTCCTGAATCTCGTTCTGCTTACAGGTAAAATAGGCAAGCCTGGCTGCGGTTATGGCGCCGTCACTGGCCAAGGCAACGGGCAAGGTGGTAGGGAACATGGTCAAAAAGCCGATCAACTCCCTGGCTATCGACTGATTGAGAATCCAGAAGATCGTTCTTATATCGCGAATGTGTGGGGGATCGATCCAAACGAGCTGCCAGGCAAGGGAGTATCTGCTTACGAAATGATGGAGAAGGTCCATGAGCAGGAGATTCGAGCTTTATTCGTCATGGGATCGAATCCACTCGTTTCGAATCCGAATGCGAACTTCGTTGAAGAAGGCCTGAAAAAGCTCGATTTTCTCGTCGTTGCTGACTTCCTCATCTCTGAAACGGCACAGCTAGCTGATCTGCTTTTGCCAGTAACAGCCTATCTAGAGAATGCAGGGACGTTAACGAATCTCGAAGGACGCGTATTATTGCGAGAAGCGGGTCGTCCTGCGCCTGGCGAAACGAAGCATGATTGGCAAGTCCTCTGTGAACTAGCTGAGAAGCTGGGGAAAGGTCAATTCTTCCCATTTGAGGATGTCGAAGCCGTCTTTAACGAGCTCCGCCTTGCAAGTCGGGGAGGGACGGCTGATTACTACGGCATTACCTACGACCGCTTACGGAATGAAGAAGGCGTCTACTGGCCTTGTCCAGAAGTGGTGCATCCAGGTGTTAAGCGGTTATTTGATGTCTCGTTTCCGCTGCCAGCTGGAAAAGCGTTATTGACGACGGTGGAGAATCATCTGCCGAAGGAGCAGGTCAGTGGAGAGTTTCCGTTGTATCTAACCACGGGGCGCGTGCTTACGCATTATCTGACAGGCGTGCAGACACGCAAAAGTCCGTCTTTGGCCGCGCGTGAAGTGGAGTCGTTCATGGAGATCCATCCCAAAACCGCGAAAAAGTACCGCATTGAGGATGCCACACTTGTAAAGATGATGTCCAAGCGCGGCGAAATTTATGTGCGAAGCCGTTTCAGCGATGCCATCCGCGAAGATACAGTCTTCGTGCCTATGCATTGGGGAGATACGCAAAACGTCAACAAATTAACGAATGACGCTCTGGATCCAACTTGCAAAATGCCTGGTTTCAAGGTTTGCGCTGTACAAATAAGTCCTTTAGTAACGGAGTATGCGTAAAAAGAACAAGCCGAACTCATCGATTTTACTGCGATGAGCTCGGTTTTTTTGCATATGTGTAACGTTCAGCTATGAACCCTTTTTCTGAATCGGGTATAATAGGGATGATCTTACATTTTAGGAGCGGGATAAGGATGAAACGAACGACAATATTAATCGCTGATGATGAGGCGGAAATCGCCGATTTGATTGCGTTACATTTAGAAAAAGAGGGTTACCATCTCATCAAAGTATCCGACGGGAAAGAGGCCATTCAAGCGATTGAGTCTCATGCTATTGATCTGGCGATTCTAGATATTATGATGCCGAAGATGGATGGCTATGAAGTGACGCGGCAAATTCGTGAAAGGTATTCGTTACCGATTATTTTTTTGAGTGCCAAATCTTCTGACTTGGATAAGATAACAGGTTTGGTCATGGGTGCTGTTGATTATATGACGAAACCTTTTAATCCGATGGAATTAGTTGCTCGCGTGAATGCACAGCTCCGGCGGTCCATACAATTGAAACAACCTGCTGCAGTTAGTAGTCCTGTCTTGGAAACGGGAGGGGTGACTATTGATGCGGATCAAAGGTCTGTCCTCCTTTATGGCGAGAAGATTGAGCTTACACCAAAAGAATTTGATATTCTGTACCTTTTAGCAAGTCACCCGAAGAAGGTGTTTAGCGCGGAACATATTTTTGGACATGTATGGGGGGAAGCCTACTATGAAAGTGGTAACACCGTCATGGTTCATATCCGTACGCTGCGCAAAAAACTTGGCGAAGATATTAACAAAAATAAGTTAATTAAAACCGTATGGGGTGTGGGATATACATTCAATGGCTAATCTATTGCGCAGCTTTCGATCTAAGATGATCGGTTTGTTGGGGCTCAGCTTGCTGATGTCCGGCACTTTTACTTTTATTCTTTATCGCGTATTGAAGCTATATTACTCAGGCGTTCGCAGGGAAGATCCTGTAGCTAAATTGCGTCATTTTGTGAATACGATTGGCGATTTAAACTTTTTCTTGATGGTGTTTGTACCGCTTTCTATTCTATGTTTCTTCTTCCTAACGAAGCGCTATGCCACCTATTTTAACGTGATTTCGACGGGAATTCATCGACTTGCTGGCGGAGACTTTCATAATCGCATTCATATTGATTCCAATGACGAATTCAAGGATATCGCGGATGATATTAATATGGCGAGTGAGAAATTACAGCAAGCTGTCGCACGTGGGGATTTTGCCGAAAGTAGTAAGGATCAGCTCGTTTTGAACTTAGCGCATGATCTACGTACGCCGCTTACTTCTGTCATTGGTTATTTGGATTTTATTCTTCAGGACGAGCAGTTATCGAGGGAACAAATGATCCATTATACGACCATTGCTTTTAATAAATCACAACGATTAGAGAAGCTGATTGATGAACTATTTGAAATTACACGGATGAAATATGGCATGTTAAGTGTCGAGAAGAAGCCTATTGATTTAAGCGAGCTGCTCATTCAACTCAATGAGGAATTGTACCCCGTTTTTGAAAAGAGCAATTTGATCAGCAGAGTCAATGTTACTCCGCATCTGGAAATAGCGGCAGACGGGGAGCTGCTAGCTCGTGTATTTGAAAATCTATTGACGAATGCCAATCGATATGGGAAAGATGGCAAATATGTGGATATCAATGGTCTTCAAGAAGGGGAAGAAGCGGTGGTTCAAGTGATCAACTATGGCAATTGCATCCCAGCAGATGAACTTCCTCATCTCTTTGAGATGTTTTATACAGGGGACCAAGCTCGCACCCATCAGGGGGGCAGTACGGGACTCGGCTTGTTTATTGCGAAGAACATTGTTGAACAGCATCACGGAACAATTACGGTTCAAAGCGATGTGATTCGGACACTTTTTGAAGTGAGATTGCCACTTTACTAATTGAATTTAAGAAAAATTTTATGTTTGTCCCACTTTCAATTTAAACTGTTTTCTTTATTCTAAATGCAAGCAAGGTTTAGGAGGGAAACGAGTTATGAAGAAGTGGGTTTTTTGGTTTGTTATTGTCGTACTAGGTTATGAAGCCTACCAGCAGCACAAAGCTCCTCGAGAAAAAGTTGAGCATTCGCAAGTCGTGAATAGCGCCTACGCGGCGACTTCCCCTGGGAAAGATCTTACAATAAAAGTGACGAAAGATCAGATATATCAAGGAAATCTGGTTCTGATTAACAACGATTATCCGATTCACTCAGGGGGCATGCAGCCGGATATTCTTAACCTTTTTGAAAATAAAGAGCTCGTTAAAGGATATGGGATCTTAGATAATACGGTGCGATTGTCGCGAACGGTTGTTGACTCTTTTACGACGATGATCCAGGCAGCTGCCAAAGACGGAGTTCGTCATTTCATGATTAACAGTGGCTACCGGGACAATAAAGAACAGAGTCAGTTATACAAAGATATGGGAGCTAATTACGCGTTGCCCGCGGGACATAGTGAACATAACTTAGGCTTGGGACTTGATATTGGTTCTACACAAGGTGAAATGAGTCAAGCAGATGAAGGGGAATGGTTGATTCGAAATGCGGCGGATTATGGGTTTATTTTGCGCTATCCCAAGGACAAAACGGCAATTACGGGCATCCAATTTGAACCTTGGCATTTTCGTTATGTGGGGCTACCTCACAGTGCGATTATGCAGCAAATGAATTTATCGTTGGAAGAATATTTGGCGTATTTGAAACAACAAAAGAACATCACAACGAAGGTGAAAGGGAAGATCTACGAGATTTCGTATCATCCGATCACTCAGAATAGTACCATTCAAGTGCCTAACAATCGTTCTTATACCTTGTCTGGCAACAACATGGATGGCATCATCGTCACGGTGCTTCCTTGAGGTTACATTTTAAATTTTAGGAGTGTGAGTTTACGATATGAAAAATTGGAAGGTATGGCACGAGATGCTGCTGCCGGCTTTATTCGCTTTGTATATGTATGTCCTGTTCAAAATCATCTTGTTTAAATTTAGTTCGATTGATCTCCCGTTTCTGTGGCAACAGCTGCAGCGGAATCTAGAGAATCCTATATATATCCAAAATCGTCTGGCGTTTGCGAACTTTCAGCCATTCGTTTCAATAACGGCTAATCTACAAAGCTTATCCCAGCATGATCTTATCAATTTGTTTGGGAATATCGCGGTATTTATGCCCTATGGCATGTTTCTGTTGCTCACGTCAGGTTCCAAGAAAATTTCATTCTCCGGTGTGTTCATTCGCTCATTGGGGGTAAGTCTGAGTTTGGAGAGTCTGCAGGTTGTTCTTTCCATGGGGAGCTTTGATGTGGATGATCTTATTCTAAATGTATTTGGTGGCTTAATGGGGTATTGTGGTTTAAAAGTATGCCTAACATTAAAAAATCATTTGTTACGTATGATCGATGTTCAGAGCATGAGCGTGATGCTGACCAAAGAAAGCAACATAACGTAAGATGGTGAGATGCGAGAATGTGATAATAATAGGCTGATGTTCAAGTGGAGAGTGATACTTGATATCAGCCTATTAGTGTGCGCCTAGCTCTATTATTTTTCTATTGGACCTGTATCTACAACCTCGAAATCGCTGCCTTTGATCTTTCCGAGTTTATGAAGATCATCATCGTCCCACTTCGGATCGGGCGCGCCGCTCACATAGAGATCACTGCCGTTATCAGCGACAATCATGCCGTATTTCTTCATGGCTCGTAAGATCGCTTGATTCGTTGCCGAGTAGCTTGATATATCGAAATCATCGCGAAGTCTCAGTCGAAGGCCCATAGGCGGAAGATTCGAATCAGTGCTGTTTGAAGCAAAATGTGTAGCTGGAGCAATGAATCCTCGTTGCGTCTTCCTTACTGTGAAACGCAGTGCGTGGTTGATTTCTCCTGAGCTTGCTTCGTCATAGCGGACAAGCCCTGGGAAGATCGGCAAGCCTGCCGCGTCAGCGGATGTCCAATATTTAGGACGAAGCGCGTTGGAGTTCAAATCCCACTTCGCACCGTTCGAAGCTTGCCATCCAGATGACGTGGGTCGTGCATTGAACAATTCGTAAAGCATATCATTGTCTTTATCGACAACGATGACATGACGGTCGCCATCGCCGTTCGGTCCGCCTTCGATTGGCGCGTTGGCTGGAATTGGGTAAGGGCCAGCGTCACTTTCATCGCCATAATCCGTAAACGTTACGTTTACTTTCGGTTGATCGCCGCTTACGATCGTGTAGGGAATCCCAATCGGTGCCCCTTCCCATTCCGTGCCGAAATCCGCATGTACACTCGTATTCAAGCCAATCGCTTCGAGATACTGCTTTGATTTCTGGTGAACAGGAAAGGCGGAGATGTCTGTATTCCAAGGATTATTCTTCGGGAATACTTGCAAGGCTGTATGGCCTGATGAGTTCTCATCCCCATCAGAAGGTGCAGGGAGATGCTGAGGCTTGTCCCCTACATAAATGGAGCTTGTCGCATCATCCCAACCCACGGGTTTCCCCAATGATTCGGTTAGAAAACGAAGAGGTACATAAGTCGTATTTTTGTAAATGAAGCCTTGAAGATCTTGCGGAGGTTGCTTGATCTCTCCATCGAAATAATACTGCAGCTTTCGAAAATAAACCTCGATACCGGTTGGATCGTTCGCCGCATAAGAGAGCCCTGAAAAAAATAAAGCTCCACATAGGAACCCAACGGTTCCTGATTTCCATTTACCCATTTGTTAGCACACTCCATTGTCTCTAGTTGGCTTTCTTCTCATTTTGTCCTATCATAAGACTATTCGTAAGTTGTCCAACGCTTTGTGTCCAGAAGACATAAGGGATCTTGGAGATAATTAAGTAAGGATGAATTTATATAATCACGGAGGTCTTCCTATGAGTCAACGCTATCGTATTACAAGAGCTTTTCAACAAAATGAACAAGCCGTAACATCTATTTCATTAGAAGAATGTAAACAGTTCTTTGCTACACAACCAGATTTCACCTATTCATCGGTTTATACCGTGACTGGTGCCACCAGCATGTCGATTGAAGGGGATTTTTTCATGTGGAGCTATGGGGAAATAAAGATTCCATTCCGTCATTATCAAGGAGATCTGTATGTTTCGGGCACGAATGAAGCTGTGATTCCTAAGATGCTGGAGGTTGCAAGTGAACTGGGAGCCGACGTTGCAGAAGGTTAGTTTCGTAAAGTTCTAATATTTTCAACATACTCTCCTCATACATTTACGTTATAGTAGTAGTAATTGGACGTAGCTGATAAGCTACAGGTTACTTTAGATGATCATTTGAGAGAGATAGATTACTTGGGAGTGTAGGGGGTCGTTACATGCATATGCATACATTCATTAACATATTGAGAACGGAACTCGTCGTCGCGCTTGGCTGCACAGAGCCGGTAGCGATCGCTTTGGCTGCCGCGAAAGCTCGAAGCTATGTGAAAGGTCCTATCGAGAAGGTCACCGTGCATGCTAGTGCAGGGATCATCAAGAATGCTCTGGCAGTTGGGATTCCTGGTACGAATCTGACGGGGATTGATTTTGTAGCTGCGCTTGGTGCGATTGGAGGTAATGCGGAGAAGCAATTAGAAGTGCTTGCTGATATACAACCAGAAAATGTTACAGCAGCGCAGGATATGGTTGAACGCGGAGCTTCGGTCGTTCACTTAGCTGATACCTCCAGAAAGCTATATATTGAGGTCGTCGTTAACACGCAGGACAGTTACGCAAAGGTCGTTATCACGGATAATCACACGAATATTACCCTGATTGAGGTAGATGGTAAGGTCGTTGAATCGGGAGGCTGTGCCAATGCGACTTTCAAGAGTTCCAAAGAGGAACGAGGTGAGCTTACGATCGATGGTATTGTCGATTTCGTCAATACAGTTGACCTTACCGAGCTGCAATTGGTTAAACAGAGCATTGAATTGAACCGTAAGGCCGGAATAGACGGATTGACGCATGCCTATGGTCTTGAGGTTGGCAGAACGATTAAAGAGAATGTGCAGAAGGGTATTCTGTCAGATGATTTAATCTCTCATGCGATGGCGCTTGCAGCTGCTGGATCAGATGCTCGTATGGCTGGTTCTAGCATGCCTGTTATGGCGAATTCGGGAAGCGGCAACCAAGGTATCGCAGCGACGAATCCCGTTATCGCGGCGGCTGAGAAACTCGGTGTTGCGGAAGATAAGCTCATCCGTGCGGTTGCTTTGAGTCATTTGGTCACTATTCACATCAAATCCAAATTTGGTCGGTTGTCCGCTTTATGCGGCGTTACTGTCTCAGGTACAGGTGCAAGCTGCGGAATTACGTATTTACTCGGCGGTGGAAAGAACGAAATTAAAGCCGCAATCCAAAACATGCTCGGGAATGTAACAGGGATGATGTGTGATGGCGCTAAAGGTGGCTGCGCAATGAAAGTTGCAACTTGTACGAGTGCTGCGGTGCAATCTGCGTTGCTTGCTTCCAAAGGGATGACCATTTCTTCCACGAATGGATTTATCGAAAATGATGCCGAGAAAACGATCGACAACTTCTGCCGGATCGGTAATGAAGCGACTTCCGAGATGGATAAACTCGTTCTTGAAATGATGTTAAATAAAGACATATAGTTGAATGATGATCCGCCGAGAGGCGGATTTTTCATTTTTACATGGAGGCTCCTAGCAATTCTAAGCCTAATTTCACGCTGGCGTGTTCACGATTTTCGAGGAGGTAGACGGCATTTGCACGAATTTTTGGCGTATGGAAATCACATTCAAGTTGAATTAATTGTCGAGCATCTAGAAATGGTTGTGCAATTGACTTCGGTAGAAAGCCAAATCCGGCTCCTTGTAAAAGCATAGCAACCATAATAAAGGAATGGTCGGTTTGTAAAGATGGGACAAAACCAGCTCCAACGATACTTATAAACCATTCAGGGAAGGGATCTCCCCATTCAATATGGCAATATTCATGAGAAATAAAATCCGTTTTACGAATAATGGAGTCTTTTTTATGCGCGGATACGAGAATAATTTCATCCTCAAATAGTAATTCTTTTGATACTTTAGGATGATCAGGTGGATCAAAACGAACGGCAACATGTACAACCCCATCCAACACCAGATCACGTACCATATAGCTTGGATCAATATTGCTTAGGAATCTAATAGCCACGTTAGGATGTTTTCTTCTAAAAGCTAGAATGTCTTGTAAGTATCGATAATGCCATACGGATCCTGGTCCACTTAGAACTAGGTAATGTTCAAATTCTTGCGAAAGTTGTACTTTGCTTTCTTCAAATAATAGCAGCATTCGCTCTGCGTAAGGAAGAAAGGCGATACCTGCTTGCGTTAGGGTTACATGACGATTGTCACGTTGGAACAATATTTTGCCTATAGAGCCCTCCAGAGCTTTTATTCTTGCAGTTACAGCAGATTGCGAAATATGTAAATGCTCTGATGCTTTAGTGAAATTTCGTATTTTACAAACGGCTAAAAATGCTTCTAACTGAGATGAATCCATGCTTCGCGCCCCGCCATCATTTGAATTATTAATTATCACAAAATAAATTATGAGTTATACAAACCATAGAATGTCCATTAATATAGGGCAATAGCCTTTATTACACCTACTTACAAGGAGATTAATTATGCAAAATATCAGAGAAATGACAATTAAAGATTACGAAAAGATGATTGAATTGTGGAACAGTATTGAGGGATTAGCTTTAAGTGACGCGGATTCTAAAGAAAACATCAAGAGGTATCTAGTCAGAAATAATGGGTTGAGTTTTGTATTCGAGCAAGATAATGAGATTGTTGGGACTATTCTGTGTGGTCATGATGGTAGAAGGGGTTTTATTTATCATCTTGCTGTGAGCCCCGCTTTCCGTAAACAGCAAATTGGTAACCAATTGGTTCAAACGAGTTTAAATAAATTGAGCCAGGAAGGTATTGATAAATGTCATATTTTTGTTATCGAAGATAATGAGGTTGGGAACCGTTTCTGGACAACAGTGGGATGGGAAAAGAGAAGTGGTTTTTATGTATATTCAAGGAATACCAAATAACTAAATTAACTCTATTAGCGGGCGTCTTCTTGAACCCTATAGGGGGCAATATTCAAAAAAAATTACATTTTCAAAAATTATTGTTTACGTACCTCTAGTTATTTGATAATATAATCGCAATAACAAATGCGTTGAAGAGATGAGTAAATAAATGAAATCTTTCACAGAGAGCTCCGTTAGCTGAAAAGGAGTAAAGAGAACTTTATTGAACAAAGCCTCAGAGCAGCACATCGGAACTGAATTTCTCGGGGATGGTGTGACAGGAGCTCCTGTTATAGAGCTAAAGTATACGCATGCAATTGGCATGTCGTACTTGAAGAGGCTGGTATGGCGACATATTGGTGAAACTGGGTGGTACCACGAGGATATTAATCTCGTCCCTAAGACTGGCAATAGTCTTGGGGGTGGGATTTTTTTGTTATAGCGTAAGAAACTTTACGCAGGTGCTGTAACATTTGGCACACAATATCAGATGCTTTGAATTTACTATTAAGATGCTTTACTACCTTATACGAATGTGAAAGGATTTGTGAATCCCAATGTCGAGAAAATTAAAAGTAGGTATTGTCGGAGGAACTGGCATGGTTGGCCAGAGATTCGTTGAATTGTTGGATCAGCACCCATGGTTTGAAGTAACTGCGATTGCAGCAAGCAGCAGCTCAGCAGGTAAAACGTATGAAGAATCAGTGAAGAGCAGATGGAAATTGTCCACGCCGATTCCGGAAAACGTGAAACAGATCATCGTTCAAGATGCTTCAAAAGTGGAGGAAGTTGCCACTGGAGTTGACTTTATTTTTTGTGCGGTAGATATGAAAAAGGATGAAATCAAAGCGCTCGAGGAAGCTTACGCCAAAACGGGTACGCCTGTTATTTCTAATAACTCAGCTCACCGCTGGACGCCGGACATTCCGATGGTCATCCCAGAGGTGAATCCAGGTCACATTGAGATCATTGCAGCACAAAGAAAACGTTTGGGTACGTCGACTGGTTTTATCGCAGTTAAACCCAACTGTTCCATTCAAAGCTATGTGCCAGCCCTTCATGCACTGTTAGACTTTAAACCGACCAATGTTGTTGCTTCAACGTATCAAGCGATCTCTGGAGCAGGTAAAAACTTCACAGATTGGCCGGAAATGTTGGATAACGTGATCCCGTATATTGGCGGGGAAGAAGAGAAAAGTGAGCAGGAGCCACTACGTATCTGGGGAAGCATCGCAAATAATGAAATCATTAAAGCGAGCTCACCGCTGATTACTACGCAATGTATCCGCGTTCCTGTAACCGACGGACATCTTGCTACAGTATTCGCTTCTTTCGAGAAAAAACCTACGAGAGAAGAAATCCTATCTCGCTGGCAGAACTACAAAGGTCGTCCGCAAGAGCTGAACTTGCCAAGCGCGCCGAAACAGTTCATCACTTACTTTGAAGAAGAAAATAGACCTCAAACGAAGCTTGATCGTGAAATTGAGCGCGGTATGGGCGTTTCCGCAGGGCGTTTACGTGAGGATTCCTTGTTTGACTATAAATTTGTTGGATTGTCCCATAACACATTGCGCGGAGCAGCAGGTGGTGCGGTTCTTATCGCTGAATTGCTTAAAGCGGAAGGTTACATTCAACCGAAATAACATCCAAACAGCAAGCATCTTGTATGCTTGCTGTTTATATTTATTCCTAGCTCGGGTAACGTTCCTGGAGAAATGAGACCGATTGGCTTATTAAATCTTTTAATATATCGGTATTGATATCTGCGACTTTATTGATGTACACACAGGCTTTTGCAGCCTCATGTTTGCCGAAGTCCTTTAATAATTCCTCTCGTTCTGTATCTCCTGTTGCAAAATACAAGCTGATCTTGGCTTTTCGTGGCGAAAAACCAGCTAGAGGCGCATCGCCCTCATGACCGGACGCATATTTGTAATGGTAACTGCCAAAACCAATAATGCTGGGTCCCCACATTTTAGCTTCAAAGCCTGTTGCTTCTGCAAAAATATCCAATAAGCGATAAGCATCTTCACGTTTCTTTGGGCTTTCCACATTTTCAATAAACTCGATGACACTGTTATCTGTTTCTTTCATTTTTGCTTCATAGGCCATAGAAAACACTCCTTATCGATTTCCACCAATGTTGACAAGCTATGTTTATTTTACCAAAAATGGGATGGAAATAGAAACCTTACGAAACGATTACTCGTCTAATACATACCACACGAATTGCGTGCAGTTAGGTGGAAGCAAAGAGGAGGTCTATCATGCAGAATAAAAGAAAATATTGGTTTCCTCTGTTTTGTTGTACGATACTAGTTACTGTCCTAATTGCGGGTTGCGGTTTTCAGCAGGCGTCACCTAAAAAGATGAAATCAGTTTCAATAGAAGATTTACAAAAATATGCGAATCAGCTGATCGCGTTAGAAGCAGTCTTTGAGAAACATCAAGTCAAACCTCAGTCGACTTATAGCACAGACAAGGAAGTGTTTCTAGAGGTGCGCCGCGTAGGCGAACATGCGAAGACATTGTCGGACGCAGAGAAGTCGAAATTCAAACAAGCGATTTTCACAGCGATCGGCGCTGAGTTTCCACTGAACATAACGGTCTACGCGATTGATGAACAATCTGGAACAAAAGGCAAAATCACCGCAATTGATGGAAAGGGAAAGTTTCTGGTTGTCTCGACAGATAAAACCCTAAATCAAGAGCAGAAAATGCCGAATGCAACTTGGTATACCATGGCAGATGATGCCCTTATTACGTATGAAGGTAAAAAGTTTAACGCAACTGACGTGCAAATCGGATCATCCGTCACAGTGTGGAGTGAGGGGATGATGCTGACGAGCTATCCTGGTCAAACAACAGGTTTACGGCTCCAGATTAACTCACTGGACAATGGCGCCGGCGATCTAAGTGGCAAGGTTACGCAAGTAACCACTTCAGGCGAAGGTGTGAATCTTGAGAGAATCCTAGAAGTCGATGGGGTGAAATATCGCATGCTGCCGATTACACAAGTGTGGAAAGACGGTGTATTGGTTGAGGCTGCGAAAATGAAAGACGGCGATCATGTTAAGCTTTGGTTTGCAGGCTATGAGATCGGCCCGGAGAAAATGGTGACGAAGGTCGTTATTTCGGGCAGTTAAATCGTATTTCAGGGATAAAGTTGCCGTATTAGCTGTATATTTTCCAGTTATTCGTTTCCGCTTTTATTGCTAGCCAGTGAAATGGTTAGGATGTAGAACATATAAGGTTTATATATAAATCGTTTACGATCTGTAGTTAGGAGAACAACATCATGCTTACAGCGATAGTCCAAGGAATTCTTTTATCCGCAGGTCTGATTCTGCCATTAGGTGTTCAAAATGTTTTCGTATTTAACCAAGGTGTAACACAGCCGAATTTTATTCGAGCACTACCCGTCGTCCTTACTGCTGCTCTTTGTGATACAGTGCTCATATCATTAGCCATTCTAGGTGTATCCGTTATTATCGTTACGATTCCCGCTATTAAGATCATTCTGTTCGCACTAGGTATCTTGTTTCTTATTTATATGGGGATTCTTACTTGGAAAAGCAAACCGGCATCCAGTACATCGGAGGAAACGGCACTGTCCCCGAAGAGGCAAATTGCTTTTGCGGCATCCGTTTCGTTATTGAATCCTCATGCGATCTTGGATACCATTGGTGTCATTGGAACTAGCTCTATCCACTATTCGGGGACGGAAAAACTAGTTTTTGCGGTAGCGTGTATCGGAGTGTCATGGATTTGGTTTGTTGCGCTTGCGCTTATGGGGAGACAAGTTGGAAGATTAGACAAATCTCGCACCTTTATCACGTATCTGAATAAAGCCTCTGCGCTCATCATGTGGGGAACCGCCATTTATTTAATAACACAGCTAATCTAAACCTATGAGCGTGAGTAATGAATTTTTACTCTGCTATAAATTGACATCAACTGCTAGGGGAGATATGATTTTAGTGGGTAACACGATCGAACAGGGGTGTGAAGGAATCATGCAAAAGCAATTTAAAGTCGCAGCAGGCATCTCACTTGCAGGATATGTCGTCAGTCTCATTACAGCTAGTTTCTTACCGGAAGCCGTTAATTTATTAGTGCCTGCTACGCTGATACTTGGAACAATCCTCGTACTTCAACGTCCTTCCAAAGCCTTAAAGGGAACAACGCCTCCCGTAAGTATAAGTGAAACAGCTCCTAGTAGCACTCCTGAACCGAGTGTCGTATCTTCAAACGAAGATGAGCGTATCACGGAACAAGACCCTTTCTGGGGACCTATTTCGGAATACATTCATGTCATTGAAGAGACGATGATTTCTGAAGGGCAGAAGAACACACTTGACGATGAAATCGTTGAAAAGACGCTTAGCTTACTCTCCAGGGTAGGACGATTAATTCCACAATTGAAAGAACTAAACGATGCAAATATGAATCATAACATACAAAGATTGATTTTTAAGGATTTAAACGGTGCAATTAATCCTTTTCTGAAGCTGGGAGGGGAAGCGAAACGCTTAAATCGTCGGCTTCTTCTTACGGGGATCAAGGATATTAACTCCAAGCTCACGGATTATGTAGAAACGATCGAACAAAAAGACTTAATTGAATTGCAAACACGGATGGAATTAATTCAACAGCGATATCGTTCGACAGATTAAAGGAGGCATGGGACCATGACAACACAATTGGTGCAATTAAAATCAACGGATTTGCAGAAGGTTGAACTAGAAGCCAAGCAATTGCTTGAGAAAGTCTCTTCAACAGATACGATGGAATTAGAAACGTTAATGGATTCCATTGGTCGTATGGGTTCCAAAACGATGGAACAAGCTGGACAATCCCTTGCAATGCTAGAACGTCCCGTCAATGAATTGATGTCCGGCAAACGCTCAGAGGTGCAGAATAACATCCTTAAGTTGCGCGGCGAAATAGACTCATTAAGCAAGAGTAAGCAGCTTGGCTTTTTCGAGAAAATGATGAAGAAGACGCCACTTAAGAACTATATTTATAAGTATCAGTCTGTGAAAACAAACGTCAATGCAATCGTTCAATCCCTGCGTAACGGGAAAGAAACGTTGGAAGAGAATATGGCTTACATGAAGACGCTGAAAAAAAATTCCATTGAATCGGTCTACAATTTGCAAATGCGAATTGCGATGGGGGAGAATTTAAAGCAGCTTTTCGAAGTGGAAATTGCTAAACCTGAGAATGAACACCGCAAAACCCATTTGGAAAGAGGACTTCGCAAGGTTGTAACGCGTATTCAGTCTTTTCAAGAGATGGTCATTCTGTACCAACAAGCGATTGCAGGTACGGATATCATCAACGACAATAATGACAAACTTATTGATGCGGTAGATGCGACGATTGATAAAACTCAGAATCTACTTACGGTGTCTGCCATGATCTCAATGGCCATTGAGGATCAAGTACAAACGATTGAAGCCGTCAATAGTGCGAACTCGACATTGAATAAAATGTTTGAAGAGAATTCGCGCTTGTTGAAAGAAACGACGCAACGAACGAATGATTTGCTCGGTAAGCCAGGCTTGCAGATGGACTCGATTGAAAGAGGGATGAACGATCTTTTTGCTGCACTGGATCTCTTCGAGCAATCGAATCGGACAATCATTCAATCGGCGACTGAACACACGCAACGACTGGGCAACATTAGTCAGCAAATGACGCAAAGATTAGGTTTAACGCCTGGCACGAAAACGAATGCAGAAATCAAAGCGTCCGAACTAGGCGGACTTTTGGAATAAAACATAGTGAGATAAGAAGCTGTCAGGGATATGATCCTTGGCGGCTTTTTTTTTATTATACGACTCGTGTACCGCTTAACCCATGCCATTTCATTCTCCTGACATATGATAATCCAAACGTTTGAATATTGGAGATGATGTCATGTTCATGCAAGTAAAAGAAGCGCTTAGTCAGGGCCCCCAATTGGATGTGATAATCCCAGCGATTGAGAAAGACTTGGGAACACTCCCCCTTGTCATTGATAGTATACGAAAATATGTGAAGCACCCGATTGGTGAAATCATCATAGTGGCTCCGATGAAAAAACGTATTATCGAGCTTTGCTCGAGAAAAGGTTGTCGATTCGTTCATGAAGATACGGTTCTTCCCATCACGAAGAAGGATATCCATTATCAATCCAAAACATGGGATCGTACCGGTTGGCTGTATCAACAGCTACTTAAATTGAACGGAGATACGTTGTGTTCCTCTAAGTACTATATGGTCATTGATGCAGATACGGTTCTAATTCGACCTCATGCCTTCAGAGTGGGCGACAAAACCGTATTCTACTGTCGGGATTGGAGTCAACCCGAATATTTCAAAACGTATAGAAAATTGATGGGAAGAAATCGTTCGGCGCGATTGTCCTTCGTTACGCATTACATGCTGTTCGAGAAAGCGAAAGTCAAGCAGTTGAAACAAGCCATAGAGTCCAAGCACAATCGCAGCTGGTATTCAGCCATTATGAAAAGTATGAATAAATCCAAGCAATTTGCTTTTTCTGAATTTGAAACATACGGTAATTTTCTTTATTCAACGCAACCGCACAAAATGATTTTGAAGCCTGCCCGAAATATAAGCTTGCATGTGCGTGATTCGCAAATTACCTCGTCTAGGATGTCAGCCTTAGCCAAAAGTTATCGATCCATTTCACTTCACAAGCGCAAAGGGTATGTTAAAACAGCGATGTTGGTGACAAAATGAAACCCTATCTTGTGGTCTGGAAAGGGCCTGTTCATAAAGTAAGTGGTCTTGGTCACGCAAGCAGAACGTATGCAGCCTCCCTTAGGCGGCAAGGAGTTGATGTAAGGCTTGGTCATTGGAAATTTGGCAAAAGACCCGGTAAAAAGGTGCTTATCTATCACGATGTTCCGAGTCATATGAAGTGGGATCGTGAACGGCGTTTATATGATCCCATTATTTTAAACACGGTTTGGGAAACGACCCAAACGCCTAAAGAATGGCTATCTCATATGAACAAATTTGATGCAGTATGTGTACCAACACAACATAATAAGCGAGCACTTGTGCTTAGCGGGGTTACTGTCCCGATTTTCATTGTTCCACATGGTGTGAATACCAAGGCCTTTCATCCAAACAATAAAAAGTTCGTCTTGCCGCGTACAGCAGGCAAATTTATTTTTGTGTCTGTCTTTGGCTTTCAGCATCGCAAAAATCCAGAAGGCTTGCTGCGAGCGTACTGGGAAGAATTTTCCGCGAAAGATAACGTCATGCTTGTGATCAAAACGAACGGATATGAACCCTATGAAAATGAGAGATGGATTCAACAACAGATTTGGCAATACAAGAAGAGATTAGGATTACGTAATGAAACGGCACCGATTATCATCATCGGCCGACGACTTAGTGAAAGTCAGCTTAAAGGCTTGTACACATTAGGGGATGCGTTCGTCCTTGCTACACGAGGCGAGGGGGTTGGACTCCCATTTCTTGAAGCATTAGCTAGTGGTATCCCGGTTATCACGACGGCATGGGGCGGGCAGATGGACTTCCTAACCCATAATAATTCGTTTCTCGTTCCGTATCAGTTAAAGAATCCGACAGTTAGCATGAATAGTCGACATGCCATTTCACGCCCATTCCGTTATTTATTTGCTGAAAAGGAACAACTATGGGCAGAACCCGATCATGCTAGTTTACGAATGAACATGAGGAAAGCTTACGAGAATCCTGAACTGTGCAAAAGAAAGGGAAGACAAGGAAGATTGGATGTTCTTCCTATAACCTGGGAACGCGCCGGGAAGTTGATGAAGCAGGTCGTCGATAAAGTGATTGGTCACAGAAATAAGGGTGAAGCGTGATGTCCCAAGAAAGGAGTATTTGGCTTGCGTATTGTACTATTGTGCGGGGGATCTGGAAAAAGATTATGGCCTTTATCCAACGAAATTCGCTCCAAGGTATTTCTTAAGCTTTTGAAATCCAAAGATGGTAGTCAAGAATCGATGATTGAGCGTATATGCCGACAATTGGATGAAGTGGGTTTGCTGCAATCCACCTGTATTGTCACCCATCATAGTCAAGTAGAGATAACGCGTACGTATGTAGGCGAGCACATTCCCATCATTAGTGAACCATTCAAAAGAGGAACCTTTGCGGCAGTCGCGTTATCGGTTACCTATCTGTCTGAGATGATGAAAGTACATCCAGATGAAACGATATGTATACTCCCCGTGGACACGTATGTTGATTCGGCTTTTTTTCAACTGTTACATCGTTTTCCTGAGGTCATTTCGCGTTCCAAGACAGATTTAGTGCTACTTGGTTCTAAACCTAATATGCCTTCTGATCAGTTTGGCTATATTGTACCTGTTCTTCCAAAGGATACCGATGATTTTGCTGTTGTACGTCATTTCGTCGAAAAACCGAATGAAGAAGCGGCAGCAGATCTCATTGAACATGGAGCTTTGTGGAACTGCGGGGTGTTTGCCTTCCCTTTAAGGTTCATGCTGAGCTATTTGAAGAACAATGGACAACCGACGCAAGTGGAGTCATGGCTAGCAAATTACGAGAAAGTGATCAATACAAGCTTCGATCGTGAAGTCGTTGAGCGCAATCCACACACCATAGTCATGGAGTATGAGGGGGTATGGCGTGATGTAGGCAGTTGGAAGGCATTAACACCCCATTTGGACAGTCAGATCGGTGCAGGTCGAATTTCGGATGATTCCGTGAATACACATCTCATTAATGAACTCCCCTATCCAATTGAAGTCATCGGTATCTCGAATATGATTGTCGCGGCTAACGTAGACGGTATTTTGATTGCGAACAAAGATAAAGCTCATATGATCAAAGAAAGACTCACGCAAGCGCCACCGTTTCCCATGCATGGGGAGAAAAGATGGGGTTCTTATCAAGTGTTGAAATATGAAAAGGAGGAAGAACACAGGAGAGAAAGCATGATTAAAATCGTGAGGCTCTCCCAAGGAAAGATGACCAGTTATCATTTGCATAGCCATCGACAAGAAAGCCTAACGATTCTATCTGGCTGCGCGGAAATTCTTATGGAGGACAAACTAATTAGACTTGTGTCAGGTGATGTTTTGCAAATTCCAGCTAACAGTAAGCATGGGATCAAGGCAGTTACAGATTTGGTGTTAATGGAAGTTTGGTTGGGGAATGACCTTGCGGATGAGGATATCATTCGATTTTCTACATTATGGTAAAGCGAGGATAAGACCTGCCACTTCTTGAAGTTGGCAGGTCTTAGTCATGGTTAACCTTAAAGAAGCGATAGGGATTAATGTAGCCAAGACTGTCAAAGACTTAATGTAAAATCTGCCGCCTGTATCCAAGCTTGCCCTTGGAAATCTCGGCCCCTAATGTGCACGCGATTCGCATACACATCGATAACTAAGCCCTCTGATCGGCTTTCCTCAATCAGTTCGTCACTGCTGTTATATGGGTAGCTAACGGACGAACTATTGACCATTGTACATACCTCTCGAACTAGTGTAGTTGAAAGTTTCAATTCCCAATGCGTATGGCCCGTGAAGAATATGACTTCTGGGTAGTTAGCGAGTATCCGTTTCAATTCGTCATGCTGAACAATTCCCCGTGCTAGGCTGCCAGAAACGGTTCCTTGGAAAGGTTGATGCAGAAAAACAAACAGAGGCTTATTCGTCATATAGTTTTCTTGAAGCTTACTCTGCAACCAGTTTAATTGCGCTAAAGACAACCAAGCATCTTCATTATTGTCTGGATTCGATTGTCGGTATTGTTCAGAACCGAGAAAGATAAAGTGATAGCCTTGAATCCATCGATCATAATAAACGCTGGATACGTTTGCGAATGACAGAAAGCGTGCAATAGAAGCTTGCTCCGATTCTCCATTGGGAAATGTAGCTGGCGCCCATTCACCAGAAGCGTTGTAGTAGGCTTTGTAATAGTCATGATTGCCCATCGTAAAGAGGACTTGGTTCGGCAGCGAATGCTTTTGCAAAATGGAAGTGATCATCGCATAGTCATTGGGACGCCCATCGCCAAGGTCTCCGTTAATCACTAGTGCATCTAAATTTGCGTTCAATTGATGTAAATCTGTTAGTGCGGCATGCCATTTTGTCTGAGCGTTGCTGTCCCAATATTGAATATGAATATCACTGACGACAGAGAAACTAAGTAGTGGGGAGTCAACAGCGGCTTTTTTGAGCTCATCAGCTAGGCGGAGTATTTCATTTCGATCTGTTTGGGATTGGAGGAACTTTAAACGCGGTTGTAGAAATGATTCTATTATTTTGTCAGCATCATTTTTGCGCAGCATCAAGTACCTCCCCCTTAATTTTGTGACTGACCTGAAGCCAATCGCAATGCATTGGCCAATCGGTGAATTTCATCCTTGTCTTCTTGTGAGGTGACGAAAAACCACATTGGGCTCAAAAAAGTTTCAATTATTTTATTCGCATCTTCGGGGCTTAACACGCGCAACGCCTCCTGCAATCAGGTTGTCCAACTAGTACTAGCATATGTTGGACCCTATCGCTCCGTAATGAGTAAGGCGCACATTTTACTTAAGACGACTGATCTGGCTGGCATCATACGAAAAAACGCAAGCCTAAGTACACTTAGGTTTGCGTTAATCAGCATTTGTCATGTTATCTGCTAGCCACTTTCTTTCGAGGTGAAAGTATTTTATGCAGTCGTCGCGCACACTGTTCGGCCGATTCCATGCCTTCCCAATAGAGCATCATTTCATTGTTAACTTCTTGCATCAATTGCATGTCAGAGATGGTCTCATGCTGGTAGAAGGCGTCATGTAATTGACCATCAGAAATATGGAGTGACTCCAGATCAAGCCGATCCCAATACTGCTGATTAATACTGTGAAGTACAGAGAGGAAGCGTGATTTACCAAATTTGGCTTGCACATCAGGGTGACAGGCTGTTTGAAGAAACTGGATGGCCAACTCACGCTCCGTGCTAGCAGAATGAACCATCAAGGCATTGGCAATGAGCAATGTCTTCGGTGATTCACCGAACGGCATCGGCGCGAATTTGGGCTCGAAGGGCAGCTGATTGCCAAACCCAGCAAGCTCAATGGTCGTCGTTAGCATCATGGCGACTTGTTCGCTTTGGAAAGCAACACGGTGCAGTTGCATATGAGAAACCAACGCACTGCGTTTGCGATATATCATATCGTGCATAAACGTCAATGTGTCTAAAAGCGCTTTCTTATTCGGTTTGTTATAGTCAAATCCATTCTGCATGGCGATCACATTCCAGCGATTGAGTGTCGATGGCAGAGAAAAACCATAATTATCAATGATACCATCTTGATTCGTATCAAATGTCAGACGACCAGCGGTGTCCATAAATTCTTCCTTATTCCAACCATGGCGAGGTGCTTCAATGCTATATTTGTCGAACATGCGCGGATTATAAGCGAGACATATACCCGAAAAAGTGACAGGTAAGGCTTTGACGCTGCCATTGCTTCCATCCTTGCGAAATCCATCTAGCAACTTGGGGTACATCCGACTCAGCTCATCATCCATAATACGATCTAAACTCACAAAATCGTCCATCGATTTATGCTCTTGAAAGAGTGTGTCTGTAATGATGCAAATGTCAGGTTGAATACCCATTTCAATGCATTTGTGCAAGGACTCCCAGAACTGTGCAATTGGAAAACTGAGCAGTTTAATGTCCACATCAAGGTGTTGTTGTTCGAATGTTTCGCAGATGAATGGTAAGCAGTGATCGACAAAATAGGAAGGTGTAATGGTTAAAATGCGCAACACTTTCCGCTTCGATTTCCGCACCGTGACGTCAGGGGAGACGAAGGTTCCGAGTCCGGCTTTTTTTACAACAAGGCCTTCCTTCAAGAGGAGATCAAGTGATTTACGAACGGAGCTGCGGCTGAGCTCGTAATATTTGCTTAACTCGTTCTCGGACATAAGGAACTCATCCTTCTTGATAAAGCCAGAAAGAATTTGTTCCCGAAGGATGTCGGTTAATGACGAATAGCAATATTGGTCCTTTTTTCTCATAATCAGAATCGCCACCTATTTGCTCAGTTGTATGTATTCTAAACAATATTTGGTAAATATACAACATAAAAAAAGTGAGACATAGCACGAGTTTTGGTCAATTTAAAGACGTAAATTAAACATGTATAGCACTTGTATTTTTTTGTGTTTATAAATTATAATGGGATTGTAAACGGGGGGTGACCACATGGCTTCTATCGCCAGTTCTAAGTCAAATCGTGTTTTTCGAAAAATAGTTCGATACCGATGGTTCTATCTGTTAATGGCTCCTGGCCTGTTGTACTTTCTCATCTTCCGATACGTCCCCATGGCAGGATTGCTCGTCGCATTCAAAGATTACAGTGTCACAAAAGGAATTTGGGATAGCCCCTGGGTGGGTTGGCGCAATTTCGAAATTATTTTTAAATCACCTGATTTTCTCCGTCTCATGACCAATACTCTCCTCATTAGCGTGTACAGACTCGTCTTCAATCTACTTCCTGATTTAATTCTCGCCTTACTTCTCAATGAAATCCGCGTTACTTGGTTTAAAAAGATTGTGCAAACGATCACGTATGGCCCTTACTTTTTATCATGGGTTATCGTATATGGTCTGGTGTATTCATTTTTCTCTCCCGGCACAGGTCTCGTCACCACGTTCTATCAAAATATGGGATGGGGAGAACTGAACGTACTTGCGAATTCGGATTTATTCCGGCCTCTTATCATCCTTACGGATGTGTGGAGGAATACAGGATTTGGCGCTATTTTCTTCCTTGCTGCCCTGGCTACTATCAATCCCGAGCTCTATGAAGCTGCTGTTGTGGATGGAGCAGGCCGTTGGAAGCAGATTTGGCATATTACATTGCCTGGCGTCCGTGAGGTCTTCATCTTATTGCTCATTCTGCGGTTAGGTACGATTCTTGATGCAGGCTTCGATCAAATTTATGTATTCCTCAATGCGCGTGTAACGAATGTTGGAGATATTCTGGATACCTGGATATTCCGCCGAATCATTGAGCAGAGCGACTTTAGTATTCCTGCAGCAATGGGGGTATTTAAATCAGTTATTGGATTTGCGCTCGTCATTGCCGCTAACCGTATCGCGAAGAAATTCGGTGGTTCGGGAATCTACTAATAGGTGGTGGAACATGTGTCTTTTGCAGTACATAAAAGTAAATCGGATCGCATAATCGATGTCATCATTTACGTATTTCTTACATTCTGTTGTTTAACTGCCGTGTTTCCGTTGTATTTCGTATTCATCGAGTCGATAACTCCTTATAAAGAACTGATTCGTAACGGTGGATTTGTCGTATTTCCGGAGGAAGTCACGCTGCAGGCTTACCGAGCAATATTCGGCAGCAAGCTTGTGCCGGATGCGCTTAAAATATCTGTTCTGATTACGGTTATAGGTACTTTCTTAAGTCTTCTGGTTACGATTTGTCTAGCCTATCCGCTCTCGAAGAAGGATGTACCGGGTGGTCGATTTTTTCTTCTGGCAATTGTGTTCACAATGCTCTTCAGTGGTGGTATCGTACCCACTTATCTCGTCGTAAAGGGCTTGGGCTTAATCAATTCGATCTGGGCACTCATTATCCCAACACTTGTTTCACCGTTCTACATGTTTATCATGCGTACTTACTTTATCAATTTCCCTACGGAGATCGAAGAGTCGGCGAAAGTAGACGGATGTGGGGATGTTCGAACATTATTTCAGTTAGTTATTCCTTTATCCATGCCGATTATTGTCACGATAGGTTTGTTCTATGGCGTAATTCAATGGAATTCTTACTTTAATGCCATTTTGTATCTGTCAGACCGCGATTTGTACCCTATTCAGGTTATTCTGCGCAATATGATCGTTACGTCTAGCGTGAGTCAAGAGTTGAATACGAATCCTTCTGTCATTCAAACCTTGCCGCCGGACACCATCCGTATGGCAACCGTTGTCGTGACAACATTGCCGCTATTAGCCATTTATCCGTTTATTCAAAAATATTTTATCAAGGGTATGTTAGTCGGTTCCATCAAAGGGTAAAGGTTTAGAGGCACAAGCTTGCGAGCTTGAAAGGAGTGATGCCTTGATTTGCTTCGTTTCAGTCATAAAGACAACCAGAGCAGACTTGTGAATGAATTCAAGTACAAATGGGAGGTCGTTTGCATGAAATTACGTAAACAGGTAGCATTCGGCGTAATGGCTAGTTTGGTTGTATTGAGTGGTTGTTCGAAAGACGAATCTACGGCTACACCTTCTGCATCTACTTCCTCGTCAGCAGCTCCTGCGACAGCGGCAGCTACCAAAGCACCGCCAATGACATTGAATTGGTTAACTTTTGTTCCAACGAACGATGTATCATTGCCAGCCCCTGATAAAGACTACATTCGTCAAGCGATTGAGCAGAAGTTCAATGTCAAACTGAACATGGAATATGGTGTCCCAGGTGAGGATCATAAGACCAAAATCAACTTAAAAATTTCATCTGGTGCAACCCCTGATATGTTTCAAGCCGACGGCGCGCAAACGAATCAATTTATTATTGATAAAGCGGTTGCCGATCTGACCCCCTATGTGAATCCCCAAACGATGCCTAACTACTACAAGTGGGTTACCCCTGAAATTATTTCACGCTATCAAGTTCAAGAAGTCTTTATGCGTGCCCCCGTTCCTTATGAAAAGCAGCTTTACCAATCCTACTATGTGCGCAAAGACTGGTTGGATAAGGTTGGTTTGAAGGTGCCAACGAATTATGACGAAATGATTAATGTCATGAAAGCATTCACTTTTAACGATCCGGATGGCAATGGTAAAAATGATACGTACGGGTTCACCACATTCGGTAATGGTATTGGTGTTTCAAAGCAATTTCCAGAGTGGTACAAAAATGGTCTAGGCGTCGATCTCTGGTATGATCAAGCGAATGGGGAATATGTAGATCCGCAATCCGATATTCGTGCGGGGAAAGTGCTTGATGATATTCGTGCCGTCATGGCTCAGAAAATCGTAGATCCTGACTGGTTTCTAGCTAAACCAGGGCAAGAACTCGAGAAAATTGAAGCAGGGAAAGCAGGGATTTTCCAAAGCGTACTACGTACGGCTGCATTTGATAATGTAGCGACGAGCGTGAAGAAGAAAACAATTGATATCAGTGGCGTTAAAACGGCGGACTTCGTTCCGTTCCACATTACGCCAAATGCTGTTAACTATGCTGCTCTGCCAGGCGTTCCATTCTTGTTTGGTGCCAAAACACCGCCAGAAAAAATCAAGAAAAGCATTGAGATTATGGATTGGTTAGCAAGTCCAGAAGGTTATTTGCTGTCGCACTATGGGAAAGAAGGCACTAATTATACGAAGAGCGGCAACACGATTACGCTAATTCCTGATGCGATCACGAAAGATAATCAAGCTAACGGTAATTTCTTTGATGTATATAGCTCCATCTTCGCTTATGGTGTGCAAGATCCGAGCCCAATTGGTCTAACCATTATCGATCCACGCGAAACCGATCATGACCGAGCTATTATTGAAAAACTGAAAACCTATAAATATCCAGTACTCGGCACGAACGTTGCTCCTCCTCCAGGCTTTGATATCGGCGCATTCCGTACACAAATGCGTGCGTATATGGTGAAAATCCTCTTCGAAGAGAAGGACGCAAGCAATTGGCCGAAGTATCGTAAAGAACTGATGACCACGTATCATGGTAAAGAGATCTTCGATAATTATGCGAAGACAATCTCGCAAGTGTTTAAAACGCCTGTTGTCTTTAAGTCCGAGAATCCGTAAAAACGAGTAAGAATCCGTCATACTTCTGCAGTCCGTACACGTCTCCCGAGTGACCCTAGCGTTGCTCGGGAGGCGATCTACGAATCCATATCTGATTATTCCTATTGAATTATAAGATTTATAAACATATTTCAACACGAGAGAAGGTTTGGCATGATGAAAGAACAGTTAGCCATTCTCGGTGGTTCCAAGATCAAAACAACGCCTTACGGCACTGGAAAGCGATTTGGCGAAGAAGAAGTCAAAGAGCTCGTCGAAGCACTCGAACAAAATACGTTATTTTATCATTCGGGACGTAAAGTAAAGCAGTTTTTAGAGCGATTTAATGCCTTGTATGGACTTACGTACAGTGTCGCTACATCATCTGGCACAGCTGCGCTGCATGTGGCCATTTGTTCAGCCGGCATAAGTGTTGGTGACGAGGTCATCACAAGCCCCATCACGGATGCAGGCTCGATTATTGGCATCTTGTATCAGAATGCGATTCCCGTCTTTGCTGACTTGGATCCACATACGTACAACATGACAGCAGAAACGATTAAAGCACGCATTACTCCGAAGACGAAAGCGATCATCGTCGTGCACCTAGCAGGCAATCCAGCGGATATGGATCCGATTCTTGCATTAGCACGTGAACATAAGTTAATCGTCATCGAGGATTGCGCGCAAAGCTATATGACCTACTACAAAGGCCGGCTGGTCGGGACCCTAGGAGATTATGGTTGTTTTAGTACAAATGATTACAAACACATTTCAACCGGAGATGGGGGCATTGTCGCCGTCAACTCACAATCTGAAGCGGATTATCAACGGACGCATGCGTTTGCTGACAAAAATTATAGCCGATTCGGTAACCAAGTACAGCGAGAAATGAGGCTGCTTGCGCCCAATTATCGGATGACGGAGCTGCAAGGTGCCGTGGGTATTGCTCAACTATCGAAATTAATAGGGATTTGTGACAAGCGCAGCCAGTACGGAAATGCCATAACAGCTGGCATTAGCAATGTGCCCGGCATCCATCCGCATCAAGTAACGACGGACGGAAGATGCACCTATTGGTTTTACATGTTTACGATTGATACGGATACCCTTACTTGTACACGAGACGAGTTCGCCCAAGCACTTCAAGCTGAGGGAATTGACAGTTCGGCAGGCTATATCCCTCAACCGGTCTATATGCAGCCATTATTTTTGAATCGGGAAGCGTATACAGGCAGTCATTACCCCTTTGAGCTATCTGATATTACGTATAGCGAAGGGCTTTGCCCCACGGCTGAACATATTCTGAAGAATGCGATTCGCGTACCCGTCAACGAATTCTTCAGTGAACAGGATATCGATGAGATCATTGCAGGCATTCGCAAGGTGGCTGCTCATTATAGGGAGTCGGGCTTGAAAGCCGTGTAGCCGACAGCGGATGGAGGAATTGAAATGAAGATGGCCAAATTCGGAGTCCTCGTCGAACATGAGGCTGCTGCACGCAAATGGAAGTACGGACTAAACGTTTTTGAAAAATATGTGGAAGAAGTCTTACAACATGCTGGCATTTCTTATACATCCCTAACGGAGCTAGATGCTGCGAGCTTACAACAATTCGACATCGTCATTGTCGCTTGTTCACAAGAGAGTGGGGCCAAAGCTGCGCTGTTATGGGCGTATGCGGAGCAAGGCGGCACGCTGATTTCGTATGCTGGTGTTAACGCATTAGCCATCAACTTAGGCTATATCCAGACGGGAGAGCTTGGCGCTGGCTATGCAGAGATCGTACCAACTCAGTCGGGACAACCGAGTCAATTACGCTTTTTATCCGCTAACCCTTGGATAGAAGCTGGTGAAGCGACACCGGAAGGCGTTACGCAAGCTACTTGTCGAGTCAGTGGGACGATTAATCAGGGGCGTCCCGATGGTCCTGATAAGGGACCTGCCCTTCAAATATTTGATGTAGGGCAAGGAAGCATTCATCGTTGGACCGTCAATATCCCCTTAACGATCGTTCACATGCAGCAAGGCACGGGACCTGTTCTAGACGATGGTGTTCCAGCCCTGGATGGCAGTGGAAATGTCAATGAGGATATTCTGAAAGCAGATGATCGCATTGCGATGGACTGGGAATTCGACCGTGTACTTACAGAAACCGGTATTCCTTATTTCCCGTGGCCGTATGCGGATTATTGGCGAGAGGCGCTGATCCGACATGTGCTGCAATGTGCACTCGATAAGCAAATGACATTGCCATTCACAGGTTATTGGCCAGAAGGCGTCAAGCATATGGCATTGATCTCACATGACAGCGATTCCAATCAGGATGAACACGCAGTGGCCACACTAAAGTTGCTTGAAGAATGCCACATTCAGACAACCTGGTGCATGATTGAACCTGGCTATAGTGCCCCTATCTACGAGGAAGTGAAGCAAGCCGATCATGAACTTGCCTTCCATTATAACGCTTTGGAGAAAGACAATGGGTACTGGGATGAAGCTGAATTTGATCGACAGGTAAGTTGGCTGAAGGGTGCGACAGGCTTAGAACACGTAACAACCAACAAAAACCATTACACGCGAGTGGAAGGATGGGGTGAGCTCTTCCAATGGCTGGAAAAGAACGAAATCCCGAGTGATCAAACCAGAGGTCCGAGTAAAAAAGGTAATGTCGGATTCTTATTTGGAACTTGTCATCCTTATTTTCCTATTTCGTTATTTGATGAGAAGAATAGGTTCTATGATGTGCTTGAGATTGGCTTCTTAACACAGGATCTGGATCTTGGCCATTTGGCTGACAATAAGGTGATTGAACCCTTTCTAAAGCAAACCTTGGAAGTGAACGGTATTGCACATTTTCTATTCCATCAGATTCACATTCACAATAGGGAAGAGGTACGGGACGCAATTCGAATGCTCGTGACAAAAGCGAGAGAGCTGGGCTTCACGTTTTGGAAATCACAGCAGATTCAAGATTGGACGCGCTTGCGAAGATCAGTTCGGATCACATGTGATAGCAACGGAAATATTGAGCTGCAAGCAAATCCTCCTGTTGATGGACTTGTTGTTTGGGTGCCAATGCAGACTTCGGAAGCATTCTTACCTCATGAAGGACATGAGAAGCATTTTGGCATGCCATGCCGCAAGGTTATCATACATGCGAATGTAGATGTTTCATAAAAGGAAGAGGTGAGGACATGGAGAAGCTAGCATTAGCCGTGGATGGCGGGACGCCTGTTCGAATCGATGAATTCCCGAAATGGCCGATATTCGGGCAGCTGGAAGAGCAGCTTATTCTCGAGGTTGTTCGTTCAGGGAAATGGGGAGGTACGGGCGTTGTACATACGCCTGAATATACGCCTAAGCTCCCTGAGATGGAGCACAAATTCGCGGAATTGCACCAGGCAGCGCATGCCATTAGTGTTGTAAATGGCACGGTCGCCATTACGGTAGCACTGCAAGCAGCGGGTGTTAAGCCAGGAGATGAAGTCATCGTGCCGCCTTACACGTTTATTGCTACGGCTGCGGCTGCACTTGCCTATGGGGCTGTTCCTGTCTTCGTAGATATTGAGGAAGATTCACTTCTGCTCGACCCGGAGAAGGTAGCTGGAGCCATCACTTCACGAACGAAAGCTATCGTCCCTGTTCACCTTGCCGGTGCTCCAGCTAATATGAGTCGCATCAATGAAATAGCAGCTGCTCATAAGTTGCGGGTGATTGAAGATGCTGCTCAAGCCGTTGGTGCGAGCTGGGAAGGCCGCAGTGTTGGGGCTATTGGAGATTTCGGAACGTTCAGCTTGCAATCGAGCAAAAACCTGAATAGTGGTGAAGGGGGCATCATTCTTACCAATAATGATGAACTAGCGGAAATTGCGTGGTCACTATGCAATGTAGGCCGCTCGCGAACGGGGGCTTGGTATCAGCACGATCGCATCGGGCAAAATTACCGGATGACCGAGCTGCAAGCGGCGATCGTGCTCGCTCAGATGACGCGACTGGAAGAGCAGATGCAGCTCAGGGAAAAGAATGCGAAGCTGCTTACTGAACTATTAAGTCGCATCGACGGCATTGAGGTGCTGAAATCGGAACCTCGTATCACACGACATGCGTATCACCTGTACATGTTCCGGCTCGCTTCAGCAGTGACAGATCGGATCGACAAAACCGACTTCATTCGCAAAGTGAATGCGGAAGGGATTCCGATCAGTCATGGGTATGTGCCGCTGAATCGCAACGAGGCAATTGTGAACGCCACACGCGTTTTGACGGGAGAAGATAAGGTATATATTTGCCCCGTCAGCGAACGGTTAAGTGACAAAGAAGTACTCTGGCTTGGACAGAACGTGTTGCTCGCCGATGAGCAAGCCATGCATGACGTTGCGGCGGCGATCCAGAAAGTCATCAAATCGTATTAATAACCTTAGTTATCACGAGGATCGTGTACAGGGAAAGGGGAGTTATGGTGAGTAGGATGTCGAAGCCGTTCTTGCAAGTTGGAGTAAGTAAGGTTGATATTACTCCCGTTCTTCCTGTTCCGCTTGCTGGATTCGCGGTTCGAAGCGAGCTAGGTCCCTTTGAAGGCGTTTCGCACAAGTTGTATGCGCGTATCTTTGTTATTACAACTAGTGAAGGGGAGAGCGATGACTCAATAGAAGAAAAAGCAGTTCTCATCTCAGCAGATTTGCTATGGTGGGGAAGCGATCAAGTTCCGGGACTGAAGCAGCGCATTCAGGCGCGCTTCGGCATAGCCGAGGATGCTATTCTTCTGCACGGAACTCACACGCATTCTGGTCCCCAAACGAGTGGCTTATTCACTTCGTACCTAGGCGTTATGGACGCAGAATATGTGAATACGCTGGAGTTACGTATGCTTGAAGGTATTGAAGTAGCCTTGCTTCAAGTTGAACCTGTTCGAATTGAGCAGGGAACTGGAGTATCTCCACTAGGGATTAATCGACGTGGCGTAGCGAAATCGCCTCCTGAAGCGGGACCCGTGGATCACGAGCTGCGAGTCGTTCGCTTTGTTAAAGAGGATGGAGGAACCAAAGGGCTGCTTGTCCATTACGCATGTCACCCGGTTATTACAAGGGACAATCTAGTGTCATCGGAATTTACCGGTGTTGCCATGACGTTGGTGGAGCAAGCTATTGACGAAGGGGCAGTCGTTGCCTTTCTACAGGGAACTTGCGGTGATATTAACCCTGGAAATGGCATGCAGGTCATACGAGGAAACAACGATGTTGTTGAGCAAATCGGGATAGATTTTGCCGATTGCGTGTTGAAAACGCTGCGTATGCGTTTGCGTCAAGCACCCCCATCTCATGTGGAATGGCGTAAGACAGTGGTTGAACTTCCGCTAGCTAATCTTCCAGAACGTGAGCAGCTTATAAAATCAGCCTTGAAGCCTGGCGTGATTGGTGAATGGAGCAGCCTCATGCTGGAGCGATATGACAATCTGTCGGCACATATTCCGCTTGAGTTAACGGTATTGAAGCTGGCGGATAATCTCTCACTTATCGGCATGAATGCTGAAGTCGTAGTTGATTACGGACTGTTTATCAAGCGGATCACAGATGGAAGCATACTGCCGATGGGATATACGAATGGTATGTTTGGCTATATCCCTACCGCTCAACAACTGGAAGAAGGTGGCTATGAGACGCACGAATCCACCTTCTACTTTGCAATGCCTGCAAGCTTCGATCACCGTGTGGAGTCAACGGTAAAAGATGCCTTGCTGAAGTTGCTGATGTAACCAAGCTAGCAAATTTGAAACCAAGGGTGTTCCTGCCATGCGCGGGAACTCCTTTTTATTAGGTATGTTTTTCATCAGTTTAGGAATATTTAAGAAATGGTTTACAACCAGTTAATCTCAATTGATTATCTTAGTGGTAAGAAGGATTACAAGGGAGATTGTGGAACGATGAAAACCATGAGCATGACGAATAAAAAGTGGCTATTAAGCCTGCACATTGTATTCTCAGCCATCATGCTGGGGACGAGTGTCACGTTTCTCATTTTGAGTATAACGGCCGTAAGCACCCAAGATTCCGCCTTAGTACTCGCCTGTTATAAGGCCATGCATGTTTTATCAGGAAGTTCTGTTCGCGCTTCCATCATTGGGACTATCGTCACAGGGGTGCTGCTCTCTTTGAGAACGCATTGGGGCTTGGTGAAATACAATTGGATTATTGTCAAAGAAATACTTACCCTAATCGCTATTATCCTAGGACCTTTTGGCATGTATGTGTGGACATTGAAAGGCATTACATTACTAACGGATGTAGGTCTAGAAGGTGCGAATCAAGGTGCTTATGTGGCTAACACTGTATATCTCTTCGTAGGTATCGGTCTCCAGCTTCTCTCATTACTGGCCATGTTTGTACTATCCGTATTTAAGCCTTGGGGCAAGAGGAAAACGAGAAATAAAGTTTTAACAGATGTCTGATTTTGAGAAAATTTGTTTCAATCCTTGCAGTGTTTTCGACAGTTTTTTTGATTTCCACTCCGTATACTGAGAAAGAATACAGGGATCATATTGTATCTTTTGGCGGAGGTATAGACCATGATTATAGTTCCAACGGCTCAATGTCGGCCGGGCATGCGGATCGGTAAAGCCGTTTTGTCTGAACAAGGTCGAGTGATGATCGGACATGGCGTAGAACTTACACAATTCATGATTAGAAAGTTAGTCCTCATGGGACTTGACTTCTTGTATATTGAAGACAGAGATACGGATGACATCGCGATCGAAGAATCGATTCATGAAGAGACACGTGCTTTGCTGCGCATCGTGTTGAGTAAAATTTTCAGCAAATTCAGCGCGACCTCATCTTTGCATGGTTCATCAAATACTGCAGAAATCTCGACTTTACTGTTTGAAGGTATCACTAGGGTGATTGAAGATATGAGAAAAGGGAGACACAATTTGGTCTCCCTTACGACTCTTAATATGGTTCCAGCTACTACGTTAGAACAGCATTTTTGTCAAAATGCGATTAATGTTTGCGTCTATGCAACGAAGCTTGGTATGCTCCATGGGTATTCTCAGAAAGAGTTAACAGAATTAGGAATGGGTGCATTACTACATGACGTCGGTAACATTCAGCTTCCAGCAAAGCTATTATTAAGTCGTACCAAGCTTACGACCAGCGAATATGTGGAGATTCAGAAACATGCAGAGTTAGGCTTTCATATGCTTAAAGAGGATATGGGCATTCCATTGCTTACGGCAATCTGTGCGTTACAGCATCATGAGCGAATTAATGGAAGTGGTTACCCTCATAACCTTCAAGGAACAGAAATTCATGAATATGCGCGTTGGATCGGGATGCTCGATTCGTACGATGCGATGACCCATCCGAGAACGTATCGGAATTCGATTGCGCCGCATTACGCGTTGGAAATCCTATATGCGAATGCCGGAACCTTATTTGATATCAAAAAAGTAACCCAATTTCGGAATAAAGTTGCCATTTTCCCAGTTGGACAAGGCGTGAAATTAAGCACGGGTGAACTCGGTGTTGTCTGCCGACATAATACGTACATTCCCTCTAGACCTGTCGTTAGAGTACTTACCAACGAGCGAGGTGAGAAGATCAAGTCACCTTTTGAAATTGACTTATCTTCCTCGCTTCATGTCATGATCGATTTAATTTAATCGGTAATATTTCTCGTATAATATTCAATGATGTCTTTGCGTCGAATGATGCCGAGAAAAACACGGTCCCCATCAACAACGGGAACAAAATTCTGATCCGCAGCTAGTGCCAACATATCTTCCATATGAGCATGGATAGCGACACACTCATTGTAGATTCGTTTGCGAATATTCGTCACAGAAATTTCGTGCATATTATCGAAAGTTAGACCCGGAGTGCACTTCAGCTTCCATAACAAATCTCCTTCGGATAACGTGCCGACATATTTTCCTTCTTCGTCAATAATCGGAATCGCTGTATAATGGCAGGCTTCCAGCCGTTCTATCGCTTCTTTCATCGAAGCTGATGTCGTCAGGTAGGAGACTTTGTCCTTAGGTAACAAAAACGATTTAATTTCCACTTTGTATCTCTCCTTTGCATCTAAAATACTTTCACTATTTAATTAAAACATAAATTCGTCATGAAAGTGTAAAATGGAAGGGTGTAATAACTGGAAATTGAAATTATTTTTAGGGTGGAAGTCCTAATATCTTGGAGGTAATCATGCTGACAAGTGTGAAACTTGTACTACTTGATCAATTAGCTGCATGCCATAATGATGAGAGTTGGTTCAAATCTTCGACAAAGATTTTATCGGATATCTCTGTACATGAGGCTGCTTTGAAAGTAGCGATCAACTCGCAATCCATCTGGGAGATCACGAATCACCTCATATTTTGGAATGAGATGTGGTTCAATCGCTTCGTAAAAGATGTTCCGTTTGAAGAAAGTGACATCGCAAACATCGAAACATCCGATACAGGGCAATATCAAGATGAAGAGCATTGGAAGGCGTCCATACGGAAGTTAAGCGATGGTTTCGAACTTTGGCGTGAGGCCATTACGAGTTGTGAGGATGCGAAACTGGAGAAAAGATTACCATTCTACTTCGAAGCACCGTGGTGGGGCGTGATTTCTAATCTATGTATCCATAACGCATATCATATCGGACAAATCATGCTGTTGAAAAAGCAAATGCAGCAAAATCGAATCTAACGCTACAGGCGCTTGTAAAAGCGCCTATTTGCTTTGATTACCTATGTTTAGCTTTTTGTTGTAACCAAAAATCAGGCGGCACATAGCTGATTAAAGAGTAATCTAACTCATGACCGGAGTCAGTGGCTAATTGAACGAGCAGCATGTCTTTCTTATTTTCAGGTCGAAGATCTCCTGTTTTAATCGTAATCACTTCAACGCCATCACGCTTAGGATTACCCACGATAACAATCTGATTTCCTTTTGTATATACCGCTGTAACCTCCGTTTGAAAAACCACGAGATACATATCGAGAGCCGTCTCATTTTGAAACATATCAATCTGAAAACCCATATCTTTCTCGAAATTCATCCAATTCGAAAGTCCGATATCATAAGTGGTAAACAGGCGATGAGAGGCATAATAAATGCGAGAAGGTAGGTAACTCCATCTACCACCCCAATAGGTACTATGCCAATGCGGCTCATAGACAGGTCTAATATAAGCAGGTTTATTTGTCATGCGGTTAAAAGGAATTTGAGTGCCTTTATGCATGACCTCGCTCAGGGACACCGTATGTTTCGGGTAAAGTTTTTTTAGATTAGTTTGAAATGGTAATTCATCCATATGTACGGGAAGCGGGGGTTCAAGATGTTGTAGTCTTTTTTCAAGCTCATCGGTTTGCGTTGAAGGCACTTCTGCGGACTCCATAGGGAGGCAGCTAGAAGCCTTTGCTTCGGGATTAACCTGCAGCAGTGTACTTCCTACTAACACCGAAAGTACGAAATAAATGCGATTGCGGAAGGATAACATTTCGACACCTCAAGGCTATTGTGGTACAAACATGGTGGATTTATGTAAGGGGGAATTGCGGCTTTAAATTTGAAAAACACAGAACATTCACTACATCGTTCACGTCTAACTAATTGGAAAGACTTGGTGGGGTGAAAGAGGGAAGGGGAATATAGATGCCAATCAAATATCTGCTTGCGGTTCTATGTGCATTGGTAATAGGCGGTGGTGTGGGTTATTCAGTCTCGAAGGATAGAATTTCTGAAGAATCGAAAATATCGGTTAGTCCAAGTCCAACGCTATATCAGGGGAACACGGCATCCCCAAACCCTATTGTGGTAAACACCAAATTGCAGGATAGGGATAGGTTGTTGCATCTGCTTTCAAGAGTTCACGATAGCACAGTCGGGTATGAATACACAGAAGATCAACGCAAGGTGCTTCAGGCTGATCCTGAAAATAAAGATTATATCCACGTGCTTCAAAAATTCGTTCAGACACAGTTGAAGAAGGAAATTACGAACTTCCAAACGATCGGTAAACCTCTAAATCCGCGTTCTGTGCTGGTTACCACTACGGATCAAGTTGCTTATATGATCACAATGAGAAAAGATTATACCCATGATGGGATATGGCTCATTTCCGCATGTACGGATTATACACCTGAAGGGAATTCATCACCCGACATTTATACACGAATTTCACTAGTTCATGCTCCGGTAGAAGTGAAGACATGGGCTGAAGGGATCTTGAAGCAACCGGAATGGAAAAAGGAATATCAAACATTCGGTGATCGAACTTATGCTTTGATTAAGTCATCTTCGTCGTACTCTGATTCCGTGGAGTTGGAAGATGTATTGGTTTCAGCGGGAGAAGCTATGATTGCGTATCAGTCGTATCAATATGCCGCGGGAAGTGATAAGGATTTAGTCAACGATTACGTATTGTTAGAAATAAAAGGTTTCGATCTAAGGGAGGTAAACTTCCAAAATACGTACGCTAACTTTTCAATGGTCGATGGCAAGGAGCCCGTGCCTGGTGATGCAAGTTCGATTGCTCATTTGACAAAAAAGATCGTGCTTAATCCGAAGTTTTTGGAGGTAGCCGCTACGGGAAAAATTCTTGGTGTTGAATTCGGTATCGGGGCTGCACAGGATGAAGTGATTGCCAAATGGGGAAAACCTCATGAAGTGGGAACTAGGCAAGTGGAATTTCAGCGGTGGCATCACTATCAATTGTACTTCTGGCCGCCAGATCAACGAATCGGTGCCATTCGGGTGCTTGGTGCGGCGGTTGATTACAGCTTACCTGAGGTGAAAAAAGCTTTAGGAATGCCAAGTAGTGAGATCAATGGTGAAGATGGTGTTTGGGGTTTATATTACCGAGTAGGCGATTATGAATTGTACATCAATGCGGCGACCAAAGACGGGCAGGTTGAATCCCTGATGTTAAAAATGAAACCGTAGCCGTGTAAGCACGTTGACTTCATGTATATCTTGCGGGGATCCTTGTCAAACTAGATGCACGAACCTAACTAAAAATGAAGGTCGCCTGCTTCTATGCTGACGCAACATGATGTATCATTTTCACGTAATTGGCCTCTGCATGTGATGATTGTCATTTACATGGCTTACTTTGTATATACAGCTATTTCACCAACACAGCGTATGCAATGGCTGATGGAGAGCTTGCTTCCAGTGGCCCTTGTATTGGTTCTAGCGTTCACTTATCAAGTTTTCAAATTCTCAAATTTATCGTATCTGTGCATGTTTATCTTTCTATGCTTGCACACCTACGGAGCTCATTATACGTACCAAGCCACACCTTTTGATACCTGGCTGAAAGCAACGATGGGTACTCAGCGAAGTTATTATGATCGCGTCGTTCATTTCGCTTTCGGCGTGTTCTGGGCCTATCCCTTCCGTGAATTACTTATCCGT
Source organism: Paenibacillus sp. J22P165 (assembly GCF_059692015.1). Classification (NCBI taxonomy): domain Bacteria; kingdom Bacillati; phylum Bacillota; class Bacilli; order Caryophanales; family Paenibacillaceae; genus Paenibacillus; species Paenibacillus sp. J22P165. The sequence goes on along the minus strand of NZ_JCAUAP010000008.1, from coordinate 411,347 downwards.
GTTGCTATTAAGCTCGGCTTCTGGTCATATGCCATTACTACAGTAGTTCTTCTTGGGATTAGTGCCTTTTTTGAAATTGTAGAAATGGGTGCAGCCTACGCGGTAGAGAAATATGGAGAGGAATACGTGGGCATGCAAGGAGATGTATTCGATTCTCATAAGGACATGGGGCTTGCCTTAGCTGGAGCACTTGTAACACTCGGAATTCTGGCTTATGTGATAAGGCGAACTAAAAGCGAGAAATTAAAGCTGGATGAAGGGTAGCCCTTGATTCAGCTTTTTTTGCTATATTTCCACGGTAACCTATGCGTATACTTAAGCATGTAAGCGTGACATAAGCTGATAAGGTACGCATCTTACAGGCAAGGGGGATCCTCATGAAGGCTATCATTTATCATAAATACGGTACAGCGGATGAACTGAATTTCAAAGAAGTGGAAAAACCAATACCCAAAGATGATGAAGTACTGATCAACGTACATACAACTTCAATTAATTCATGGGATTGGGATCTTCTTCGTGGATCGCCATTCTTAGTGCGGATCGGTGGCTTGCGAAAGCCTAAATTCAACATTCTCGGCGCAGATATAGCGGGGCACGTTGAAGCGGTTGGCAAAAAGGTTAAACAGTTTGTTCCTGGAGATGAGGTGTTTGGAGACCTATCTGGGTGCAACTGGGGAGGGTTTGCGGAGTATGTATGCGCGTCCGAACAAGCGTTATCACTGAAACCAACCCACATAAGCTTTGAAGATGCGGCGGCAATGCCACAAGCGGCAGTCCTTGCTTTGCAAGGGTTGCGAGATAAAGGACTTATTCGGGAAGGACACAAGGTACTTGTCAATGGGGCAGGTGGGGGTGTCGGTACTTTTGCCATCCAGCTTGCCAAATACTTTGGGGCTGAAGTGACGGGTGTAGATAGTCTTGGAAAATTGGCTGATCTTCAAGCGATTGGTGCGGATCATGTTATTGATTATGCCCAAGATGATTTTACTGCAAATGGTCAACGGTATGACTTAATCCTTGATATCGCAGGAACGCGATCCATCTTCGACTGCAAACGAGCTTTAAATCCGAATGGCCAGTACGTGATGGTGGGAGGTCCGATGCATCGGATTTTGCAAGGCATGTTATTTGGACCCTTGATTTCAATGTTTGGCACGAAAAAAATGGGACTCCTGTTGCACAAGCCAAATAAGAAGGATCAGAATGAACTAATGGAACTAAGAGCGGCGGGGAAAATCGTGCCTGTGATGGATCGTCATTACCCTTTGGGTGATGTAGCTCAGGCTCTTCATTATTTTGGTGAAGGTCGTCACGTGGGGAAAATTATGATTCATGTCAAATAAATGGGAAGTACATTTTTGATGAAAATTGGAAGCTCATCGCTGAGTGAGATCCATGTGAGCTGCCAATACGTGTTTAGATGTATAAACTACAGCTAATTTGTCCGAATCTGACGTGAATGCAGGATTAGATGGATAAAGTACATCTAAATTGTATGATATTTGAAGGATCGAGCAAATCGCAGGAATTTAACTACAGGAAATACAGTTAACCATTCCAATTCTAGAAAAACGGTTCAAATAGATGGAGAAAATCCAGTTAGCTTGCGAGGAAGCAGAGGAAGCAGAGGAAGCAGGTTCATTACTCAAAGTCATTTGTAAAAAAAAAGGCTGTTTCAAAAAGTCTAGATCGACTTTTGAAATAGCCTCTTTCGTTCAACGACTATGTCCGGCGCATATACGCAATCACCGTAATTGGTGCAAAAATCGCCACGATCACGATCGCACCGAAAAGGGAGATCGTTAGATCCCAACCAACAGTTCCTTGATTCGCTAGCTGGCGGACAGCGGAGACAAGGTGCGAGATTGGATTGATTTTGACAAACCACTGAAGCCAGTTCGGCATGGTGTCGACCGGTACGAAGGCATTCGATAGAAACGTAAGTGGGAATAAGACGAGCATCGAGATCCCTTGAACACTGGATGCTGTACGTGCAATGACGCCGAAGAATGCGAAGATCCAGCTAATGGCCCATGAACAGAAAATGACAAGCAGCGCGGCGATGGCAACGTTGGCTAATCCGCCTTCAGGTCGGTAACCCATGATGAAGCCCATGGAGAAGGTAAGTACCGTCGCGATGGTGTAACGTATGGTGTCAGCCAATAGGGCTCCCGCGAGTGGAGCTATTCGGGCAATGGGCAATGATTTGAATCGGTCGAATACACCCTTATCCATGTCCTCTCGTAACTGGACACCCGTAACGATGGATGTGGTGATCACGGTTTGAACGAGAATGCCGGGAATAATGACAGGTAAATAACTCACGACATCACCGGAGATGGCTCCGCCGAAAATATAGGTAAACATCAAAGTAAAGATGATCGGTTGAAGCGTGACATCGAACAATTGTTCAGGTGTACGACGGATCTTTAGCAATCCGCGGTAAGCCATGGTTAATGAATTACGTACGGACTGACGGAAGCTGGTGTGGTTTCGTAAATGGCGCTCGGATACGGGTTTAATTGATGTACTCATACACGTGCCTCCTGTTTCTTACTTGATGAATCAGACGTTTCTGAATCTTGCTCCGAGACGCCATGGCCTGTAATGGTCAAAAATACTTCATCGAGTGTCGGCTTCTGAACACTCAACTCCGCCAAGTGAATGCCAGCTTCGCGCAGGGAGATCAGCAAGTCCGTGACACGATCGGCGTTCGCCATTGGAGCCGAGATTTGACCAGCGGCCACAGTAGAAGCTACGTGGAGAACTTGCTCAACCGTTCTACGAGCTTGCTCAATGTCTAGCGGATTCTGGACAGTAAGCTGCAAGGAAGACGTACCCACAGAAGCTTTAAGTTCATCTACGGTTCCCTCAGCGACGACGCGCCCGCGATCAATAACCGCGATTCGATCAGCTAGTTGATCTGCTTCTTCCAGATATTGCGTAGTTAGCAAAATCGTAGATCCTGTGTCTACCAATCTACGGATTGTTTCCCACATCTGAGCACGTGTACGCGGGTCTAACCCGGTCGTCGGTTCATCTAAGAAGATGAGTGGAGGCTGGGCAATAAGACTTGCTGCTAGATCCAATCTGCGGCGCATACCGCCGGAGAAATTTTTTAATGGACGTTTTGCAGCCTCTGTTAATCCAAATTCCTCAAGCAATTCGTCTGACTTCTGACGAGCTTCTTTACGGCTGAGCCCAAGCAGACGGGAGAAAATGATCAAGTTTTCTGTCGCGCTTAACGACTCATCGACAGATGCGTACTGACCTGTTACGCCGATTAATTGACGAACGATTTGTGACTCCTTCACGACGTCGTATCCGAAGATTTTCGCAGATCCCGCATCGGGGCGTAGTAAGGTCGCAAGCATATTGATGGTGGTTGTTTTACCCGCGCCATTCGGGCCAAGTACGCCGTAAATCGTACCTGCTTTTACTTTCAAGTCCACACCATCTACCGCTCGATTTTCTCCAAACGTTTTGACAAGTCCATTCGCTTCGACAGCCCAATCGCCATGCTGTGCGAATTCTTTTCGTTGTGAAGCATCCAATATAATTCCTCCTAAAGAACAATTGATAACGTGATTGTAACGTACCTTTTTAAACTGAATGTAAACAAATGTATCTGAATGGAGAAGGATAGTTTATCTATAGTTATCCTTTCCTTCGAAATGGTAAATCCTATTATGATATGATGGGTTCAGCATCACGCGTGGTTAGGAGGATTCAATTATGTCATTAATACAAGTTACAAACCTCACGTTTGCCTATGATGGCAGCTATGATTATATATTTGAGGATGTCAATTTTCATATCGATACCGATTGGAAATTAGGGTTTACTGGAAGAAATGGAAGAGGTAAAACAACTTTTCTCAACTTACTGCTTGGGAAGTATGAATACAGCGGACATATTTCCGCAAATGTCAGTTTTGAATATTTTCCTTTTAAAGTGAACAATAAGGGACATAATACCATTGATATTATCAATGACATTTTAGCAGATTATCAACATTGGGAATTAATGCGTGAGCTTTCCTTGTTGAAGGTTTCTGAGGATGTACTGTATCGTTCCTTTGATTCATTATCCAATGGAGAGCAGACGAAAGTGTTGTTGGCTGCACTATTTCTGAAGGAAAATAGCTTTCTGTTGATTGATGAACCCACCAATCATCTGGACATGAAAGCTCGAAAGCTGGTCAGCTCCTACCTCAAATCTAAGAGCGGATTCATCTTAGTGTCGCATGACAGAGCTTTCTTGGATAACTGTGTCGATCATATTCTTTCCATCAACAAGACGAATATTGACATTCAAAGAGGTAATTTTAGCGATTGGTGGGAAAATAAACAGCGGCAAGATCAGTTCGAGCTTGCAGAAAACGAAAAGCTGAAGAAGGATATTAAACGGCTATCCGATTCTGCGAAACGAACGGGTGACTGGTCACATGAAGTTGAGAAAACCAAAAATGGTACTAGAAATTCAGGTTCCAAGGTGGATAAGGGGTACATTGGTCACAAAGCGGCCAAAATGATGAAACGCTCTAAATCCATTGAGAATAGACAGCAAACAGCCATCGACGAGAAATCGAAGCTCCTTCGAAATATGGAAAGCGCAGATGATTTGAAGATATCTCAACTTGCCTATCATAGAAACCAACTTGCTGAGCTTGAGAATGTGTCCATATATTACGGCGAGAAGGTCGTTTGCCAGAATGTCAACTTTACAATTGAGCAAGGTGAGCGAATTGCACTTTCAGGTCAAAATGGCTCAGGCAAATCAAGTATAATTAAGCTGCTATGCGGTCAGGACATCACCTATTCGGGAACCTTCCGAAAGGGAAGCCAGCTTCAGATCTCCTATGTGTCACAAGATACATCTCACTTACAGGGCAATTTGACGGATTTCGCGAAGCAAAATGGGATTGATGAGAGTCTTTTTAAGGCCATACTAAGAAAGCTGGATTTTGCCAGAGTGCAGTTCGAAAAGGATATGTCCACTTTTAGCGGCGGTCAGAAAAAGAAAGTCCTTATTGCAAAAAGTCTGAGTCAAAACGTTCATTTGCACATTTGGGATGAACCGCTTAATTTTATTGATGTCATATCACGCATGCAGATTGAAGAATTGCTGATCCAATACGCGCCAACCCTTCTTTTCGTTGAGCATGACGCCGAATTTTGCCATCACGTTGCAACGAAGATCATCGAACTTTAAGGATAAGGGGAATCCCCCTAGTATTAAATAAAGAGCTAAGCTGCTTATATGGCGCTTAGTTTTTTTTGCTGATTTTATCTATATATACGCCGAAAGAGTCTATGCTACAATACACTTGAACGCGCTTACATAGAATGATGCTTCAACCAACAAATGAAAAGGAGGAGCGCAGGCAGTTCTCACCTCACCTTATTTACCTGCGCGAAAGACGAATGAAAGCAATCATGATTATGTTTGATTCTTTGAACAGACACATGCTTCCACCCTATGGGGGCTGGATCCAAACGCCAAACTTTGAACGTCTTGCTGCAAAGAGTGTTACATTCGATACCTTTTTCGTTGGTAGTATGCCTTGCATGCCAGCGCGGAGAGAGCTTCACACCGGGAGATACAACTTTTTACATCGCAGTTGGGGACCTTTAGAGCCATTTGATGATTCTATGCCTGAGATTTTAAAGCAGAATGGTGTCTATACACATCTCGTCACGGACCATCAGCATTATTGGGAAGACGGCGGGGCAACGTATCATAATCGCTATAACACGTATGAATTCATTAGAGGTCAGGAAGGTGATCCGTGGAAAGGGGAAATTGCAGATCCACAAACCCCTGCTTATAAAGGCGGACATACGACCGGACTTGGTGGACATCATGCAGGTAGAATGGTTACACAGGACTGGATTAATCGTCAATATGTAAAGGATTTGCCGGAATTTCCACAGGCATTAACATTCGAACTGGGTACTGAATTTATTCGCAAGAATGTGGCGGAGGATAACTGGTTTTTGCAGCTCGAGACCTTTGATCCGCATGAGCCTTTTTTTGCTCATCCATCATTCCGCGATATGTACCCGCATGATTATCAGGGCGTACATTTCGATTGGCCGCCATACCGCCGAATTGAGGAAACGCCTGAAGAAGTTGAGCATGTTCGATATGAATATGCAGCGCTTGTAAGCATGTGTGATTATCATTTGGGCAAAGTGCTGGATCTAATGGATGAACTTGATCTCTGGAAGGATACGATGCTCATCGTCAATTCGGATCATGGTTTCCTGATGGGCGAACATGATTGGTGGGCCAAGAATATTCAACCATTTTACAATGAAATCGCTAGGCCGCCACTTTTTATATGGGACCCACGAAGTAAGAAAGCTGGGGAGCGCCGAGACTGCCTCGTACAAATGATTGATATGGCTCCGACTTTATTAGAATTCTTTGGTGTTGAAATACCAGATGATATGCAGGGGAAATCGTTGAAAGCGTCGATCGCTGCTAATTATCCCGTTAGAGATGCGGCACTCTTCGGCATTCATGGCGGTCATATCAACTGCACGGATGGTCGTTATGTGTATATGAAAGCTCCTGTAGCTCCGGAAAATGGTCCTCTGTTCAATTACACACTGATGCCGTCCCACATGCGACGTTTATTTACGATCGACGAGTTGAAAAGTCTTGAGCTAGCGCAGCCATTCGCATTCACGAAACAGCTGAAGACGATGAAGATAAGTGCCAATCCACACAATGAGCTGCATAAGTTTGGAACACTGCTTTTTGATACCGAAGAAGATCCAAGGCAACAGCTACCCATCCAAGATCAGAACATCGAGGCCAAAATGATAGGACACATGCTGCAAATCATGCAAGAGAGTGACGCGCCTTCCGAACAATATGAACGAGTAGGTCTGCGGCCTGAGGTCAAAGAAATTAAATGAAAAGAGGTGCATAGCCATGTTCGATGTCTTAATCGCTGAAGATGAGCTATGGATACGCAGTGCGATCGGTGAAATGGTGGAGAAGCTCAGTCCGGCATTTCATGTGGTCGGTGAAGTGGGAAACGGAGAAGATGCCTGGCAGTCCATACAAGAATGTTGGCCGTCCATCCTGATCACTGATATCATGATGCCTCGCCAGAATGGCCTCTGGTTAGCTGAGCAAGTTTATCAGCATGAACTGCCGATGGCTACGATTATCGTCAGTGGCTATGATAATTTTCAATATGCTAAGCAAGCTATGCGGTTTGGTATTTTTGAATATTTGTTAAAGCCGCTGAACGAGGATGAACTCCATGGTGCATTACGTAGAACGGCAGAGCGTTTAGCTAGCATGACAGGCACGAGAGAGACGATAACGCGCTTACAACAATTTGCGGACTCACTCCCGGAGCTTTCACAGCAAGAATTGCCAAACCAGATGGAAAGCGTTCTCCAAGCGACCTTTCAACTTCGCATTTCCCCAGACGTAAGAAATAATTTATTCCGCATGCTGTCGAGTCGTTTTAATGAACTGATTCAGGGTGTAAACCGAGATTTCAACTGCTTACCCTTGCTTGTAGACAGCAAAGAGGAGGTGTATCGCCACTTCAAACGGCTCATCGAAGCTTGGAATGAGATCTACCCGCAATATGCCAATCAACATGTGAAAATGGCGATTCGCAAAGTTTGTGACCATCTTGATACGCATTACGCGCATACGTATACACTGTCAGAAGCTGCAGAAATGGCCCATCTCAGTGTTTCTTATTTTAGTGCGTTATTTAAGAAATCTACCGGCCTGACGTATTTAAATTATGTCAATCAACTTCGGATTGAGAAGGCGAAATCGCTGCTGCTTGTTCCTGAAATGAAAATTTACGAGGTCGCGGACCATGTAGGATTTGCTTCTTTGCCCTATTTTAACCGTACGTTTAAACAAATAACGAACTTAACACCGTTGGAGTATAGAAAGAGTCTAGGTATATGATAAAAACACGATGGTTGCACCAATTGCCCATAAGGACGAAGATGGTCCTCGCATTTCTGAGCGTCAGTATAGCCTCTGTGCTATTACTGGCACTCAGTTCTCACTATTACTACGGCCAAGCGGTTAAGAAGGATTTCTTCAATATCTCGAATGAAGCGACGAACCGGCTTAACTATTTCTTGGATTATTATTTTAAACAATTCCAACGCTCCTCTAGTACCTTGATTCAAAGCAATACGGTGCAAAACTGGTTAGATCACAAAGAGCAGCCATCTGAACCTAATCTGGATAATGTTGAAAATATTGAAAGAGAACTTCGACGGTATGTCGCATTAAATTTCCCCGAAATACAGAACATGTTTCTCATAAATCGGGATCATCAGGTCGTATCCATTCGGCAATCGTATGTGGGAAATAATGATTATACGTCCGAACCTTGGTTTGGAAGGCCTTTGCAAGCGAAGAAATCAATCATACAAACGCATTTGGCCGAGTATCCGGGCAGTATGGGGGAAGGCGTATTGTCGATTGTGCTGCCAATCTTTAGCGTGGATACAACCGATCTCATTGGAAATTTGGTCATCGATATTTCGTTAACGGAAATTGATCAAGCGTTCCAGCGCTCTAAGCTGGGTGAAACCGGCAATTTCTTCATTCTTTCTGACAATGATACGATTGTGTATCATGCGAATCATCAATGGAACGGGTTATTGATAGACAAGACGGACTTGGGATCACTGCAAATATCGAAACAACAAGGTGCGGCGATTCAAACCTTTCACGGAGTAGATTACTTAATCGCTACAGTTATTTCTGATAGCACACATTGGCGAATCGTTGCCTTAGTTCCCTTTGAGGAAATGGCAGGAGAACTGCAATTAGCAACGAATTCGACACTTGCCATTCTAGGCGTGATCGCGTTATTTATCCTATTCATCGTACCGTTCCTATCCGCAAGATTCGTCGAGCCCATTGTAACCTTAAAAAACTTAATGCGCCGTGTTGCCGGGGGAGATCTAAGCGTACGCTCAGCTCCTGTTCCTGGACTGGATGAGTTCCAACAGCTTAACCACAGCTTTAATATCATGGTGAGTCGATTAGAGGAGCTTTTCGAATCCAATGTTAGTCTTAGTGTGAAAGAAGTACAGTCCCAACTGCTGCAGAAGGAAGCCATGATTAAAGCGTTGCAAAATCAAATTAATCCACATTTGCTTTACAATTCGCTAGGTATTATTCAAAGCATGGCTTATTTGGAGCAAATGCCGATGATCGAGAAAATGGCTGGCAATTTAGCCGATGTTTATCGTTATACAGCGCGCTATAGCGGTCTAGAAACGACGTTACGCGAAGAAATGGTGCATCTGCAGAAGTACTTAGAAATCATTCATATTCGGTTTCCGAACAATTTCCAAAGTCGACTTTACGTCAACGAGAAGTTCCATTCCTGTTCGGTAGTTAAATTGATTTTGCAGCCGATTATCGAAAATGCAGTGAAATATGCCATTGAACCTATGGAGGGCAAGGGGGTTATTATTGTCAGCGCCTATGACGATAAAGAGGACTTGGTTATTGAAATTGCCGATAACGGCCCTGGTATTGACGAAGCAAAGTTAAGGGAGATGGAAGAGAGATTAACGGCCATTTCATCTTTGAAAATACCACCTTATGAGGAAAGTGAATCGCTAGGGATCACCAACGTCCATACGAGGCTTGTGTTGAAATATGGCGTTGGCTATGGCATTCATATCGATTCATTTCCTGGTCGAGGTACAGTCATTTCACTGCGTATTCCGCTTCCTCGTCAACTCCCATCAGAAGATCTGATTATACGTACGTCATAAACTGAGTAGAATCCATTTGGAAATCGTAATTTCAGGCAAGGAAATGAGCCTATGAGCGGATTATAATTAAGATGTATCCAATAACGATGCAAATAGGGGGAATACGAGTGAAAAAATGGATTTCTATTTCGTTTGCCATTCTGCTATCCACAAGTGTGGTTGCCGGATGTTCGAGCAATACCTCGACAACAACGTCGACAGAAAGCCCGAAATCAACGGCTAAGGAAACGGCAGCATCCACAGCCGCAGCTTCAGCCAATCCCCAAGACGATTTGAAAGAAAAGCTAGAGCTGAACATCATGACGATCAGCTATGAAGGCGGTGGGTGGCCTGCGAACAATTCCATGATTGATTTTCTCAATAAGAAATTCAATATCGATCTCAAGTTTCAATGGATTTCACAAGACAACTACAAAGAAAAGTTGAATGTGTTGGCAGCATCTGGTGACTTTCCTGATTCCTTTTTACTCCTAAAAGAAGATTTCCTGAAGTGGCGTGATAAAGGTGTATTCCTTGACTTGAAACCACTCTTGGGTAAATATCCGAATTTAGCGAAGCAGCTAGGCGGCGAAGAACAACTGCAATTTATGAGCCCGAAAGGGAAGTACTACAGCGTTCCTTATTATCAAATTGAAACACAGACGTCTTTAGGTATTCGCAAAGATTGGCTGGATAAGCTAGGGTTGCAAATGCCAACGACGACGGATGAGTTTTATAAAGTTGCGAAAGCATTTGCGACGCAAGATCCGGATGGCAATGGCAAGCAGGATACGTACGGCTTCTCCGCATCATTGGTTGCGAACAAGACCGATTTTAAACATGTGGATCAATTGAAAGCGGCTTTTGGCCTAGTGGACGTTTGGGGATTAAAAGACGGCAAGTTGATTAGCTGGCATGTGCAGAACAAAGAGCTGAAGGACTTCGCTGCCTACATGGCCAAAGCGTATGCGGAAGGCGTGTTGGATAAAGATCTTGCGATTAATAAAGTGAAAGATCCACAGGACAAATATGAAGCGGGTAAAATTGGCGTGGATGATGTCGTACCCAACGTCTTTTATCAAACCATTGTCCCTAATTTGAAAAAAATTGACCCTAAAGCAGAAACCGTACAGCTGTTACCGCCAAAAGGGCCGACAGGACTGCAAGGTACCGCAACAAATGCGATCACACAACGAATTGTGATTAATGCGAAGAGTGATCTGAAGAAGCAAGATAGATTAATGAAACTGTTTGATTATTTAGTATCAGACGAAGGAAATACACTAACGAAGAATGGAATTGAAGGGGTTCATTACAAAAAAGACGGCGATAAGTATGTCAAATTGGAAGCGTTTGATAAAGAACGTCCGATCTTAATCTCCGCTTGGTATTTGCGTAGATTCGATGTGAATACCCAAATTCGACTTTGGGATGACACCACGCTGGTGAATAATGTGAATCAGTGGTTCAAGAATAGCGAGCCATTCAAATGGCCGAATCTGGCAGCCGGCCTAGAATCACCTACGGATACGAAGTCAGGGGCAACGATCGATCAGAAGTTCATGACGACGCTGCTGAAGGTCATCATGGGAGAGCAGCCACTTGATACCATTGATCAGGCTGTTGAGCAGTGGAAGAAAGATGGCGGTGATCAAATTACGAAGGAATATAACGAAGCATATCTGCAAACGAAATAGGCGATAGGAGGTCCTTCGGAAGGACCTCTCCCTCAAGTTTCATTTCTGCTCCGAGGAGGAGACTTATGAAAAGGAATAGTCAAGTAGATGTCATTCGACCGCCGTCTCTTCCACAAGGCATGCGATGGAAGCCGAGATCAGCATGGAAACGCGGAATTCCTTTGTATCTGATGATTTTGCCAGGTTTTCTGTTTTTCGTCATTTTCAAATACATTCCCATGGCTGGGCTCGTCATTGCTTTTCAAGAGTTTGATCCATTCCTAGGATTTAAAGAAAGTCCCTGGATCGGCTTGGATAATTTCGGGCGGTTGTTTACAGATCCAGATTTTTTAACGCTCCTTAGCAATACGCTTATTCTCAGCGCACTTAATTTGTTTTTATTTTTCCCAGCACCGATTCTTTTCGCACTCTTGTTAAATGAGGTCAGTCGTGCGTGGTTTCGTAAAACGGTGCAAACGATACTCTATTTACCTCATTTTCTTTCCTGGGTCATCGTGATGAGTATTACCGTTGTCTTGTTTGCCACACAGGATGGTGGCATTAATAATTTATTGGATAGTATGGGATTTAGCCGGATTGAGCTTATGACAGATCCGAGCTTCTTCCGCATGCTCTATGTTGGTCAGAATATTTGGAAAGAGACGGGTTGGAATGCCATTATCTTTCTTGCGGCGCTAGCTGCCATTGATCCAACACTCTATGAAGCTGCTGTTGTTGATGGCGCGAATCGATGGAAACAGGTTTGGCATGTAACTTTGCCCGCATTGAAATCCACCATTGTCATTCTGCTAATCTTGCGTTTAGGTCAAATTATGGAGCTCGGCTTTGAGCATGTTCTCCTTATGCAGAATCCAGTGAATTTGAGTGTAGCGGATGTTTTTGACACCTATGTGTATCGTAACGGGGTGCTGCAGGGTAATTTCAGCTACTCCACAACAGTTGGGATTTTTAAAGCACTCATTGGTTTGGTTTTGATTCTGTTGGCGAATCGTTTGGCTAAAGCATTTGGGCAGGAGGGGGTGTATTAGCATGCAAACGTTCAATGCACGAGGCCGAGATCCCCTGTTTACACTGCTCATCAATTTTCTGCTAGTCCTTAGCGTAATCGTTGTATTATTTCCTTTTCTCTATGTCGTCATGACTTCCTTTGCATCCAGAGAGGAGATACTTACTCGGGGATTTTTTCTCATCCCGTATGATTGGACAGTGAACGCTTATGGCTACTTGATGACCAGCCCGCAATTCATGGCATCTTTCAAAAACGCTGTGCTTATTACAGTGCAAGGCACGACGGTTAATATGGTGTTGACATCTCTGATGGCTTACGGTCTTTCCAAACGTTGGCTCAAGGGTAGAAGAGTTCTGAATTTTATGGTTCTGTTTACCATGTTATTTAGCGGTGGGATCATACCCACGTACTTAGTTGTAAAAAGTATGCATCTATTGAACAGCTATTGGGCGTTGTTTCTCAGTAGTGCAATTGCACCTTTTCATTTAATTGTCTTGCGCAGCTTCTTTCAGAATATTCCTGCCGAGCTGGAGGAATCCGCACGGATCGATGGCTGTGGTGAGTTGCGCTTGTTCTGGCGTATTATCATCCCATTATCACTTCCAGCCATTGCGACGTTCACACTCTTCTATGCGGTACAGAACTGGAACTCCTATTTTAATGCGGTGCTGTATATCAATGATTCGTCGAAATGGCCTTTGCAAGTGTTCTTGAGACAGATGATGAATGAAGCGAACAATAGCTTGGAGAATATGTCCACAGGGTTTGAGTTTAGTCCCGCCGTCAAAATGGCAGCCATCGTATTAACTGCATTGCCGTTGCTGATCGTGTATCCATTTCTGCAAAAATATTTTAACAAAGGCATGTTGATGGGATCTGTAAAAGGGTAAAAATGCAAAATGATCTCACATGAGGAGGAGGGGAAATATCGATGAGTGATATTATCGTCGTTGGCAGCCTTAATGTGGATATGGTTAGTCGAGTTGAGGATTTCCCCGTACCTGGTCAGACAATCAAATGCAAATCCATGGTGACCTATCACGGTGGAAAAGGGGCTAATCAAGCGGTGGCAGCCAATCGGGCGGGTGCTTCCGTTACGATGATTGGAGCTATAGGCCGGGACTCGTTTGGGAGCGAAGTGTTACAAGCCTTGCAGCAGCAAGGTGTGAATACGCAAGCGATTGGTGTCAAACCAGGACCAACAGGTTTGGCTTATATCATGGTCAATGATGCTGGGCAGAATCAGATTGTGTTAACAGAAGGTGCCAACGGGCTAGTGAAGCCAGAGGACATGAACGCAGCTACCTTCGATTCAGCGAAGGTGATTCTCCTGCAAAATGAAATTCCTTGGGAAACGAATCTCTACGTGCTGCAAATGGCGAAAGAGAGAAACATCCCCGTCGTTCTCAATCCAGCACCTGCCTTACAGATCCCGAGTGAGATTCTACCTCTCATCGGTGCCCTCGTATTAAACGAATCGGAAGCACACGATCTGTTAGGCAAGCCTGTCAATAGTAAGGCAGATGCTATTCTCGCCGCAAGCACTTTGATTGAATATGGTGTGCGTGAGGTCATCGTAACCCTAGGAGCGCATGGTTCCCTCTATATGGGAAATGATGGTTCATATTTGTTCATGCCAGCTTTCTCTGTAGAGGCCATGGATACGACATCAGCAGGGGATACTTTCATCGGCTACTATGCCGCATCCATTTGTTTAGGTCTGCCCGTGCATGATGCCTTGCGTTATGCCTCAGGGGCAGCAGCTATTTCTGTAACGAGACATGGTGCACAAGCGTCAATCCCTTCAAGGGAAGAAGTCGAAGCGTTTCTCAACAATACCAGATGAGCGAAGGTGGTAGGATAGATGGCTTTACAGCACGATTACATCGAAAAAGTCTATGCGGGTTGGTTAGCTAAAGTGATAGGCGTAAGACATGGCGGTCTCATTGAGAACTGGACGTATGATCGCATTGAGCGAACATTTGGAGAGATTACAGACTATCTGCATGAGTTTATTAATTTTGCTGCAGATGATGATACGAATGGGCCTATTTTCTTCCTGCGCGCGTTAGAGGATTATGTGTGTGGAACTAGTATTACAGCTGAACAAATGGGATTAACCTGGCTGAATTATGCCCCTGATGGCCATGGCTTTTATTGGTGGGGAGGCTACGGTAAATCAACTGAACATACGGCGTATTTAAATTTAAAAAATGGAATTATGGCACCGCGCTCCGGATCAGCGGAACAAAACGGTCTTGCAGTCGCCGAACAAATAGGCGGGCAAATTTTTATCGATGTTTGGGGACTTATCGCGCCTGGCAATCCAAAGCTTGCCGCACACTTCGCCGAGAAGATCGCCTCTGTATCGCACGACGGTAATGGTAAATATGGGGGCATGTTCTTAGCCGCATGCATCGCTGCCGCTTTCACAGAGCAGGATATCGAACAAATAATTGAAGAAGGACTGGCAGTTATCCCTGAAGATTGTGCCTATACGCAGGTTACTCGAGCAGTTATCGACTTCTATAAGCGGAACCCGGATAATTGGCGCGATGCCTTTCATTTTGTCAAAAACAACTACGGCTACGATAAATATCCAGGACATTGTCATATCATTCCGAATTCGGCTGTTATGATTCTATCTCTTCTATATGGAAAAGGGGATTTCTCTAGCACAATCAACATTTGCAATATGTGTGGGTGGGATACCGATTGTAATGTAGCGAATATCGCCACAATTATGGGCGTTCGAGGTGGCATTGCGTGTATTGATGATAAATGGCGGAAGCCAATTAATGATTTTCTTTGCTGCTCAAGCGTCATTGGTTCGCTCAACATTCTTGATATTCCTTGGTGTGCTTCCTATATTGCGAAGATTGGCTATAAGCTTGCCGGAGAAGAAGCGCCTGAGCCTTGGGGAAGCATCTTTGCGGATACGGATACAAGATTTCATTTTGAATATCCAGGATCTACGCATGCGTTTCGTTTGGAACACTCGGATAATTTACCAGTCACCGGCTACTTGGAAAACTCAGAGCTATGGTCTGCCTCAGGGCAACGCTCCTTAAAAGTACATTTTAATAATGTGCAAGGCGGCTGTGCCTACCGTGTGTATCATCAAACCTACTATCGACCGCATGATTTCAACGATAGCCGGTATGATCCAAGCTTCTCACCTATCCTTTATCCAGGACAATTGATGGAGGCCATGGTGGTTCTGCCTGCAGCTGGCGGCCAACGTGTGAAGGCACGCTTGTACGTAAAGGATGGGAATAGTGGCACCTATCATTATGGGGAAGCTGTGCAGTTAATAGCTGATCAGTGGGCACAGATCACCTTCCAAATTCCTCCTTTAACGGACGCTTGCTTAGAGCATGCGGGTATTGAGCTCATACCAATGGACGGGAAAAATGAAAAAGGACCCAGCTTGGTCTGTTACATTGACGAAATTCGATTCACAGGTAAACCGAATTATGAGATTCATTTTGCCAATGAACGCTTAGAGAAATGGAACGGTTTGCACATCGAAGTTAGCCAATTATCCTACTTACGCGGGATTTGGACGCTGGAAGATGGGGAATTAAGCGGTAGCTATGCCGGGGAAACGGCGGAAGCCTACACAGGTCTACTAACATGGGATAATTATGACTTTAGTGCCACGGTCATTCCTAAATTGGGGGAACAACATCACATCAATTTTCGTGTGCAAGGAGGTATCCGTTCCTATGCCGTAGGTTTCGCACCGAATGGCAAATTAACGTTGTATAAGAATGAAAATGGCTATCGCATATTAAGTGAGACCAATTACACTTGGGAGATTGGAAAGGAAGCAGTGATTGCTGTTAGAGCGGAACATAATCATTTCCAAATCACCGTAGATGGTGTCCAACAGCTTGATTTCCTAGACGAAGATCAGCCTTATTTGACTGGGATGGTTGGATTCTCCAATGCAGCGGGCAGCCATACGCATTATCGCAGCTTTTCAGTAGTCGGCCTATAACCCGATTAACGAGTAGAAAGAGGTGTCTACCGATGAGTAAACCTAATATTGTCGTCATTTGCAGCGACCAACATCATCCCTTGATTACGGGTTATCGCGATCATCCTTATATTCAAACTCCGAACCTTGATCAACTTGCGGCTGATGGAACTCATTTTACAAGCGCATATAGTAATTGCCCGGTGTGTACGCCAAGTCGCATGAGCTTCATTACAGGTAAATATCCGCATCAGATTGATAGTTGGTTTCTAGGTTGTCCACTCGACCCTGAGGAGATGACGTGGTCACGCAAGTTGGATCAGGCGGGTATACCATCAGCGATGTTTGGGAAAATGGATTTCTGCGGCGACTATCAAGACGGTGGATTTACGGAGTATAAAATCATTAAGAAACGCCCAGCGTTTGCTCCATATCCACGGACGACACCGCTATACTCACGTCTTGAAGGGCATGTGCGTGTCGATAAAAGGCAGCATATCCTGAATGCTGGCATTCGGGAAGATGTTGTGACGGATGGTGATACCGGCTACAATCGGGATTTAGGCTTCTACGATCATGACCGTGTTGTGACGGATTGGGCGATTGACTTTTTACAGCGCAAAGGCGGGGAAGAGGAGCAGGCACCTTGGGCGATGTACGTTGGTTTGATGTATCCTCATTGGCCGTATAAAGTGCCGAAGCCATACTACGACATGTATTATCCTGATCGTGTAGTGCTGCCGCATGATGCTCATTTTCCAAATGATCATCTACATCCACAAGTACGCAATATGCAGAATGCGCTCGGACTTGGAGAGATTACGGAAGAGAATCTGCGTAACGTTATCGCTGCGTATTATGGGATGATTACGGCTTTGGATGATAATATTGGCAGAATCGTCGCAGAATTGAAGGCTCAAAATCTATACGAAAACACCTATATCGTGTATATGTCGGATCATGGCGAAAATTTAGGCGAGCATGGCCTATTTTATAAGCAGTGCAGTTACGAGGCTTCCGTTGGCGTACCCTTAATCGTGAAAGGGCCTGGCGTGCCAAGTGGAAAACGTATGGATCATCCGGTCAGTTTAGTTGATTTGTACCCTACCATTATGGAGATGGCTGGTTTAGAAACAGAGGCAGATCGCCCTGGCCAGAGCTGGCTTCCTTTGATGAAAGAGGGAGAGCAAGAGGGTAGGAACGAATACGCATTCTCCGAATATCATGGTAATTTTTTCAAGCAAGACTGGTATATGCTGGTGAAGGATGGCTATAAATACACCTATTATGTGAATGACCGTCCATCCTTATTTCATCTACAGGAAGACCCGCAGGAATTACGAGATTTGGCTGAAATACCTGAGTATAAGGAACGTTTGGCTCAGTTTGAAGCGATATTGAGAGATATTGTTGATCCTGAAGAAGTTTCTCAGCGAGCGAAGGGACATTTGGGACTAATCGGTCAGAATGGTGAAGATTATACGCTAACGATGACGGACCCTGAATGCAAGGAACTCATTAAACAAGGCGTGTTTCAGGATGAATTGGAGTTTCCGAAATGGACGGGACCGATAGGCATTCTGCAGAAAGGTGCGAAATAGTTAATATGGAATAGTGTGCTGGAAGAGCCTGAGGAATCGGGCTTTTTTTGTTTCAAATGACCAATAGTTAATGCTATTAACTATTGTGGATTGCGCATTTCTTTACTTCGAGTTATAAAAGTTTAAAATAGAAGGAGAGCTTGGAAATATGATTTGGAGTTGAACATTATGTATTTGAGAAGACTAGAAATCCAAAAACAAGCGAATATAGATGCTTCGAAATACCCTTTCACCATCCCTTCCATTCAATCGTTGACTTCCATCAGATTTGAGAAGAATGTTACTTTTTTCGTTGGCGAGAATGGATCAGGGAAATCAACGATTCTTGAAGCAATCGCCTACCAATGCGGATTTAACACGGCTAGTGGCGGTAAAAATAATGTCTATGATGTCAATGCAGCTCACTCCATTCTGGGGGAGCACTTACGTCTGTCTTGGATGCCGAAAATAACAAATGGTTTTTTCCTAAGAGCGGAAACCTTCTATAATTTTGCCAGTTATTTAGACACGATACCAGAAAGCTTACCTTATTATGGTGGACGCTCGTTACATGAGCAATCGCATGGTGAAGCGTTTCTCTCCCTTTTTAAACATCGATTTGGGAAAAAGGCCATTTATCTGCTCGATGAGCCCGAGGCAGCGTTATCTCCAGCAAGGCAGTTAGCTCTCATGCGAGTTATTAAAGATTTGGAGAAGGAAGCCCAATTTATTATCGCCACCCATTCTCCAATACTGCTTGGCTATCCAGATGCGCAAATTCTTAGTTTTGATGACCAGCCGATCACTGAAATTGAGTACGAGGAAACGCTGCACTATATGATTACAAAGCGATTTCTTGACAATCGAAAAATGATTCTAGATGAGCTGTTTAAAGATTGATGTGTGCGAAAACCTCTTGCTTGCTCAGCTATTTGAGTACCGTAAGGGGTTCAAAATGCGGATACACATACGGTGAGCTTGGCGCCGTGATCTCCTCAATGTGAGTAGCCGCAATCGTGAAGATCTCGTTGCTGTTATAGTTGCCAAATTGAACGGTTCCCGTCACTTTTACCCACATATCCTGTGGGAATGTTTGCGCTGAAGGGAATTCAACCAATACCCCGTAAGGCGATGCATCCGCTGAACAACAACTCACCGCAAATCGACCAACAACGAATTGGTTCGTCCTCATTTTATCCTCGCGATATACGAAACCTGTTAATTCAATTTCTTTCCCAATAAAATTTTCCTTAAAAAGGTCAACGGTCGATAAGATCTCCATATAGATTTCTGGGTCTACGATAATACGATCCTTATGATAAAGAATCACCCCCATTTTGGCAAAATCCTCATTCCATGCATCCGGAGCTTTAAATAATTGCTCGATTTCAGACTCTGACAGTGGTCCCTTTGGAGCAGGGATTGGAGAGGCTGGCCTTGTTGGTATCGTGACAGGCTCAGGTTGGCTGGGTAGCGTGCTGGGCTCGACTCGGGTGCTAGCTATGCTCAACGTAGCAGCGGAAAGATTCATTCCCTTGGCAGCTACCATCGTGCTGTTTAGGGCTGTGTCTGGCAGAAGGAAGCCTAGCACTAGGGGGAAAAGAAGAAGCCCATAGGCCATAACATGACGTAAGGGGGAGCGCGTTTCTGACGGATTGCAATCACAGGCAACTGGTTTCCCCCAATAGGTTCGAAGGGCCAGATAGCCTTGAAAACAGGCAATGATATACAACAAAACGGAAGCTAGTTGGACGTAAATCATCATACGTGGAGCGATATAGAGCTGTAGTGTATCTAATTTTGTTAGGACAACAATGTAGCTGGAAAAGCCAAGTAAAATCAGCGTGCGAAAGACATGATGAAAGCTGGTTACCCGAATGTGATTCAAACGAATTCCTCCCCGTAATGGTTATATGATAAACTCCCAAAGCAGTGAACAAATAAGAACCGTGCAAGCAATTAATAGAGCTAGAAGTAGGACGAACTTTGCTTTGAATACGGATAACAGCATGAGCGTACTTTTAAAATCAAGCATAGGACCGAAGACTAGGAAGGTAAGCAACGAACCGGATGTAAACGAAGTCTGGAAGGAAGATGCAACGAAAGCGTCTGAGGTTGAACATATTGAAAGTATATAGGCTAATCCCATCATAAAAATGTGCGAAGTGAGGGGGCCTTGCCCGATGGCAAGCAGGTTGTCCCGCTGCATAAAGACTTGAATCAGTGCGGTTAACAGAGCGCCGAAGACTAAGTATTTTCCCATATCAAAAAACTCATTGGATGTATGTACGAAGAATGTCGTTATTTTACTTGAAAAGCCACCGTGATGGTGATGATCATGGTCATGGTCATGATGATGATGGTGATGATTGAATGCATGACCTTGACTGCTCCTTAACGGATTTTGCCGTACGAATCGATAAAGAATCAAACCGATCACTATCGTCACAATGAGAGCAAGTCCCATACGAGAATAGGCAAGTGAAGGTTGGTTACGAAAAGCCATAAGTGTAGCTGCAAAGACAATGGGATTAAGAATCGGGCCAGCAACAATGAAAACGACTGCGATGTAAATAGGCATTCCTTTTTGGATAAGTCTGCGAACGATCGGAATCATGCCACATTCACACATGGGGAAAAGTAACCCTAACAGACAAGCGAAGAGAATACCTAGCACAGGGTTCCGAGGTATAAAGCGGCGAATGGCTGTCTCTGGCACGAATGATTGCAGCAAGGAGGAAATAATAACACCAAGTAAAATGAACGGTAATGCTTCAAGAATAAGACTAATGAAGATTGTTTTAAACGATTGCAGATGTTCAACGGTAAAAAAGCTGTACAAGAATTCAATTTCTTTAAGAAGAAGTACAAGAAGAATGAGACAGAGCGTTGCAAGAACGGTCATGGTTGTGCGGTACACGTTACTTAACATAGCTGTTAACTCCTTTATTGAACATTATATTACTGTGACTTAAAAGTAATGATTACGATTAAAATCATATGCGAAGATGCTAATTCTTGCAAGCAAGATCTTGACACCGTGGAAAAACCAAGATATATTACATTTGGTAAAGCGTAAATTTTACTATTAAATGTCGGTTGAGCGGAAAATAGATGGATGAACGATAACACACGGTCAATCTTCTTTTGATTTCATTCTATGCTATAATCGTAATTTTTACGCATTAAATATAAAGGAGTTGATACAGATGTTACTTGCCTCTTTACAGCAGGTGGAGTTCGGATATACGGATATCGCCTGTATCCAAGATGCTCAAGTGGACATTCAGTCTGGCGAATTCGTTGCTGTAATTGGTCCGAATGGTGCGGCAAAGTCAACCTTGCTTAAACTCATTTTGGGCTTAGTTGCACCGTGGAAAGGTCACAGGTACTTATCGTCGACCAATGAGAAAGGAGAAAAATTGTGTGTAGGCTATGTATCCCAACAGATCGCTGCATTCAATAGCGGATTCCCAACTAGCATATGGGAGTTTGTACGATCAGGCAGATTTGCCCGAGGACCGTGGCTGCGCAAGCTTCGCAAAGAAGATGATACGATGACCGAAGTGATTCTTCGTCAATTGGGTATGTGGGAATTGCGCAAGCGAAGAATTGGCGAGCTTTCGGGTGGTCAGAAGCAGCGGATTTGCATCGCTAGGGCTCTAGTGCAAGAGCCGGATATGCTCGTGCTCGATGAACCAACGACGGGGATGGATTTGGCAAGCCGCCTTGGTTTGTATCAACTTATGCATCAACAAGTGAAGATTGGTCGAACGGTTGTTATGGTCACTCATCAGTTGGAGGAAGTCACACCCTACATAAACAGAATTGTTACTTTAGAGAGAAAGGAGGAGGGCGGATGGAAATGCTGCACTACGACTTCATGCAACGGGCATTTTGTGCCGGTGGGCTGATCGCAATCATCGCATCGGTACTCGGCGTTTACCTCATATTACGCCGACAAGCACTTATGGCAGATATGCTTTCTCACGTTTCGTTAGCCGGCGTAGCGGGTGGTGCTTTTATCCATATTCATCCTACCTTGGCTGGCTTTGTGGTAGCATCGCTAGGTGCCGTCATTGTTGAATACGTCAGAAGGTCTTATAAGTCCTATAGTGAAATTTCAATCGCCATTATTATGATTGGTGGGCTGTCTTCGGCTGTTATTCTGATGAGTTTAAGCCCCAGTATGAACAAAGGTTTATCCGCTTATTTATTCGGTTCGGTTGTAGCTGTGAATGAAACGGAACTCGTACTTATGGGAAGTGTGACGATCATTGGCGGCCTATTCTTTTACCTGTTCCGTCGACAACTGTATCAAATCACATTCGATGAAGATACCGCGAGGACGAATGGTATTCCTGTGAAATGGATATCGCTCTGTTTTAGTGTACTAACGGGGATGATCGTTTCCGCTGCTATGCCGATTGTGGGGGTACTTCTCGTTTCATCCCTTATCGTATTACCAGCAGCTTTAGCGATCCGAATTTCGTCTAGTTTTACGGCTGCTATTGTAATTGCAATTGGCGTGGGACTGTTAGGGGTATTCTCAGGCCTTACGGCTTCTTATTCACTGAGCACACCGCCAGGAGGAACGATTGCGATTATCCTCTTGCTCCTACTTATCATTGGCTTAAGTATTCAAAAAGTTCTGATGAGATTACGAAAAACAACGAATAAATTCATAGTTGAAGAAAAGGTTTGCGTACCTATCTTACAAACCTACAAGGAGGAATTTTAGTATGAAAGTATGTGTTATAGCTAAATCAATCGCCATTACAGCAGTATCCTTTGTGGTTTTGGCCGGATGCTCATCACAAAGCGTAACTAGCGATGGTAAACTCGATATCGTGACAAGCTTTTATCCAATGTATGAATTCACGAAGCAAATCGCAGGTGAACATGCGAATGTCATTGCCTTAATACCGGCAGGTTCAGAACCCCATGATTGGGAACCTAGCGCCAAGGATATGAAAAAGGTCAAGGAAGCAGACGTATTTGTTTACAACGGTCTTGTTGAAGGATGGGCCGAACAGGCGTTGCAAAGTGCTGCAAATTCGAAGCGTGTCGTCATTGAAGCAAGCAAAGGGATTGAGCTCATGCAAGGTGTGCCAGATGAGGGTGAGGATCATGAAGAGGATCATGACGATCATGCCCATGACTCCGATCCGCATGTATGGCTAGATCCAACTCTAGCCCAACAGGAAGTAGAGGCGATTGCACAAGGCTTGATACAGGCCGATCCTGCTCATCAGGCTGATTATAGAGAGCATGCTGATGCGTATATCGGTAAGCTTAAAGCACTAGATGAAGCTTTTCGGTCAACCCTTGCGAATGTGAAGCACAAAGAATTCGTAACTCAGCATGCGGCATTTGGCTATTTGGCGAAGGCGTATGGCTTAACGCAAATCCCCATTTCAGGTCTTTCACCTGAAGAAGAGCCATCACCTGGCCAAATGACTGACATCATTCAATTTGCCAAGGAGAAACAAGTAAAAACGATCTTCTTTGAAACATTAGTGGATCCAAAAGTTGCTGCAACAATTGCTAAAGAAATCAACGCCAAAACAGATGTACTGAATCCACTTGAAGGATTAACGGCGGAGGATAAAAAGAATAATTTAGACTATATTGGTGTTATGACGAACAACCTTCACGCATTGAAGAAAGCATTAGATGAATAGCTAAGTTGAGATACAAACGAGAGTTTGTTTTTTATTTAAAATGTATTCGTAAAAATTACTATTAAAAGGAGATTTGTTCATGCAAACTATACCTGTCACGGTTTTAAGCGGTTATTTGGGTGCCGGCAAGACAACGATATTAAACCATATTCTTCATAATCAGGTTGGATTAAAAGTAGCTGTTATCGTGAATGATTTAAGCGAAGTTAACATCGACGCTGATCTCATCAGAGAAGGAAACGGTTTTACTCGGACGGATGAAACTTTAATTGAAATGTCGAATGGCTGTATATGCTGTACCTTACGAGAAGACTTGTTGAAAGAAGTTGAGCGACTTGCCAAGGAAAATAAATTTGATTATATTCTGATTGAATCGACAGGCGTGGGTGAACCGTTGCCTGTTGCGCAAACTTTTACCTATCAAGACGAAGAACAAGGCATTGATCTTACCCAGTTTTGTACACTGGACACCATGGTTACGGTGGTAGATGCCTTCCGATTTTGGACAGATTATAGTAGTGGAGAAACACTTCTGGAACGAAGTCAAGCTGTAGGGGAAGACGACACGAGGGATGTTGTTGACTTGTTGATTGATCAAATTGAATTCTGTGATGTTCTTATATTGAACAAGTGTGATAGATTGGAAACAGACGATTTGGATGAACTTGAAGGTGTTCTTCGGGCCTTACAACCGCGGGCCAAATTTATTCGCGCCATCCATGGAGAGGTAGAACCAGCTGAAATTATGCACACAGGGCTATTTAACTTCGATGAAGTGAGCACATCCGCTGGTTGGCTACGAGAATTGGAAAAAGAGGAGCACACCCCAGAGACAGAAGAATACGGCATTTCCTCGTTCGTGTATGAAAGGAATCGACCATTCGAGCCTTCGAGATTACACCAATGGATGTCAGATTGGCCAGCTGAGATCGTCAGAGCCAAAGGCATGATGTGGCTGGCATCTCGTCCGAACTATGCCCAAAACCTCAGCCAAGCGGGTGCTTCTATCCGTTTCGGACCTGCAGGCTTATGGGTCGCAGCCCTACCTGAAGAGGAGAGAGCAGCTGTCCTAGAAGAAGAGTTCAAATTACAGGCCATTTGGGATGACACCTATGGGGATAGGATCAACAGAGTTGTGTTCATCGGGATTGACATGAATCGTACTGAAATTGTGGATTCCCTTGATAATTGCTTATTAACGGATGCTGAGATGCTTGCGGATTGGACGCTGTTTCGGGATGAATTTCCTAATCTAATGATGGAAGTAGAAGATTTAGTACATTAACACGTGTCGCACCCTGACAATTGGAAGAGGAGAGATACTCGAATTCTCAAAGTCATATGTGAGGAACGTGCAACTTCACTAGCTCCCATACGAATCTGGATTAGTCCGGAATGTCCGAACTAAATGGCGTCTTCCTCTCTAAAAAGGATCCATAGTCAGATTCTGCCCAACTAAATAGGTAATTTCCTTCCCTGAGGGTGGTTTTAGTTTATTTAGTTGGGTGTTTTAGGACTAATCAAGAAATTTCGGCGCGGACAGCGACTTTAAGTCGACAATGTCGGACTAAAAGAGAGTTGGATTGCGTTACTCACCGTTTTAGAATAATCTCCTAGCTGTGACAAATCGTTTCTTCCACTTCTCATCGAATTCCGTGAAGTGAACGCCATCCTCTTTCGAATAGGTTTGAAGGATACGTCCATCTCCCGCATAAATCCCAACATGACCAATATCGAGACCGCGAGCAGTGAAAAAGAGAAGGTCACCTTTGCGAATGTCGTTCAAAGCGACTTCCTTCCCTTGCAGCGCTTGGTCGTAGGAAACCCGCGGTAAATCAATCGACAATACATGATCAAATACGTATTGAACGAATGAAGAGCAGTCAAACGTTTGGGTTTGACCTGGCTTGGCACCAAATTCATAAGGCGTACCTAGAAATTGGGACCCGAAAGTGATTAATGCCTCCGCTTGCTTCGCAGCTAGACCCGTACTCGTGTAATCGGTATACATGGAGGCAGCAGAGATGAAGCCAATGGTATCGTCTTGTGTTTGTACTTCCAACCAATTCGAGTTGATTTCTCGAATAACGTGAATTTTGTCTGTTTTGGGAAGCATGCGTAGAACAGAGGTATCGTTTTCTTTTTCAGGTTTGTCACGCAAGTTAACACCATATTGAATCGTAGTTTCATAATTATGAACGGATGAAATGGTAATAGAGCGCGAGTAATCGTGCCATTTTACAAGATTGCCTAACGTTTCACTAATAAATCGCAATGGTATCATGGTAGAGCCATCGATAATTTTGCCAGGGAGGGGCAGCGCAAGCTGTTCCTTATTTTTCGTAGCGAACATGTCTCCGATGCGATAAGTAACGGTCGTGCCAGCTTTCACAGCAGTCACTGTTCGTGTATTCTCATCCCATGTAATGGTAGCTCCTTCTGCTTCAAAGAGCGCACGCATGGGAACAAGACTACTTCCATTTTCAATAACGGGTTGAGTCTGAAAAGAAAGGGGATGCCCATCCAAATACACGGTAGGCGGCGCAGGTATGGACTCAGCGGCTTGTACCGATGTTCCATGAAGGAGTAGTAGGCTTACTATAGTCATTTTGGCTCCTAAAAGGAGACCAGTTCTAATTCTCATGTTGATATACCTCATACTTTCTGATGATGCCTATATCATTCGAAAAAATCTGCTTCCTTTAGTCCGTATTTAGTGGTATCTTCGTTCGCCTATATATGGAAAAAAAGAAGACTCCTTTCGGAGTCTTCTTCGACGGTGAGTAGAATTGATGGTACTCTTGCTTTGAACCTTACTTCGCTTGGTAACTACCTCATCACATCATTGCAGTATGGAAACTACAGTAAGTGGTATGCGGCACATCTCCTCGCCTCCATATGGATTCAAGAACAACTTCCCTTGTGTAAATTGTCTGCGACACAACACCTCACCACTGCTTCACCGTCATAAATTAGTATGTCCGCATTCAAAGACAATATACACAGTTTTGGTTAAATTCTGCTGACCTTGAATACATATAGAAACAACAACGAAATGGGGTGATGCACATGCGCCAAGGATACGGGATGTTCCAACAACAAACGGCCAAATTGCGTATTACCCCTCAGCTGCGAAAAGCAATTATGATTCTCAAACTCTCAACGCCAGAATTACATGAAGTTGTCCAACAGGAGTTAGTTGATAACCCAGCCTTGGATATTGCCGCATACGATTGGGATACGTATAACATCCATAATGTCTCGCCGAAGTTTTTTCGTAAAACAGCGATGATTAATCCTAATTATGACCCGTACCTACATGCGGCTTCGAATGAAGTATCCCTTGAAAGACATTTGAAGGAACAATTGAGCTTTATAAAAAAAATACCGCAAACCATTCGGAAAGTAATTACCTTCTTAATCGGAAATTTGGACACCAATGGTTACCTTGCAACAACGCTGGATGAAGTAGCTGAAATATGTAAGGTGGATATGACATCTGCCAAGTATGCCTTGCGTATTTTACAAAGTTTTGAGCCCCGCGGCATAGGAGCAAGGAATTTACAGGAGTGTCTGCTCCTTCAGGTGCAATCTCTTTCTGATTGTTTTCCCTTAGTGTCTCTGTTAATTCGAAGTCATCTCAAAGAAATTGCTGATTATCGTGTTTCGAAATTAGCAGCGAATCTGCAAGTAGCTCCACAGGAAATTCAGGCGGCGATCGATGTCATCAAAGGATTGAATCCGAGGCCTGGTGGAGCTTTTCATATAGAGGCTGTTCCCTATATCATTCCTGAAGTGATCATCGAGAAGGCAGGTGAACAGCTTATTGTGTTGCTGCATCAAGCAACATCATCGCGACTTTCGGTGAATGGTTATTACGAGCGAATGGTCCAAGAGAACACGGAGTACAACGAAGCAGCCAAATTTCTATCCCATAAATTACATGCGGCGAAGTTCTTTTTGAAGTGTTTAGAGCAAAGACGTAAAACCATATACCGAGTAACACAAGCCATTGTGGAGGAGCAGGCCGATTTTTTCTGGAAGGGGAGTCCACATCTAAAGCCAATGACATTAAAGCAGATTGCGGATAAGTTGGGGATACATGAATCAACAGTCAGTCGCGCTACGGCTGGGAAGTACGCTCAAACACCATGGGGGATCTTTGAACTAAAATATTTTTTTCCATCTGGACTGCAAATGGATAGGGGCGATTCCGCCTCATCGGAACGTATGAAACTGAAAATCAAGGAATGGATCAACAGCGAAAACCCGCGTAAGCCCTTTTCGGATCAAAAGTTGGCAGATCTTATGAAGCAGGAGGGGTTCCAACTATCTCGTAGGACGATAGCCAAATATAGAGAAGAGCTTGGGATTTCTTCTTCTGTGCGAAGGAAACGCATATAGTTGAAATACAAGGAGAAAGGGGATCATGTTAATGTCTTGACCCATAAGTTCATATCTTCATATTTATCAAAAATATCGCAATTTTTCGTAAGTCGACCATAATAGCGATAGCCCATTTGGTAAAATACGGCATTCATTCCGAAGGAAAGCGCCCTCGATAACGAATAGGCACAAGTAATATGGCGACTGATCAATTCTTCTTCTAATGCATGCATAAGGAGTCGCATAAGTCCTTGATTCCGGTAAGCGGGCAGCGTGGCACAGTCTGTCATTTCCGCATTGGCATATACCGCATTTATCTCAGCAGAAGCAGCACTAATTAATTGGTTTTGATCTTCGACGAGATAATAAATCGTGCCCTCCTGCATGGTTTTCTCCACATAACTCGGTTCATTCATCGGGGTAGGGTAGGTCTGGAAAATGTGACTGTATAACTGGGCGAGCTGCTCAGCATCCTGGACCTCAGCCATCCGCAGTGTCAACGGAGCCTGCACTATGGGACGATCAGGCTTGAGAGGGAGTGTGTGTACCTGCTTAAGAATATGATCTTCGTCAAGCCAATAATCGCTGGTTCTGCGTTCCAGATCATCATAGAATGCCATGCAGTAAGCATCGTTTCCGTTGAAATATCCTTTATAAATACCCTCCAGCATCCAGCCTTTGGATAAAAAAGATTGCCAGTCATTCTCGTGTGATTTGATAAATATTTTAGTTAAAGCATGGGATTTAGCGAGTTCGAGGATTCGCAAAGTCATGGCATCGATATTCCCCTTATAATCATCCACCCGTAATCGTTTATTCCGCTTATCCAGACAACACATGATCGAATAATCCGTACCCGTAACAACATGATTCGTATAGGTTGGCAGCTCATTTGGCATCTAGCATCCCCCTTACTTCCTCATTATGCTGCAAAAAAATTAGCAACTGCCAAAAGTCTGGCAGCTTTTCCTATACATTCTCAAGAATAGGCGTGCATATACCCATTTTCAAAAAGTTGGCATCTATTTTGCATGAGTAACAGAGCGTTGTGAGAATGTTCTATACCATATGATGGAGGATGGATGCATATGAATTGCATGTGGTGTGAAAGAGATGACATTCGAGAAAGTGTAAAAGATTGCTACTGGATCATGCCAGATGGCAGATTAGCCGTTCAGATCTTGGAGGTCCCTGCGATTACGTGTACCAACTGTCGTACTTACGTTTTAGAAAGTACCGCGCAGCAGATTGAAGAGACACTCTATTGGCATGATGTTTCGGCACTAGGAACAGCATTTCGTTATGAAGATCTGATGAAGGCTCCACGCGTCAAGAATATGTTTCTTAAATAATACCTAACGTAGTGAACCAGTGGGAGGTGCGTTATGAAGCGGGAGCATGTTATTAAGCCGGTTTTAGATCACCATTATCCCACCATAGCCTATGGAAAAGGCGTCTTCCTGTACGATGATCAAGGTAAAGCTTATATAGACGGTTGCTCGGGAGCTGTGACTGCTGGAATCGGGCACGGTGTTCCAGATATTGTTGATGCCATGCTTGAGCAAGCAAACAAAGTCTCTTTTGTTTATCGATCGCAATTTACAAGCGAACCCGCCGAAAAGCTGGCAGAGAAGCTAAGCGACTTAGCTCCCGGTAACGATTACTGGAGCTTCTTCGTGAACAGTGGATCGGAAGCGACTGAAACCGCCATGAAGATTGCCATACAGCATTGGCAAGAGCAAGGAAGACTTGGCAAGAATAAAGTGATATCTAGGAGAATGAGCTATCATGGCATTACGTTGGGTGCGCTTTCAATGTCAGGGCATGTGCTACGTAGAAGACGTTTCATCCCTTTGTTAGAAGACTTTCCAGTCGTTGCTCCACCTTACTGCTATCGCTGTCCACTGGGTAAAACTTCTCCGAAATGCCAATTAGCGTGCGCAGATGATTTGGCAACGGCGATCAAGCGAATTGGTTCCGAGCATATTGCGGCTTTCATTGCAGAACCGATCATCGGAGCCGCTGGGGGAGCTATTGTTCCGCCAGAAGGCTATTTCCAAAGAATAAAAGCGATCTGCGAACAGAATGACATCTTATTCATCGCGGATGAGGTCATGACGGGTATAGCTCGAACAGGGGCTATGTTCGCAATGGAGCATTTCGGCGTTGAACCCGATCTGATTGCTTTAGGGAAAGGTATGAGCGCAGGTTATACACCGATAGCAGCTACTTTAGTAAAAGATCGGGTGATGGAGCCTATTTTGAAGGGTTCCAAAAGTATTATGTCTGGCCACACATATAGTGCCAATCCGCAATCGGCAGCTGTTTCGTTGGCGGTACTTAGTTATATCGAGAAGCATCAGTTGCTCAGTGCTGCAGATAGCAAAGGACAATATTTGATGGGCCAATTGCAGCAAATGGCAAATGGCATCCCGAGCATCGGTGATGTGAGGGGCCAAGGTATGTTGGTAGCCATCGAATTTGTTGCCGATCAAACAACGAAGCGACCTTTCCCATTTGATTTAGGTGTCACCTCTCAGATCATTGAGAGAGCCTTTCAGAAAGGGCTGCTCGTTTATCCGGCCGCAGGTGCGGTAGATGGAGAAGGGGATGCGATTATCATCGCCCCGCCATTGGTCATTACGGAGGAAGAAATCGACCAGCTGGTGGGGATATTGGAGACATCTATTCGAGAAATCATTGCAGAGATTACCCCATCTGCATTGGAGGAGATATGATGGCAGCTAATGATAGCTCACCTGCGGGTACGACGAGCAAAGTAAAGACGCTGGAAGAAGCGCTTCAAACGATTACGGATGGCTGTACGTTGATGTTTGGCGGGTTCGGCGGCATTGGCACACCGCCATCGTTAATCGAGGGTATTTTGCAGAAGGACGTCAAAGATCTAACGATCATAGGAAATGACACTGGATTCCCTCATATCGGCATTGGCCGATTAGTCACAGCAGGATGTGTGAAGAAAGTGATTGCTTCGCACATTGGGTCGAATCCTAACGCTGGTCAGATGATGGAACAGGGCACTATGGAAGTGGTTTTCTACCCGCAAGGTACGTTATGTGAGAAGATTCGAGCTGGCGGCGTAGGCCTTGGCGGGATCTTAGTAGATGTCGGCGTTGGCACGATCATGGAACAGGGTAAGGAAACCGTATCCATAGATGGCAAAACGTATTTAGTCGAGCCAGCCCTTACGGCAGATGTTGCCATTGTGCATGCCAAGAAAGCAGATACTTACGGGAACCTCATCTATGATAAAAGCGGCAGAAATCTGAATCCACTCGTCGCGATGGCCGGGAAGATAACGATTGCGGAAGTCGATGAAATCGTTCCCTTAGGTGAGCTGGACCCCGAAAGTATTGTCACGCCAGGCATTTTCGTGGATATGGTGATTTTAAGCAGGGGGGTGACTTGGGAATGGGTATGGGAAAAGAAATCCGCGAGCGGATAGCAAAGCGGGCTGCGCAAGAGCTAAAGAGTGGCATGGCTGTTAATCTAGGCATCGGCATCCCAACCATGGTTGCGGATTATGTCCCTGATGACATTCACGTTGTTTTTCATGCGGAGAATGGCATTCTGGGGGCAGGTGGTGCGCCGATTCCCGGTGAGGAAGATGCTTTTCTGTGTAACGCAGGCGGATATCCCATGACAATAACAAGTGGAGCTTCTTACTGCGATAGCGCGATTGCTTTTGCCATGATTCGCAGAGGTTGTATCGACATTACGATACTTGGGGCGCTCGAAGTGAGTGAACGTGGGGATTTGGCTAACTGGATCGTCCCTGGGAAACGAGTGGCGGGTATCGGTGGGGCAATGGAGCTTGCGCAAAAAGCCAAAAAAGTTATCGTCCTGATGAACCATGTAAACCGGCAGGGAGAGTCTAAAGTTAAAAAACAATGTGACTTACCACTTACGGCTGTAGCCTGTGTGAAATTGATTTTTACGGAAATGGCCGTGATGGAGGTTACAGAGGGGGGGCTGGTTTTGAGAGAGATCATGCTGCCTTATACGATTGAAGACGTTATCCGCCATACGGAGGCTGCTTTACTCATCCCTAGTTCTATTTCCTATATCCCATAAATGGTGGGTAGGACGTTTTGTGTCATGTGTGGAAGGAGGAGTTTCCCTTGTCAAACGAGCATACAGAACTACACACATCCATTCATGATTGGATCTGTCAGCATCGAGAAGCTGGTACATCTTTTCTGCAGAAGCTAGTTAAAATGGCAAGCACACAAGGTCATGAGCAGGAGGCTCAACTTTTTATTGCTGAGAAATTGCGAGAGTTAGCGCTCGATGTTGAGGTCTGGGAGCCTGACGGTGATGCACTTCGGAGCCATCCCTATTTCTGTTCCCCACGTAGTGAATTTATAGGCAGTCCGAATGTGGTTGGTGTTTTAAAAGGGTCGGGAGGCGGTCGTTCCTTGCTGTTGAATGGACACATGGATGTCGTTCCAGAAGGGAATCGTGAACAATGGCAGGATGACCCATTCAGTGGCCGTGTCATAGATGGGAAATTGTATGGACGTGGGGCTACGGATATGAAAGGTGGCACGGCTTCGCTTCTTATGGCTGTTGAGGCGATTCAAGGGCTAGGATTGAAATTGAAAGGCAATGTGATTTTCGAAAGTGTCATTGAAGAAGAAAGTGGTGGAGCGGGAACACTAGCGGCTATTGTCAAAGGTTACCGGGCGGACGCGGCGCTCATTCCCGAGCCTACCAATTTACGGATATTCCCGAAACAGCAAGGCTCTATGTGGTTTCGTATTGAGGTCAAAGGTCGATCGGCTCACGGAGGTACGAGGTATGAAGGTGTGAGTGCCATTGAGAAAAGTGTGACCGTGATCCAGCACATACGCGAGCTCGAGGAGCTTAGAAATGCCCGAATTGTAGATCCCTTGTATGCCAATAATCCCATTCCGATCCCGATTAATATCGGTGTCATTCAAGGTGGGAATTGGCCTTCGTCTGTTTCTGATACTGTCAAGCTAGAGGGTCGCATGGGGGTTGCGCCGGAGGAAACTTTAGAAGCCGCAAAAGTGGAAATGAGCGAGTGGATGGCGGGAATAACAAGGAAAGACACATGGTTCGAATCGCATCCGCCTCGCGTGGAATGGTTCGGGGCACAATGGGTTCCTGGCAGTGTTGATCCTGAGCATGACTTGATGAAGGTAATTATGCAGCAATACCGCGTGGTTAAACAAAATGAGCCCACAATTGAAGCGTCGCCTTGGGGCACGGACGGTGGTTTACTCACGCAGGTTGGTGAGACGCCATGTATCGTTTTTGGACCAGGCATCACACAAGTTGCCCATTATCCGAATGAGCAC
This sequence comes from Paenibacillus sp. J22P165, assembly GCF_059692015.1. Classification (NCBI taxonomy): domain Bacteria; kingdom Bacillati; phylum Bacillota; class Bacilli; order Caryophanales; family Paenibacillaceae; genus Paenibacillus; species Paenibacillus sp. J22P165. Next base: position 377,885 of record NZ_JCAUAP010000008.1, on the reverse strand, counting down.
ATCGTGTTGGATGATGTGTTCGAAGCGGCTGAGATTATCGCATTGACATTAATTCATTGGTGTGGTTTGGAGGAATAAGGAATGGATCAAAATACGAGACAGACGACGTATATTGAGATGAAAACAGCGATTCCGGGGCCACAGGCTCAACAGCTATTGGAACGCCGTTTAGCGAGTATTCCGAGAGGACCTTTTCATACAATGACGACATTTGCGGCCAAAGGGGAAGGGGCACTCCTGACGGATGTTGATGGGAATACGTTCATTGATTTGGCAGGTGCGATTGGCTCCTTAAATGTTGGCCATTGTCCACCTAAAGTGGTGGAGGCACTGAAGGCGCAATTGGATCTTTATCTGCATCCTTGCTTTCATGTGATGATGTACGAACCTTATGTAGCATTGGCTGAAAAACTCAATGCGTTGACACCAGGGGATCATCCGAAGAAAACATTCTTCTTAAACAGCGGTGCGGAGGCGGTAGAGAACGCGGTGAAAATCGCTCGTAAATACACGGGGCGAAGAGCCGTGATTTCTTTCGAACGTGCCTTCCATGGCAGAACCTATATGGCGATGTCTTTAACTAGTAAGGTAAAGCCGTATAAGAATGGCTTCGGTCCTTTTGCACCGGATACGTACAAAATGCCTTATCCATACTACTATCGTGCTCCATCGGGATTATCGCAAGATGAAGTAGATGAGCAACTTTTACAAAAATTCGAAGATTTTTTTCTGGTCGAGGTGCCAGGAGAAGATGTTGCTGCGATCATCATGGAACCGGTTCAAGGGGAAGGTGGTTTTGTGATCCCTACCGCTAAGTTTGTACAGGGTGTGAAGGGAATCTGCGAGAAATACGGGATCCTCTTGATTGCTGACGAAGTGCAAACGGGGTTCGGACGGACAGGGAAAAACTTTGCTATGGAACACTTTGGCGTTGTACCGGATTTAATGACCATGTCGAAATCGATTGCTGCTGGACTTCCGATAAGTGCCGTTACCGGACGGGCGGAAATTATGGACGCACCTGGCATCGGAGAAATTGGCGGCACCTATGGTGGCAGCCCGCTTGGGTGCGTGGCGGCTTTACAAGTGATTGATATGCTCGTGGAGGAACGGCTTGCAGAAAGAGCGATTGTCATTGGGGCTGCTGTTCGTACGCGTTTCTTACGTCTGCAGGACGAAGTAGATTGCATTGGGGAAGTGCGTACGTTAGGTGCGATGAGCGCGATAGAGATCGTCAAGGATCAGGCATCCAGGAAGCCGGATAAAGAGCTGACGACGCGGATTTTGCAGGAAGCGCATCAACAAGGTGTCATTGTGATGAGTGCTGGTCTTTACGGTAATGTGATACGAATCCTAAGTCCGTTGGTCATAACGGATGAACAGCTCGCTGAGGCATTAGTTGTCCTAGAGCAGGCTGTAAAGACATGCTATAATCAATCTTCTTGAACGTATGTGCAAGGAGGAGATCAGAATGAGGAAGCAGCTATTTATCGATGGAGCATGGGTGGAAGCGAGTGCGTATCGTCCCTTATTCTCACCTTACAGCGGTGAACAAATTGCTGAAATCGGTTATGCAGGCACAGCCGAAGTTGAGCTAGCCATAGCAGCTGCAGAACGAGCTAAGCCAGTAATGGCAGCGATGTCGGCGCATCAGAGGGCAACAATTTTGGAGAAGCTGGCAGCTTTGATCCGAGAGAATAAGGAAGCATGTGCTCGATTAATCGCGCTAGAAGCAGCTAAGCCGATTACAACTGCGAGAATAGAGGTAGATCGGACAATTTCGACTTACCAATTCGCCGCAGAAGAAGCCAAGCGAATTCAGGGTGAAACGATTCCGATGGATGCGGCACCTGGTGGGGAAGGTCGTGTTGCGTACACGATTCATCAGCCTTTGGGGGTCGTAGCGGCGATTACACCGTTTAACTTTCCGATGAATTTGGTTGCGCATAAAGTAGGGCCAGCTATCGCCGCTGGTAATACACTTGTATTGAAGCCGGCAGGCCAAACGCCGTTATCTGTCTTGTTTTTGACGGAGCTTATGCAACAGGCGGGACTTCCTGCAGGCGCTTTAAATGTGGTAACTGGCAGTGGAAGTGTGATTGGCGACTTACTGGTTACGGATAAAAGAATCAAGGCTGTCACCTTTACGGGAAGTCCTGAAGTTGGGATCACCATCCGCAATAAGGCGGGGTTGAAAAAGGTCATTTTAGAATTAGGCTCCAATTCAGCGCTCATTGTGGACCAAGGTGTTGATGTAGATGCGATGATCGCAAGGGCGGTTACTGGGGCATTTTCCTATGCAGGGCAGGTATGCATCTCGCTACAGCGGATTTATGTGCATGACCAGTTATTCGATGAATTTGTCCGCAAATTCGTGAAACAGACGGAGACACTTCAGCTAGGAGATCCTTTGGATGAAGGCACGGATGTATCAGCATTAATCGGATCTCGTGACGCGGAACGCGCGATGCAATGGATCGCAGAAGCGGAGCAATTAGGCGCGATTGTCGCGATGGGTAACAAGAGAGAGGGGAATATCGTTCACCCGACTGTGCTGCTTAACGTTGCTTCTTCCGCTAGCGTATCATGCCAAGAAGTATTTGCTCCGATCGTCATGATTAATCGAGTTTCGTCGATCGCAGAAGCAATACGTTTGGTTAACGACTCCAAATATGGCCTCCAGGCAGGCATTTACACGGAAAATATCCGCACGGCGCTCGTAGCAGCTGAAGCGTTAGAGGTAGGCGGTGTCATGATCAACGACATTCCCACTTTCCGTGTGGACCATATGCCGTATGGAGGTGTGAAAGAGAGCGGTACTGGGCGCGAGGGCGTCAAGTATGCGATACGTGAGTTGACGGAGATGAAATTGATTTGTTTTAAAAAGTGAATGACAAAGAAGCTAAGCGTGTCGTGCTTAGCTTCTTTGTAGTGGCTGCTGGAGAAGTGGGCAGCAGCTTTGGGGCGCTAGCGGGTATCTCGACCGCGCGCAGGGAGAAAAGGGAGGAGATACTCGAAAAATTCGAGTAACTCGGTCGCGCCAGAGCGAAAAGGGAAGAGATACTCGAAAAATTCGAGTATTTCGGCCGCACCAGAGCGAAAACCGAAGAGATACTCGAAAAATTCGAGTATCTCGGCCGTGCCAGAGCGAAAATCGAAGAGATACTCGATAAATTCGAGTAACTCGGACTCGTCCGGTCCAAAAGGGAGGAGATACTCGAAAAATTCGAGTATCTCCGTCCCTCCCGAGCGAAAACCACCAACCCCCCAGCTACTCCACAGGAATCTCCGCCGCACTCCCAATCTTCTCTTTATGCTGTGCTTTTATTAATTTGTCTTTCATTTCATCTCTCATTGGCCGTCGATCCTTGAGTGACATGTGCTCAGGTGTTTCTTGATACGTCTTCCTTCGACCGATTCGGCGCAAATTTTCTGGCACTAAGTTGAATTTTTCATCTTTCATGAGTGCGATAATGCCTGTGCTTTCTGGCTGTTTTTGGATGCCGTACATTTCATTGAAATATTCGTCGGCCCGGCCGGGTACGTAGTTTTTCGGCTCGGGGTAGCCGACGATGACGCCTTCATAATTGCGCAGGATAACCTTATCTTGACTCTGAGAGATTAGATAGTTTGGTTGAAGCGCAATTTTACCGCCGCCGCCTGGCGCATCAACAACAAACGTAGGCACAGCATATCCAGAAGTATGGCCGCGGAGGGCTTCAATAATTTCAAGGCCCTTCGAAACCGGAGCTCGGAAATGACCGATACCTTCGGACAAATCACATTGGTAGATGTAGTAGGGGCGCACACGGATTTTGACCAAATCATGCATAAGTTTCTTCATGATATAGGTGCTGTCATTGATACCAGCTAAGATCACGGATTGATTGCCTAGCGGAACGCCGGCGTTGGCTAGCATTTCGCAGGATTTTTTAGCTTCTTCCGTAATTTCCAAAGGATGATTAAAATGCGTATTCAACCAAACAGGGTGATATTTCTTAATAATGTTGCACAAGTTTTCCGTAATTCGTTGCGGGAATACAACCGGAGCGCGAGTGCCGATTCGAATGATTTCTACATGGGGAATCGCCCGCAAATTTTTCAAAATATACTCCAAAATATTGTCATTAATTAACAATCCGTCCCCGCCTGAGAGCAGAACATCCCTGACTTCTGGCGTATTGCGAATATAAGCGATCGCATCATCCAATTGCTTCTTGGGAACACCCATCCCCACCTGACCGGAGAAGCGGCGGCGCGTGCAGTATCTGCAGTACATCGAACATTGATTCGTTACCAAGAATAGCACCCGATCAGGGTAGCGATGGGTAAGTCCTGGAGTAGGGGAATCTTCATCCTCAAAAAGCGGATCCTCAAGATCGTATTTGGTTTTCAATAATTCAGCGGAAATAGGGACGGATTGCATGCGAATCGGGCATCGCGGATCATTGGGATTCATCAAAGAGGCGTAGTAAGGCGTAATATTTAAAGGAATTGTTTGCGTGGAAATGCGTACGCCTTCTTCTTCCTCAGGGGTTAGATTTACTACTTTTTTCAAATCATCTAATGTGCGAATGGTATGCGTCAGCTGCCAAAGCCAATCATTCCATTGTTCATCTGTTACGTTCTGCCATAATGCAATTTGCTTCCAGTCACGTCGTTGTTCCATTATTGCACCTCCAACATGGATATCTTCTCACATATAGAAGATGCAAAAAGGATGCCAACTTTCCACGAAACAAGTGGAAAATGAAAAAAAACTCAAGCCAATTGACTTGAGTTCACTGCTTTTATTACAACACGTCTAAAAAAGATACCCCTTCCGTCGACGAAACAGAAAACGAACAGACGACTTTACGAATAAGAACCACATGGGTGTTTTCTTCTTCTCTGGATGACGTATGGAGCGAGGAACGAGATAACTCGACGGTGTAAGAGTAATTGGTTGAGAGCTAATCTCAATTGCCGTGCCACGCTCTTCCAGAAGCGGCAACGCTAGGCTGGCAGCAACCTCTCGTTTGCTTTCAAGCAGCACATCGATTTTTTGTTCATATTCAGTTAAACGATCTGTGAGGATCATATTTTCTTCTTTGAGTTTTTTAATAAGTTCATATAATAATTTCATTGTAAGTTTTGGTTTCTCTTGTAATTCGTTGGCAGTGGTTTGGCAAATGGGGGATAACAGAAGCATCAATTCTTCATCACTGATTACTTTGGTTGCCACGTTACTTCCTCCTTTAACGAATGGATTTCAAGAGTATCTAGTAACTCTATGAATCCTTTTTAATATCGTAAAGGATTTGAGGAGTGATGTTGCTCGAAAATCGTTGTCGTTTTGCATTTTTTTTGAAGAAGATTGGGAGAATTGTAAATTCTTCATATTATTTTTTGCAATCTAGTAGATTCCTCGTATTGAGATTCCCATTTAAGGCTTTCTCACAATACCATAGCGGTTCAATTTATACTGTAAGGCTTGACGTTTAATACCTAGTGCTTGCGCGGTGAGTGTGATGTTGTATTGATGAAAAGCTAGTGCATCCGCAATGGTCTCTTTTTCCATTTGCTTCACTTTATCCGTTAAGCGACCTGTAGCAATAGCCTCAGGTTCATTACGCCACATCGTGGCAGGAAGGGAAAGCGTTGGAGTTAAGCTAGGATTTCCCATGAGGTATGCCGGGAGGTGACCTTCTTCAATCCATTCACATTCCAGTTCCATCATATTGTAGGTGGACTCGATGGCATGACTAAGTTCCCGTATGTTGCCGGGCCAATGATAGTTCATTAAGCAAGCCAAAGCGGATGGGGAAATACCACTTATTTTCATGCCAAATAGCTGATTAAATTTCTCAATAAAATGTGAAGTGAGCAGTGGGATGTCATCTTTTCTATGCAGGAGTGGGGGGAGCTGCAAATTGACGACATTGAGCCGATAATAAAGATCACTTCTCAGTAATCCCTTGGATAACGCCTCTTTGGGATCAATATTCATGGCAGTGATGATTCGGACATCAACTTGTTGTTCATGACTTCCACCAACCCTACGAACGAGCCCATCTTGCAGAACACGCAATAATTTGGCTTGCAGGAATAAATCAAGACTATTCAACTCATCGAGGAAAAGTGTGCCACCATTCGCTTGCTCAAATAATCCCGCTCGATCGATAGCGCCAGTAAATGCGCCTCTAGCTGTTCCGAACATAATACCTTCCATCAGTTCATTCGGAACTGCGGCACAGTTCTGAGCAATAAACAGTTTGCTGCGACGGACACCAGCATTGTGTATGCTCTGAGCGAACAATTCCTTCCCCGTGCCAGTAGGTCCCGACAACAGTACAGGTGAGCTCGTACGGGATGCTTTTTTGGCAAAAGCAATGGTTTGCTGGAAGGAGTCACTTACGCCGATTAAGTCACTGAAATGGTAGCGAGCAGAACTAGTACTTTTCTTATCTTTGGACGGTGATTCGTAAATTTGATGCCTGAGATCTAGGATTTGATCATGCAAATGAACAATGCTCGTGATATCCTTGGCCACTTCTAAGGCACCAATGATTTCTTCGTTCTCGATAATCGGATATGTGCTGTTAATGGTTGTGATCCGTTTCCCCGTTACACTCACGTATGTTTGAATTTTTTCCCTTATTTCAACGCCTGTTTGCAGTACTTTCATAAAAGTACTCGTTTCATTCGTGAGGGAGGGAAAGAGGTCAAAGACGTTCTTCCCAACAACTTGTTCACGTTTAAAACCGTCCGTTTCAGCCATCTTTTCATTATAAAATATAGTGATTCCCTTGTTATCAATCAGATGAACACCGACATCAATGATATTCAGCATATTTTCAAAATATTTCGCACCATGATCGTCATGCTTGGACATTATGTTCACCCGCCTCATGAAGAATGGTTACGTGGTTCAATTAACAGCTTATGAGTGGAAGCCTGGAAAAATGCCCTAGAACGAACAAGAGATTTGCTTGCCCGTGGTAGTAAGTATGCACATGAATCGAAGTTAAACTGCATAGAAATCGGATAAAACGTAATATCTGCATGCTACTACGACGTCATGGTGAGAAGGTGGGTTACCTGTGAACACACAAGTCTATCGGCCCAAGAATCCAGTAAGGTTCGTTACGGCGGCGGCTTTGTTTGATGGGCATGATGCTACCATTCATATTATACGAAGGATTTTGCAAGCATCGGGCGTTGAAGTGATTCATCTAGGTCATAATCGATCTGTTGATGAGGTTGTCCATGCTGCGATTCAAGAAGATGTGCAAGGGATCGCAATTAGCACTTATCAGGGCGGACATATTGAATATTTGACTTATATGTATGATCTTCTTCAGCAAAAGGGTGCTGACCATATTCAAATTTTTGCCGGTGGCGGTGGTGTCATCGTTCCTTCTGAGATCCAATTCTTAGAGCAGTATGGGATAGCTAAAATTTTTTCACCAGACGATGGGCGGGAAATGGGACTACAAGGCATGATCAATTACATGATTCAAGCAGTAGACAAGCCAACACCAAGGATTCTTCCAAAGGAACTCCCTTTACCCATAGAACGTTTATGGGCAGTTATTGCCAGTGCGATTACGGCTGCTGAAAAAGCAACTGGAAACGGAGAAATGGCTGCATTGTTACCTATTTTACAAAATCTACAAACGTCAGCCGCTATGGCACCGGTTATTGGGATTACGGGGACAGGTGGAGCAGGCAAAAGTACATTAACCGATGAGCTGGTAAGGCGCTATCTGCAGCAATACCCGGATAGAAGCATTGCGATCATCTCGATTGATCCTTCGAAAATGAAAACGGGCGGCGCCCTTCTTGGTGATCGAATCCGTATGAATGCCATCAACAGCTCTCGGGTCTATATGCGCAGCTTAGCAACTCGGGGAGCCAAGTCGGAATTAAGCCTAGCTACGAAAGAAGCCATACAAGTCCTCCAGGCTGCTGGCTACCATCTGGTGATGGTGGAAACGAGCGGCATTGGGCAAGGTGATTCAGCAATCGTAGAGCTATGCGATGTGTCTCTCTATGTGATGACGAGTGAATTTGGCGCCGCAACGCAGTTGGAAAAAATAGACATGATTGACTTCGCAGATATCATCGTCATTAATAAGTTCGAACGTCGCGGCTCGGAGGATGCTTTGCGCGATGTACGCAAACAATTTCAGCGCAGCCATGGTTTATTTCATACACCAGTCCAGGAGCTGCCTGTATTCGGTACGATTGCTAGTCAATTTAACGATCCTGGTACCCATGTGTTATTTGCCAAAGTCATGAAGCTCATTTCGGACAAAACAGGCGGCGATTGGCCAGTGTCCGAAATTACGAATAGACAGCCTGTTACTACGCAAAATGTAATCATACCGCCAGACCGCACCGGTTATCTCAGCGAGATTGTGCAAACGGTCCGACAATATAGAAAGTTCACAGATGAGCAGGCGAAAGTAGCGCGAAAGCTCTACCAGCTGCGTGGAACGAAAGACATACTAATGTCCGATCACATGGGAAATGAACAGGATTCACAAATGGTCATGACCATGCTGCAGGAACGCATTACTCATTATACAACCCTGATGGATCCCGCTTGCAGAAAGCTGCTTCAAGAATGGCCGCAAGTTCGACAAACCTATCAGCAAGATGAACTAATCAGCAAAGTTGGCGACCGAGAGCTGAAAACAGCGATGTACACCGAATCACTCTCAGGAACGAAGATTCCAAAAATTAGTTTACCTCGGTTCGCAGATGAGGGGGATATTCTTCGATGGCTGTTGCTGGAAAATCTACCAGGCCACTTTCCCTATACGGCTGGTGTATTTCCTTTTAAACGGACGAGTGAGGATCCAAAACGCCAATTTGCCGGTGAAGGTACGCCTGAGCGCACCAACCGTCGCTTCCACTATTTGTGCCAAAATGATGAGGCGAAACGATTATCAACGGCTTTTGACAGTGTAACTTTATATGGCCAAGATCCGGACTACCGCCCTGATATTTATGGGAAAATCGGAAACAGTGGTGTAAATGTATGTACGTTACCGGATATGCAAAAGCTGTTCAATGGATTCGATTTGTGCCATCCCACTACAAGCGTATCGATGACCATTAATGGGCCGGCTCCAATGATTCTGGCCATGTTCTTGAATACGGCGATTCAGCAGCAAGTGGAGAAGTTTGTTCAACATAAGGGTAGTCAACCAAGTGACGAGGAATATGCGCAAATAAAAACGCGGACACTCCAAACGGTTCGGGGTACAGTTCAGGCCGATATTTTGAAAGAAGACCAAGGACAGAACACATGCCTGTTTTCAACTGAATTTGCCTTGAAAATGATGGGTGACATGCAGCAATATTTCATTGATCATCATGTGCGCAACTACTACTCCGTAAGTATAAGCGGCTATCATATTGCGGAAGCAGGGGCGAACCCTATCACGCAGTTAGCTTTTACGTTGGCCAATGGATTTACCTACTTGGAATATTATCTGAGTCGTGGCATGCGGATTGACGATTTTGCGCCGAATCTCTCTTATTTTTTCAGTAATGGTCTTGATCCTGAATATACGGTCATGGGGAGAGTCGCGCGTCGCATATGGTCAACTGTCGTTCGACATCGTTATGGCGGCAATGAAAGAAGTCAAAAACTGAAATATCATATTCAAACATCTGGACGCTCTTTACATGCGCAAGAAATGGATTTTAATGATATACGAACAAGTCTGCAGGCACTCATTGCTATCTATGATAATTGCAACTCTTTGCATACGAACGCTTATGATGAAGCGATTACGACGCCTACTGAGAATTCAGTCCGCAGAGCCATGGCGATCCAATTGATCATCAATAAGGAATTTGGATTAACGAAAAATGAGAATCCGTTACAAGGTGCCTATCTTGTAGAAGATTTGACCGAACTCGTGGAGGAAGCCGTTTTGGCTGAATTTGAGCGCATTCATGCTCGTGGCGGTGTGCTAGGTGCCATGGAAACACAATATCAACGTGGTAAAATCCAAGATGAGTCGCTCACCTATGAACACAAGAAGCATTCAGGAGAGCTGCCGATTATTGGTGTCAACACATTCGTGAAACCTCATGTCGATAATTCAGCAGTTGAAATTGAACTCGCTCGTTCAACGGTTGAAGAGAAAGAGTCGCAAATTCTCGGATTGCAAGCTTTCAAGGAGCAACACCAATCGTCCTGCCCGGAAGCACTAGAACGTTTAAAGCTAGCTGCATGTAATCAGGGGAACCTTTTCGAAGAACTAATGGAAACGGTTAAAGTTGCTTCGCTAGGACAGATCACAGCAACGTTATATGAAGTAGGAGGGCAGTACCGTAGGAACATGTAAGTTTAAATAAGTTAATAGATTTATATAGCCCTTCCTCCCATTCCATGATATATATGAATAGAACTAAATTTGTTGAATGGAGTGAGAGAAATGAAAATCGCAACACAACTGTATACGCTTAGAAGTTTTCTGCAAACACCAGAGGCCATTAGTGAGAGTTTGAAGAAAGTGAAGCAAATGGGGTACAATTCCGTACAGGCATCAGGTGTTGGTCCTATCGGTATTCATGAATTTAAAGCGCTTACGGATCAGGCTGGCCTGACCATTTGTGCAACTCACATCGGTTACAATGATTTATTAAATGATATGGATTCCGTTATTGAGAAACATTTGGCATGGGATTGCAAATACGTCGGGTTAGGCGGTTTACCTACGGAATTTCGGGAAAATAGACAAGGTTATGCTACATTTGCCAAGCAAGCCTCTGAATTTGGCAGACAGTTGAACAGTGCAGGTTTACAGTTCATTTATCATAATCATGATTTCGAATTTGCCAAATATGATGGTAAAACAGGCATGGATATTTTATTGGAAGAGTCCGATCCACAAGCTGTGGATTTTGAATTAGATGTCTATTGGGTGCAAGCAGGCGGCGCAGATCCTATCGAGTGGATCCGCAAAGTAGATGGACGAATGAAAGTCGTGCATTTCAAAGATATGATGATTACCCATGATCGCAAGCAACGTTTTGCCGAGATCGGTGAAGGAAACATGAATTTCAAAGGTATTATTCAAGCTTGCGAGGAAATTGGGGTAGAGTGGGCAGCGGTAGAGCAGGATGACTGTTATGACCGTAATCCCTTCGAAAGCTTGGAGATTAGCTATAACAATCTAGCTAAATTAGGAATGAAAGGTTAACTAAACTGCTATTCCACGCTTCAAAGAGATGTGCTATAATGCTCAAAGTTGGCTTACAACATTCATGTTGTAGGTCTTTTTTTCAGGAATGTACGAGATATCGCAATCAACATCTTTAGAATTTATCAGATACGATTAAACCATTGTGATATCGAAAGTAGGTTCTTTTATGAATTTTATACTGATGGCGGCCATGTCCTTTGTACCTCTGTTCTTAGGAATGTCTTGTAAAATGCTATTCAAAACGAAACTAACCAATGCCATGGTCATTTTCATGATTTTCATGTGTATATGGCAGTTAGATGTCAGTGTGTTGTATAGCAACGATGTCATCCAGTCAGAATTGATTTTTTTTCTGTTTAAACTATTTCGGATTGGCTCTATCATGCTTCCAGTGGCATTTTTGTATGTGGGGTATATCACACTCAAACACTTAACCAAAGAAGAAGCGAAATGGATGAATCGGATCATTAATAAATACACGCTCATCCTTTATGCGCTATGGTCTATTTTCATATATATCGTAAATTGGACGAAACTCGGTGTACTACGACTAGAACTAATTGAGGGCATTGGGAATCAGAATACCGTTCTTTACCCAATTTATGGGGAGTGGGGTAGCTTATTTGTTAACCACATTAAATTATTAATTGTTAGTATCATCTTGACGCTTCTTGCAAGCAGAAAAGTTACAGATAAATATGTTAGAAATTTCTTAACGTTATTCAGCCTTACGTTCCTACTAACTTATATGATCGGGGTACTAAATTTACATGCAGGCACGTTCATTTATTCAAGTCAAATAGCTGTCATGATTTTCTCCATTATTATTTTCTTTATATTTGTACAAATGAGCACAAGAATGATCAGGGATACCTCTCAAATCTTGAAACGGAAAGAAAAAGAAGAACAAATTGAAATATCGACTTCCGGATTAATTCATGAAATTAAAAACCCGCTTACCGTAGTGAAAGGTTATACGAATCTCTTATCACGGAATGAGCAGTTGGATGTCAATGCCAAAGGGATGATTGATCATATTGAAATTGCTGGTGAACATATGAACAGTATCCTCACTAACTATAATCATTTTATCCATAGTGGCAAAATACAATCCGAAGAAGCGAACATCGTAGAAGTGATCCAAGAATCGCTGGCCCTGACCTCAATAAAAGCGAAAGAAAACCAGATAACCATCGTATTTCATCCACATAAGAATATCATCCTGTCGATAGATCGAGATAAAATAAGGCAGGTTTTTATTAATTTAATTAGCAATAGCATAGATGCAATGATAGGCAAATACCAACGAATCCTTACGATTACTTACCGTATAAAAAATAATGAAATCCATATTCACCTCATAGATACAGGTGGAGGTATTCTGCAAGGGGATTGGGACAGGATCTTCACGCCTTTTCATACGACCAAAAAGACAGGCATGGGCTTAGGGCTTGCTATTTCGCAACGCATTATTAATTCACATGGCGGGTATATTGAAATCGTCAACAGTTCAGAACAAGGTACTGAGATCCAAGTGATCATCCCGCTCTGGACGGCACTAACTATGGATGGAATGACTTAACAATCAAAAAAGCTTAGTCTATGGGCCGACGCTCACAGACTAAGCTTTTTCTATTGACTCACCGCTATTTGTTCTTCTGACTCACGTTCATGTGTGAGGTGTCTACTTTTGGATTTGTAAACGCCAAGCATCTGACCTGTCCCCAGTGCCGTACATATGAGCGGTTGATCGGCGATATGCACGGCAACCCCAGTTTCGGCACGAATCCGTTCATCGATCCCTTCCAACAAGGCGCCACCGCCACATAGCAATATCCCTTGCTCCATGACATCTCCTGCAAGCTCTGGTGGGCAAAGCTCTAAGGTAGCCCGAATCGCTTCAATGAGTGAACCTAAGAATTCATTGACGACGGTGTAAATTTCACTGGAGACCAATCGAATGGAACGGGGTAATCCATCAACTAGATCACGTCCACGAATGTCTAATGATCGCTCCTCCGTTGAAGTGCTGGCAGTTCCAATTTCCATTTTAATCTGTTCAGCGGTTCGTTCTCCAATTTCTAGGTTGTACTGCCGCTTCACATATTCCATGATGTCACGATCGATCGAGAGACCTCCCTGGTTAATCGTATGACTTGCGACAATGCCTCCAAGGGACAAAACGGCTACTTGACATGTGCCTCCACCGATATCAAGTACCAAATGTCCAATGGGTTCATCGAGCATAAGTCCAGCTCCAAGCGCTGCTGCAAGCGGCTCCTCAACTGCGATCGCTTTCTTGGCTCCCTTGTGAACAATGGTTTCTTCAATTGCACGCTTCTGTACGTTGGTAATACCACAAGGCACAGTGATGTAAATCTGTGAACTACGTAAAAACGAGGATCTGCCTTGAATCTTTTTGATGAAATATTTCAACATGATGCTTGTCTTGTCAAAATTAGCAATGACACCATTGATTAAAGGATACGTGATCTCCACATGAGCAGGGGCTCGACCAATCATCGCTTGTGCTTCAGTTCCTGCCGCTAGTAATTCACCCGTTTGTAGGTTAAAAGCGACGACGGATGGCTCGTTGAGCACAATACCTTTTCCTTTTTCAAATATAACGGTGTTGGAAGTACCTAAATCAATCCCATATAATTTATCAAACTGTTTGAACATTACTTTTTCCTCCTTAGATTGTAGTAAGGCGTAGCTTGGAGGTGGTATTCACGTCTGTATAGTATTCTTGTTCGTTTGCGGTTTTCAGAGGGTTGCATCGTAAATTACCAGGATAAACCACTTTTTTGGAGTGATATCACAGTATTGATCTATGATTAAACAGGAAAATTATGGTAGGCAGTCGAATATACTATGCTAGGACTTACTTTGAGAACGAAGGGAGAACTCGACAATGTTTGAACAACAGATTTCAGCAAATCAGAAAGCGAAATTCGGTCAAACCATTCAAGTTAGATTGGTCTCCAACTTAGGAAGATCACAGGCCTATTACAGAGATGTGCTGGGTTGCAAGATTGACGAATGGGGCCATGCTGAGCGCGATCGTATGTGCTTTCTTTTACAACAAGCGGTCTCTACAGAAGATGTGCAGCCAAATCGTGTATCGCAAAAGCGTTCCGATTATCCAACTGAATGGGAAGGTCCGGACCAGGCTTGGGATACCTTTATTCATGTGACTTGGGAAGATTTGGACGCATTGATTGAAGAAGTACGTGGCAAAGGTGGAATGATTGCAACGGAGCCCTTTACGGGGGCGCATGGAAATTGGGAGTTCAAAAATGCCTACATACAAGATCCAGACGGGTACAATTTAGTTCTTGGTGCGATGCGCCAAATTCAAGATAAATGATACTAGAGTGATAACTTGATGCAGCCATTTGGTCCATTATGATATGATGAATGCGCTGCTTGAGATTTTACACGGTAGAGAAGTTAGTAAGCAGTAAGTACATTTATGACTTGAGGGACAAATCCATGCGTGTTCAAATACAAACCGTTATCGAATCGTTAATAGCCCCAGTAGGAAGGCTCGAGCAGACCGTAGATATGTTGAAATTCGGCCATCTGGACACAGAAGTGACGGGTATCGTTACGGCCTTCATGCCTACGCAATATGTCATAGAGCAAGCGAAAGCGAGAGGAGCTAATCTCATCGTTGCTCATGAGGGAGCTTTCTTCTCGCATCATGATGATACGACCATCTTGCATAAGGATTCTATCTATGAGGAAAAGCGACAGCTTCTTGAAGCATCGGGTATCGCACTATTTCGATTCCATGATTATTACCATCGTTATAAACCTGACGGTGTCACGGAAGGGCTGATTCAGGCACTCGATTGGCTACCTTTCGTAAGGGAGCATTATGCGGCTTCTTCCGTCCTGCATATTCCTACTGAAACGGTAAGTTGCCTTGTAGAACATGTGAAGAAATGCCTTGGCATTACGTATGTTAGAGTGCTAGGTGATCTTGGGATGAAGTGTTCGAAAATAGGCGTACTCGCTGGTTATCGTGGTGGAGCTCAGAACGTGCTACCGCTTTTTGCAAAGGAACAACTTGATCTGGTTATTTACGGGGAAGGTCCGGAATGGGAAACACCTGAATATGTAAGAGACGCCATCTATCAAGGAAAACAAAAGGCATTAATCGTTATTGGTCATGCAGAGAGTGAAGAGCCAGGAATGAAACTTGTGGCGGATAAGCTGACTACCCGGTTCCCTAACATTCCCGTGCATTACATCAAAGAACGTCCTATTTTCCAAATCGGTTAACGAGTGTCGACAGATAAAGAGCAGGTGCATCAGCAGCCTGTTCTTTTTGTTGACATTCTATAAGGAAAAAACATCCAATTCTGATGCTGAAAATGATAGTATGAAAGGAGAAGGCAATTCCAATCAGAGTTCGACCATTTCAACAACCAGAGGAGTTGATACCAGTTGACTGTCTATCACTTAACATGCGATGTTACTCAGCCACAAAAAGGTCACCGCTTAGCAGATATTCCTGCCCATGATCCTTTCATATTTGCGGATAGCCGTACAGGTATGTATTACTTGTATACAGGTGCCACTCCTAGGTTGCATGGGTTGGAACGTTATGGCATTATTACTTACAAAAGCACCAACTTAACCGAATGGGAAGGCCCTTATACGGTTTTCACTGTACCTGATGATTGTTGGGCACACCCGCAGCATGGTGCGTGGGCACCTGAAGTCCATGCGTATCAAGGTCGATTCTACCTGTTCGTTACGTTGCACAATAAGGATCGTCAACTGGAAGGTGAGCCTATTCATGGATATGCTAAGCATTGGAGAGGCACTATCATCTCTGTCAGCGATTCGCCAGAAGGGCCTTTTAGGTTAATAAATGAACATGCACATGTGCTGCCGGAGACGATGATGACGCTCGATGGCACTTTATATGTGGATGAAGTCGGAATACCATGGATGGTGTACTGCCATGAGTGGATCCAGACGATCGATGGTACCATAGAGGCCGTACAATTGACTGATGATTTAACTGAAGCAGTTGGTGAGCCGGTTCATCTGTTCAACGCTTCGGAAGCACCTTGGCTTAAAGAAGAGAGGCCGACTGACGATCAAACTCGTGTTTATGTAACAGATGGCTGCCATTTATACAGAACGTCGGGTGGACATCTCATCATGTTATGGTCGAGTTATGAAGCAGACAGTTACGTACAGACAATTGCTCGCTCAACAACGGGTAGGCTGGCCGGTCCTTGGGAACAACTCCCACCACTAGTGAAAGAAGACAGTGGGCATGGCATGATGTTCCAAACATTCGAGGGAACCTGGATGCTTATTCTCCATCGCCCATTCAAAATGCCTGAATCAAGATGTAAACTGTTCGAGATGACAGACACTGGCGATAGTTTCATTGTAGTTAGATCGCTGGATGATAGGATGTAATAAAGGAGACAAAGGAATGAAAAAACTTCGTTGTGCGATTTTAGATGACTACCAGCAAGTCGCTTTAACTTCCACGAACTGGGAGCGGATTTTGGATAAAGTTGAGGTTACAAGTATCGGACATCATATTGATCAACCAGAGGAACTGCTCGAACAGATCTCTGATTGTGACATCATCGTGATTATGCGCGAACGAACGCCTTTCCGTGCATCGTTGCTTGCTCAGCTTCCGAATTTGAAGCTGCTGATCACTACAGGCATGCGCAATGCATCGGTCGACATGACGGCTGCAGCTTCACAAGACGTCATTGTTTGTGGAACTGGCGGAGCAGGCAATGCAACAGCCGAGCTCACGTGGGCATTACTACTAGGCCTCGCTAGAAACATCGTAGTCGAGCATAACGCTATTCGCAGCGGTCAATGGCAGAGTACGCTTGGAACAGATTTGTACGGTAAGACACTTGGTGTGCTTGGACTTGGCAAACTTGGCGGCAAGATCGCGAAATTCGGTCAGGCATTCGGGATGGATGTCATTGCGTGGAGCCAGAATTTGACGAAAGAGCGGGCCGATGAGGTTGGCGTGAAATTAGCCGCTTCGAAGGAGGAACTTCTGGAAAACAGCGATTTCGTATCGATTCACCTGGTTCTAAGCGATCGAACTAGAGGTTTAATTGGGGCAGATGAACTCAATCGGATGCGCCGTTCAGCTTATCTAATTAATACATCACGTGCACCAATCGTAGATCAAGCTGCACTTGCAGATGTTCTACAGTCTGGCAGAATTGCAGGTGCCGCGGTAGATGTATTCGATGTGGAACCTTTGCCTAAAGATGATATCTATAGATCGCTTCCAAACCTGCTTACAACACCACATATCGGTTATGTATCGAAAGCGAATTATGAAGCATTTTACAGAGACGTTGTGGAAGATATTGAAGCTTATCTGTCCGGTGAACCTGTGCGAAGATTGAATTAATTCCGCTCTGAAGTCTTGAGCGGGATTGAGGGGGAGACATCGGATCGAAATGATGAACAGGGGGGAAATGAGATTGGAATACATAAGGGATTATGCGATGTATGCGTCTGTATTTGGCCTGTTTAGCTTCGTCTGGTTCGGTTGGGCACAAGAGAATCCTAGGGCAAGTTGGCGAATTTATCTGGGGATTTCTTCCGGAATAGCACTGCTCGTCTGCTTGTTAGGTGTCTATTTAAGTGTGAAGAACTGGCAAGCACCCTCCGCATTGTCAGAAGCATATGCTTTTCGTAATTATTTGATTTCGTTTTATGCTGAATTTGTGGTAGGCGGTGCAGGAGCATTTGTCCTTATCAGGAGAAAACGTCAAGCGTATGTTGCTCCTTGGATCGCTTTTATCGTCGGCATTCATTTTATTAGTTTAAAAAGTGTCTTTAAAGATCCCAGCTTGTGGATACTAGCCGCGTTAATGGTAGCGGTCTCGCTGGTTGCTATAGTCGTTTCTCCTAAACTTAAAGTAGCGAACAGCGCGATTACAGGAATAGGTGCTGGCATCGTATTATTCTCTTTCGCCCTACTTGGTTTGATTCGATTTATATCTGTATAGGTAGTTACTTATAAGAAAGTACTTATAATCAAAAACCGACCGAGATCAGGATCATTCTCGATCGGTTTTTTGTGATTTCACTTCAACTTCTCACGCATGGATGCTCGATATTGTGTAGGAGAATTGCTTACAAGCTTAAGAAAATTACGACTAAAGCTGGCAAAGGATTCGTAGCCTACTTCAAACGCGATATCAGTCACTTTCATCTCAGTGGTCGTTAACAAACTGCACGCATGACGAATACGGGTCTCCTGTAGCAGTGTAACAAAGGTTACTCCTAGATGTTGGGATAATATTTGTGTTACGCGAGACGGGTGGCAATGAAAATGAGCGCCGATCTGTTCCAACGTAAGCGGGTCCCGATAATGCATATGAATATATCGCAATATCGCCCAAGGCAGAGCCGTCTTGGAAGGCATCTCCGAAATCGGCTGACGCGAAGGAGTTGGCTGAAGCCTATGCAGGAAGGCAAGGATTCGCTGGAGCTCACCTTTCAAGAGAAGCGGCTGCCACATATCTGCGGGCAACTCATATTCACGCAGCATGGCTTGAAGCTTCTGGGTTATGAACTCACATTGCTCCGTGTTGAGATCATAGTGAGTTAGGAACGGATTATGATCCGAAAGAAGCAGTCGTTCAGCGGGGTCACCAAGCAACTCTAAGCCAAACATACAGTTGAACAAGATTAAAGGACTGCCAGGACTTGCAGTGATTTCGTGTACTTGATATGGAAGCAGTAATGTAAAGGTTCCAGGTTTCATGGGATGTGTGCGACCGTTGACGGTTTCGTATCCGAGGCCATCTACGACCAAAGAGAATTCTAGAAAATCATGACGATGGCTAGGGAAATGCTGATCAACCCGATTAATCGATAAATGAAACGGGAAGGATCCGATATTTGGATAATCCGATAGCTGCTTATTCATGGGAAAGGTCATAGAATCACTGCCTATTCAAGAAATGAGAGGTTTGTTCAAGGATTGATAAGTATAGTAAGCACACCTATTGTAACCTAAAGTCAGATAAGATTGAAGGAGGAACACAGATGACTTTAACCATCGGTTCATTAAAATCAAGCTCTGTTATTACTAGACATCCAGCTAACCCAATTCTTACGGCAGATTCCGTGCCCTATCCGACAGCGCTTACATTCAATGCAGGTGTCACCAAGTTCCAAGGCCAGTATGTCATGGTGTTCCGTAATGACCACGGCTCCGTCAAGAATGAAACGTTAGAACCCTCACATACAACAGATCTAGGGCTTGCGTACAGTAAAGATGGTATCCACTGGGATGTGCAATCACGCCCTTGCTGGAAGCTTTATGATGAGGAAATTACACGCGTATATGACCCTAGATTAACAGTGATGGATGGTCGCGTATACATGTGTTTCGCTGTTGATACGCGTCATGGTGTCAGAGGCGGCATTGCTGTGACAGATGATTTCGATCGCTTCGAAATCCTGTCGATGTCAGCACCGGACAACCGGAATATGGTTCTATTTCCTGAGAAAATCAATGGTAATTATGTGCGTTTGGAGCGTCCATTCCCGGTGTACAGCCGCGGTAAAGATCAATTTGATATCTGGCTTTCTAAGTCGCCTGATCTTAAGTACTGGGGAGAAACTGACCTAGTTCTAGGTGTCGAGCATGTTCCGTATGCTAATGATAAAATTGGACCTGCTGCACCGCCAATTCGTACATCCAAAGGATGGTTGACGACCATTCATGCTGTTGATATTGATCCTAACCGTGGCAAAAATGGCTGGGAAAAAACATGGAAAAAACGCTATACAGCGGGCATTATGCTGCTTGATTTAGACAACCCGCAAAAGGTCATCGGTCTCTATCAAGAACCATTACTAGCTCCTGAAGTGAGCTATGAAACAGATGGCGGTTTCCGTAATGATGTAATTTTCCCCGGAGGCATGGTGCTGGAAGATGATGGTGAAGTGAAAATCTACTACGGTGCAGCGGATACAGTAGAGTGCTTGGCAACCGCTCATGTGGATGATTTGGTTAAGCTATGTTTGGAAGGTAACAAATAAACAATCGTTCAAGATTCGAAAAACCTTGTCATGTCCTCAAAGGGATGATGAGGTTTTTTGTTGTGCCTGTTGTCCTATCCTCACAAAAAAGAAGGATAATGAGGGTTTCTCATGGTATGATTTGTTTACCAGCAATTCTCATCAGAGTAAGTAAATCTCTCAAGGATGGTGTCGTACTAGTCATGAATACAAATACCAATTCCCAAATTCAAAGTTATTTAGCGCGTATCGGTTTTCAAGGTGATCTAAATGGTAGTGCAAAGACGCTTGCAGATCTGCAGGAACGGCATTTATACACGGTACCTTATGAGAATTTAGATATTCTAGCCCATAAACCATTATCTCTTGATCCACAGGATCTCTATCAAAAGATTGTCATACAACAGCGTGGTGGGTACTGTTTTGAATTAAATGCCTTATTCGGCTGGCTGCTTCGTGAGTTGGGTTACACGGTGACGGACTTGGTTGCTCGATTTTGGCGCGATGAGGCGAATCTCCCACCCAAACGGCGTCATCACGTCCTGAAAGTCGAAGCGGAAGGTGTCAACTATCTCTGCGACGTCGGGGTTGGCGGTATGGTGCCGCTTAGATCAGTTGCCTTCATTGAAAATCTGGAACAACAGCAAGGCGACGAGTGTTATCGCCTCGAGAAAGATACCTATTTCGGTTGGTCGCTGTGCGAACAGAAAAACAACGGTTGGCATCGTATTTACACCTTTACAGAGGAGCCACAGTTACCGAATGACTATCTGTTTGCGAGTTTCTGGTGTGAGCAATCGCCGGATTCAATTTTCAATAAATATCCGATAGTTGCCAAACGAACACCAGGGGGACGGCTTACTGTTGCTAATCAAGAGTTCCGCATCTTCAATGCGGAAGGCGTAAGTACGTTTACGCCACAGTCGCCTGAAGCGTTTGACGCAGCGTTGTTATCTTATTTTGGTATTAATCTACGTGAAGTTGTAGGTTGAGTATAGAAGCGTAGAAGGGAATGTCTTTTTTAAAGGGAGTGAAAGGTATTGAAGCACATCGTGCTCGCTTGCGTTTTCGTATCGTCGATTGTTTTATCGCAACTGTTGTCTTCACCGGCTGCCGCCGTCCAATCGGAGCTCCTAGCTAAGAAGCTGCCTAAAATACTCATACTGACAGAGAAACAAACGGCTATGTATGATACTCCTAATGGTAAACAAATCGGAACAACATCCGCTGCAGTAGTGAATGTGCTTGAAGCCGAATCAGGATGGCAATCACATCTTATTCAAGAAGCAGATCCACTGATATGGTATAAAGTTTCGACGGAACAGGGGGAAACGTGGATTAAACCCGTACACCCCGAATACCCTGAAGACTTCTTTGAATGGATTCAAACTACAGGGATAGAGTTCCTGTACGATGAACCAGCCGAACAAAGGAAAACATCCAATACGATATCTCCGCAGCCCCTTAAATCGGTGGGAACGATCAACGGATATGACAGAATTCAGACTTGGTTAGGTTACCAATGGATCAAACCGAAGCATCAACTTGTTCCGTATCGCATTCCAGTGGATGAAACCATTACTTTGAACGAAAGCATTCCTATTTTCGATGTTCCAGAAGGGGATTCACAAGTTAACGGCTATTTGAGTTCTTCACAGTCGGTGACCGCCTTTGAACGAATCAATCGAGAATGGTTTCATATCCATACTTGGATGGGAGAGCAATGGATCAATTTGTCGTATTCGCTGCCGAGAGACTTACAAACTCGAAATGAAACAATTGAGCTTAATGAAAAGACGCCACTCTATGAACACCCCAATCGTCAAGCTAACATAAGGGGAACACTTGCACCACAAGTCGTTTCCGCGTTCGAGAGCGGCAGCGGTTGGCATCATATTCGGAGCAGTTGGCTTGGGGATGCTTGGGTTTATGTTACGGAACCAGAGGCGGATCCGGAGACGTATATCCCACCAAACAGTATTGAGAATCAGTTGATTGTTGGAGACTGGCAACAGTTCCGGTACGATCCAGATTCCACGGGAGGTAAGAGTGGTTTTCCACTAGCTCCGTTGATTGGTTTAGATACAAACCGAGGTGCTGATAGATCTAATGGCATTTTCCCTTATGGCCAACCAGTTCCTATACGCTTCGAATGGATGAATGCAAGCGATGACAGGATCATACTTAAGCAGGCAGACAATCTTGTTATTGAAATATCTCGAGTAACAGGTTCTTTCTTTGAACGTTCGCAGGAAGTTGTGTGGAGCGGCAAGCTGCCTGTACTCAATTATACGTTTGAAACGAGAATGCAGAGTGCGATGATCACATTTGACTGGGATGGGAAAGATTCTGACGGAAAGCCAGTTCCCTTCGGTGAGTATGTGGTCAGTATGAAGGCTCCTTTAACGATCCCCTACACAATCGAAGGTAGTGAAGAAAAGCAGTTGCAAAAGGTGGCATTCTCCATGTATACGCGAAGACCATTTTTCATTGGGGCGCCCTGAAAGATTACATATTCGTTTCATGTATTAAACGCTAAAAAGCAATGAATAAAGCAGGATGCCAGAGGCATTCTGCTTTATTCATTTTTTCTATTTTTATACATTTGAGGCGTCATGCCTGTTTTTATTTTGAATAAGCGACTGAAATAGCGTTGATCCTGATATCCAATCATTTCGGCAATTTCGGCACCGCTTAATGGTGAATTGCGCAGTAGATCGCAGGCACGATTCATTCTTTGTAACAAAATATATTCATAGGGTGACATCCCTAAGGATTCAGTAAAGACAGTCCTGTAATGACTAACGCTCAGATGTTCCATATCAGCAAGCTGTTGTAAGGTTAATTGATGATGAAAATTTTCATGGATAAATCGCAAGGAGGATTCGATTCGATTTGTAAGGCTGGCGGATGATAACTTAGATTTCTGCACATTTCGACCAATGAACACCAACAATGAAATTAAATATTGGCTTGCATCTAGTTGTAAAAATAAATCCCTTTGAGAAAATACTTGAAATAACGACTGGAATGTTTGGATGATCACTTCCACACCGCTAACATAGTACACATTGCCTGTGTGTAATCCACAAGATTTCAATACTTCGTCTGCCGAGCTTCCCGAAAAATGAACCCAGACATACACCAGTTCCTGCTCTCCAGCACTTTCAAAATAGAAGGGGAGATGAGGTGTGAAGATGAGACACTCACCTGGTGTCATAGAGGTGGCAATGTCTCCTGCTTCTACACGGATGCTGCCTTTGACCATATACAACAAGAAATAATCATTCCGAACGGAATTGGCCACATATCGACTCGGCATAACCTGACATCCCGTACAGTTAACAATGAGATAAGTGTCATGAACAGCGTAATCATTGTCGGTATCCCATATATTGCGATAATAAGCTTGCTGCTTCACACCCACCACTCCCGTTGATTTGTCCACATTTCAAGTTGGATTCTGACTCCCTAGAAAGCATTTTAAGTTATATGATTGTTTAAATCAATCCTATAACCAACGGAAGAAGGGTTTCATTTGAAAAGACAGATTGTCAACATTATTAATTTTATTCGTGCTGTAGAGCCGAGGCCGGGCAGAGTTATTGATTTGGTTAAACCTGTGGTGGAGCAACTAAAGCTGCTTAAGAAGCATGAGCTAAAAGGAACATTTTTGTTCCAATATGATGCATTGATTAGTCCCGAATATACGTCTTTGTTCGATGAAATAGATACGGAACGCATAGAGCTTGGAGTATGGTTAGAGGTTGTAGAACCGCTGACAGACAAAATAGGAATCCCGTGGAAAGGCCGTTTTCCTTGGGATTGGCATGCGCATTGTGGATTTACGGTCGGATATACACAGAGACAACGGGAGCAGATCATTGATACGATTATGAATGACTATTATGCCGTGTTTCACAAATTCCCTAGATCCATTGGTTCCTGGAGCTTGGATGCTCATACAATTACCTATTTGTCCGAAAAATACGAGATCGATGCCCTATGTATTTGTAAGGATCAGTGGGGTACTGACGGCTATAATCTCTGGGGAGGCTATTATAATCAAGGATATTATCCAAGCCGCAATAACTATTTTAGTCCCGCACAAACGCTTGAACAACAGATTAACATTCCAATCCTGCGTATGCTGGGTTCTGATCCGATTCACCAATATGATGTCGGCTTGAATCTAGAGACCGGCGCACCTGCCCATCAGCCTGTCATCACGCTTGAACCTGTTTATCATACGCTGGGTGGTGGCGTAAATACGTGGACGGATTGGTACTTGAAAGAAAACTTTAGTGGCAATTGCCTTTCATTTGGCTATACCCAGGTTGGTCAAGAGAACAGCTTTGGCTGGGAGAAGATGAGTCAAGGACTTACTTATCAGTTGGAACAGCTAGCAAACCTTCAAAAAGAAGGCGTACTAGACGTTGAAACACTTGGCGAAACAGGCTGCTGGTTTAAGCAAACCTACACCGAAACGCCAGCATCTGTGGTTGCTGCTTTTAGCGATTCTATGGAAGAAGGGCATACGTCAGTATGGTACAACAGTAAGTATTACCGCATTAATTGGTATACAGAGAACGAACGGTTCTGGATTAGGGATATGCACTTATTTTGTGAAAATTATCGGGAGCGTTATGTGGATGAAGTGTGTACAGGCAACCAACTACAGTTTAACAATCTGCCGATTATGGATGGGTATCGATGGAGCGGCAATCACATCCGTGCAGGGATATATCCATTTTATAGCGCTGACGGACAACTGCTTCCACTCACATTTGAGCATATTGCCTATCAGGAGGAAGAGGGCAAAGCCATCCTTTCATTTACAGGTACGGCCTGTGGAACGATTACTGTGACACTCGAAGATGATTCTATGTCAATAACAATGGATAAGAACGCGGATCAACTCATATGGATCCCCAAATATGATGCAAACGCTCAAAGCTTGCCGCGGATCACACATGCAACGGAAAGAGAGCTGCACATGGTGTATGATCAATTCGAATATAGCCCGTTTCAAGTGCTGCAAGGCTCGTTGGATTCTACCTTTTCGCTGCGAGCGAAAGACAACCAGATTAAATTATCGTTTCGTGGGAAGTAAGTCACATTTCCGCTTAACCTACAATATGATGGGTCTAGACATATACTCAATTGAGGTGAGCGAATGGCAGTCGTAAAAGCTAGAAAGCAGGATATCGACATGTTGGCAAGGTTACTTCGAGCTGAGGCTGAGACCGAAGGCGAAACGGGTATGCTGCTTGTTGGGAATGTTGGCATTAATCGAATAAGAGCGAATTGCTCTGATTTTAAAAATCTCCGGACAATTCCCCAAATGATCAACCAACCGCATGCGTTTGAAGCGTTGCAGCATGGGTTGTACTATCAAAATGCAAGAGAAAGAGAGCGTCGCCTAGCACAGCGTGCTGTAAATGGGGAGCGGGTTTGGCCAGGTAAATTTTCACTCTGGTATTTTCGACCGGGCACGTTTGACAATCCTGGACCATGTCCGGATACGTGGTATAATCAGCCGAAAGCTGGACGTTACAAGAAGCACTGTTTTTATGAGCCGACCGCCAAAGAATGTCAAAATGTCTACAATACGTTTTAATGTGGGGCAGCTAGATAGCGGGAAGCAGGTTTATTACGCATAGTCATTTACAAAAAAAAGAAGCTGTTTCAAAAGTCGAAATTGACTTTTGAGACAGCTTCTTTTTTACTTGTTATGCTCCGCTTGATAACCTGGATGATCATAAGCACCACCAGGATCAATGTGAGTGACACCTTCCCAAATATTTGGGACATTAATTTTATCAGGATGTTCAAAGATAAGGAGACCTGAAGGCAGTCTTCTTTCACCATATCGGCTTGAAGGATGCGTGATTAACTCACTCCCCACGACCATTTCAGATGATGCTCCACCGTCTAAGAATCCAGCATTGACACAGCCTTCTTTCAGTAAAAGGTCCTGAACATCTTTTAATGAAGCGCCAATACTTTTGGTTTGACGTCCGTCAATGACAATCATGATGATAACACCATCTGCGCGTTGACCAATGGCTGTCCGCGGGTTAAGACCATCTCCCACGATAGGTAGTGCTTTTCCATTCGCGATAATACGCGGGTAGAAGGATACAGCGTCGGTTACATGCAAGTCTAACAGTTCTTCAATCGAGTATTTCCCAATAATTAATTTTCCCGTCTTATCAAAGGCAACGACTTGTTGTGGCACTGTGCCATCAACACTCGTATACAAGATCTTACCTCCAGACATAATAACCCCAATAGGAGCAAAACCGTTGCCCAGCCCCTGCGGATCATCGAATCCTCCGCCATTAATACCAGCAAGTGCGCCAGTACGAGAAACCATTGAACTTATCGTTTCCCCTTGGCCCACCTTGCTTGGAACAACAACACGAATGGCTCTTGGATCATAGACGTACATTTTCTTGCCAACCCAGCCGTGTCCAGCGATGTCTTGTACATCAATGATCTTACCATCCTGCTTTTGAATCGTGATTGCATTCAAATCTTGCTTCTCAATCGAGTTGTTTTCACTCATTTGCATAACATCTTGGATCATTTCGTCCCGTTTCTTCACGCCTACGAAAATCCATGCCCAGTCACGATGCTGGGTAGCAATAAAGGTGTCCGCGAGGAATAAACGGATTCTCTCTCCTGGCGGCGTTAAGAATAGAAAACTTGCCGATAAACCTACTAATATTGTTCCAATCAACAACGAACGTTTCAGCCAGCTTACGCTTTGCTCTTGTTTGTAATTGATTCCCGCTAGCTTCATGGATGTCATGCCTACTTTCTTATCTATTTGATAAAGGATCGAATCACCGAATCTATCAACATACGCTCACTAATTTGTGTCTGACATAGTCGCCTTACAAGAATAAAGCTACTTTAAGTATATAAAATGAAGATGTAGCGAAGATGAAAATAAGCTTAAATTCATCGTTCAAAACCGGTGTAAATAGATCCAGCGGTCCCAGATTATTCATTTTACAAGGAGAAGAAACGACAAAAAGGCCGCCTCCGCGGGCAGCCGATAAGCAAATTCACATAATTAACCTTGTCGATGCATCTCCATTTTCCGATAAACTCTGTTGGCCAACTCTTCCGATGCTTGGGATAAATAACTGAGTACAATTCGTTGTGTATCCGTAGAGATGCTGGAAAGATCGGCAGACAAATTCTCTACTAGATGTTCCTGTTGAAGGGGAGGGAGGGAGTTATAGTACTGACCCGCTTGTGTAAAATTATCAGGATCAGGGATATCAGAGCGAACGAGGCGACCCTCTACAAATCTTCCTTCGCCGCTGGTTACTTGTGAACGAGGTGTCCAGTTTTGTTGATGATTGATCGGAATTTTGCGGAAATCTGAACCTATCCGGTGCCTCTGAGAATCCGAGTATATATTCGTTCGTCCCTGCAGCATTTTATCGTCCGATAGTTCGGCTCCTTCTATTAGATTAGAGGGGGAGAAGGCGATCTTCTCAACTTGCTCCATATAGTCGTCAGGATTGCGGTTCAAGACGAGCCGGCCTACAGGCACCAGTGGAAATTGTCTCTCATCCCATACCTTGGTATCGTCTAAAGGATCATAGGGCAGCGTTTCAGCGACTTTAGGATCCATCAACTGAACATACAGCCCGTATTCGATGGGCTTTCCTGTCGCAAGGGAATCAAAGAGGTCCTTACCAGCATAATCGGGATTCTCGCCAGCTAACTTGGCTGCTTCGCGGCTATCGATATACTGAACGCCTGCCAGTGGATACCAGAGATATTTCACAAAGGTACGAACACCTTGCTCATTCCTCCATACATAGGTGTTAACGCTATGACCTGGCATATGACGGAGACTCTTGACGGTTCCAGCATCCGAGTATAGTCGGACAAGGAAATGAGTAGCTTCTGGCGCTCGAGCAATAAAACTCCAGAAACGTTCAGGATCAATTAAATTATTAACCGGTGAGGGTAAGAAGGCTTTGATTGATTCGGGGAATCGGATCGCATCCCGCACTAGGAAGACAGGGATGTGATTACATAGTAAATCGAAAACGCCTTGCTCCGTATAAAATTTGGTGGAGAAGCCGCGCACATTTCGGGAAGTGTCTGGGGTGCCTTTGTTACTTACAGCAAGGGAGAATCGGACGGTGACTGGAACCTGTTGACCTGGTTTCTGCAGAAAGCACATCTTCGTATAGGGGGCCATCGAGTTCACAGTCTGAAAATAGCCAAAAGCGCCATAGCCCTTTACGTGGACGGGTCTTTCGAGAATCTTCGTATGTATGAATGTCTCTAAGGTTTCATGAAGCATACTGTCTTGTTCCAGCACGGGTCCTCGTTCTCCAACGGTTTGGGAATGAAATTGAGCTGGTGTGTCGCCAGTCCATGAAGGGCGACCATCGTGATGATCAGGCTTCTTAGGTAACTCTCTGTTATCTTCCATGATTCAACCTCCTGTACACATCTCCTTGATTTAGATCGTTATGCGGATATTTCTTCATTTATGCCAAACTACAAGTAGGAAGATGGTTATGATCAAGCCAAAAAGGTACGTATAATCAGGGTTTCTGCAACTTCAACTTTTAGGGTTGACATACTACCTACTAAAAGGTAGAATAACCTCATGAACAAAAACAACAACAGCAAAAACACGTCAGAACTTATTCTAGACACAGCCCAGGCGATTGTGCAGCAATTCGGATTTAACGGATTCAGCTACTCGCACATTGCCGAAAAAGTAGGTATACGAAATGCCAGTATTCATTATTACTTCCCGAACAAGGAGGATTTAGGGGAAGCGTTGATAACCAGGTATCTTCGAAGTTTCATTGTATATGTGGATCAAGTTGATGCAGATACGTCGAACAATGTTGACAAGCTTCGCAAGTTCATCTTACTTTATAATGGACCTGTTCAAGAGTATTGCACATGCTTAAGTGTCACGCTTTCGGCTGACCTGGCAACTTTATCAGGCAAAGTGCAGACAGGGTTATCGAAGTTCTTCACGGCTAATTTAGCGTGGTTGGAACGAGTGATGGAAGAGGGCAGGCGTGATGGACAGCTGAAGTTTGAAGGTACCGCGGAAGTACAAGCACATCATTTTCTTGCGTCATTGCAAGGTGCACAGTTACTTTCACGAAGTTTTCATGATACCAGTAAGTTCGAACAGATCACCAATAACTTAATGTCCGCTTTAGTTAAATAAAGGCGGATTATTTTTCACCAAATACCTACCTTTTAATAGGTAGAACAAACGAGGAGATGTTGAATATGAATTTAGAAAATAAAGTAGTCGTTATTACTGGGGCAAGTAGTGGAATTGGTAAAGCAGTAGCAATTGGATTAGCGAAACAAGGCGCATCTGTTGTTTTAAATGGCCGCCGTGAACAAGCACTTGTTGAGGTTGCAAAAGAAATCGATCCATCAGGAGCAAGAGTTGCCTATGTTGCCGGCGATATTGCAGATCCGAAAACCGCTGAACGCATAATTCAAGAAGGAATATCACGCTTTGGTCGTATCGACACACTGGTGAACAACGCGGGCATCTTTATTGCCAAACCATTCACTGAGTATACGGAAGAAGAATTTGCATCTGTCTTGTCTACGAATTTGTCTGGTTTCTTCCATGTAACGCAACGTGCTGTGACTGAAATGCTTAAAGCAGGTTCCGGCCATATCGTTAACATTACAGCAAGTGGTGTCGCGGAACAGCCGATAAAAGCCGTGCCAACTGTTCTTGCCGCATTAACCAAAGGTGGCTTGAACACAGCAACGAAGTCGATGGCCATTGAGTTTGCTGACAAAGGTATTCGCGTAAATGCTGTTGCACCAGGGGTTATCAAAACACCGATGCATGCTGTTGAAACGCACGATTTCTTAGCAAAAGTTCATCCGATGGGCCGTATGGGTGAGGTTGAAGACATCGTAAAAGCCATTGTGTATCTGGAGTCCGCGCATTTCGTAACTGGGGAAATTCTTCATGTAGATGGCGGTCAAAACGCGGGTCAATGGTAAGAATAAAGCAATAAGTAACCTAAAACGACTTGTTTGTGGAGGTAGATGAACATGTTATATGAACTGCGCATTTATGACGTGAATCCTGGCAAAATGAACATTCTTCATAATAGATTCAGAGATCATGTCATTGCTTTATTTGCGAAGCATGGAATGACGGTTACGCAGTATTGGGAAGATATCAATGAAGCAAATAATCGGCTGTATTATGTGGTTGAGCACCCTAATATGGAGATGCGCAACTTGAATTATGAACGTTTCCGCAATGATCCTGAGTGGATCGAAGTGAGACGAGTTTCCGAACTGGATGGTCCCTTACTAAGCAAACAGGAAAGTATTTTCATGAAAAATGTAGCATTCTTTGAAAACAAATGATTTGACTAATAGGCCTACCTATTCATTATAAAAAAATACGATAACTAGAATGGAGCAACTATACTATGAAAACTTTAGTCATTATTACACATCCGAATATTGAGCAATCTAACTGGAATAAAGCTTGGCTGGAAGCCCTACAAGAGCAAAGTGATGTCACGACTCATGAATTATACAAAGAATACCCTGATGAAAATATCGATGTAGCCAAAGAGCAAAAACTAATCGAAGAGCATGATCGCGTTATTTTGCAATATCCGCTATTTTGGTACAGCGCACCTTCCTTGCTCAAAAAATGGATGGACTCTGTTTTACAATACGGTTGGGCATTTGGACCTGATGGCAACAAAACAGCTGGAAAACAATTCGGAGTCGCAGTTTCAACCTATGGGACAGCTGAGTCTTATCAACCAACAGGTTCTAATCGTTATACCCTAGAAGAAATATTACGTCCAATGGAAGCCACAACGGCATTTATTAGTGGTACGTATTTGCCACACTTTGCACTCAATGATACGTCCACGGTTACTGCTGAACGTTTAGCACAAAGCACAAAAGATTACATGAATCACTTAAAAACAGTAAAACCAGTGTTGGTTACCCAATGAAAGACTTATTAATTGACGTATATATGGATGTGTCTTGTCCATGGTGCCGGATGGGAACCACGAGTATGTTGAACGCGGTGAAACAATTTCCTGAAGATACGAAGGTAACCGTTCGTTATCATGCTTTCCAAATTAATTACGGAATTCGGCCTGAAGGCGAAGATTATCGACAAGTGATGATTGGCAAATTAGGCGGCGTTGCTCAATTCGAGTCCCGTTTAAAACAATATCAAGAATACGGTAACGCTTATGGATTGAAGTACAATATGGACCGAGTCAAATTTACACCGAATACGACTTTAGCTCATCAGTTAATCGCCATTACACCAGTGAACTTGAAAGAAACTTTGATTGAAAAGATTTATACTGCTTATTTTGAAAATGGGATTAATATAGGCGATATCGATGAGCTTGTAGCCATTGCCAAAGACGCAGGAATACCTGACGGTGCGGAATTGAAAAAACGACTAACGCAAGGCGAGGGACTTGATCAAGTAGAACAAGGTCAAAAGAATGCGCAAAAGTTAGGGATTAGAGGGGTTCCGTTCTTTGTAATTAATGAGCAAGTCAGTTTATCAGGGTTGCAATCTCCTGAACAATTTATGAAAGCCTGGAGTGAAACACAGTGAATATTTTCAAAAACCTATTTAAAAAGGAGTCTGAACAATTGACAACACCTAAAGTAAACCTAGCTATCATCTACTACAGTTCCAATGGAACGAATTATCAATTAGCGCAATGGGCAGCAGAAGGAGGGCTTCAAGCTGAGGCTAATGTCAAGATTTTGAAAGTACCAGAAACGGCACCACAGTCTGTAGTTGATACGAGTCCATCTTGGAAATCCCATCTAGAGGAAACCAAAGATGTTCCTACTGTTACTTTAGAGGATTTGGAATGGGCTGACGCTATCATCTTTAGTATGCCTACTCGCTTCGGTAATCTTCCAGCACAAATGAAACAGTTCATCGATACAACAGGCGGTCTTTGGGCCAAAGGTAAAACGGTCAATAAAGTCGTGAGCGCGATGACTTCTGCACAGAATCCGAACGCAGGTCAAGAACAAACTATTCTGCAGTTGTATACATCGATGTACCACTGGGGTGCAATTGTAGCCGCTCCTGGATTTACGGATCCATCTGTATTTACAGCGGGAGGAAATCCTTACGGTACTAGTGTAACTGTCGATCAAAATGGGGCGATAAAAGAAGATGCCCGCGATGCAGCTGTTCATCAAGCGAAACGTACTGTATCGGTAGCCAAATTAATTAAAGCTGGGTAAACTAATTATGCGGCAGTTTATTTACCTTTTAGTAGATAGATTTCTTATGCATTGCAGCGAATGCCAATTTCAAGGAGGTCATTACTATGCCAGTCGTAACTATTAAAGTAACCCGTGAAGGAACTACTCCTGAACATCAGTCTGTTACAGCTGAAGAAAAAGCAACGCTTATCAAAGGTGTCAGCGAGCTTTTACTCAATGTGCTTAACAAGCCTTTAGAATCCACTCATGTTATTATAGAGGAAGTCGAGTTGGACAATTGGGGATGGGGCGGACTGCCTGCACTTGAGTTCCGCAATCAACGCTCTTCCCGTTAAAGGGATAGGAGGAAGAAGAACATTAACCTAAATACAGCTCTTTGCCGCGTCTTTCAAATTCGATATCCAATCTTCTTAGCAGGCATGGCTGGAGGGCCAGGTACAGTGAGCTTGACTGCTGCTGTATCTAACGCAGGTGGATTGGGGACGTTGGGGGCTGCCTACATGGAGCCCGAAGCGATCCGTACAGCCATTAGGGACATTCGGGAGTTAACAGATGCACCCTTCGGCGTCAATTTATTTGTTACTCAGGCTAAGGATGACAATACGAGAACCGTTGAAGTTCAACGGGAATTGAATGTAATGAGAGTTAAACTTGGTTTAACTCAGATCCCGGCAGATGATGTAAAGACGCCAGATCATTTTGAGGAGCAATTCGCCGTTTTGTTAGCGGAGAAAGTACCGGTGATCAGTACAGCTTTTGGCGTACTCCCTCCTAATATGAC
Organism: Paenibacillus sp. J22P165; assembly: GCF_059692015.1. NCBI lineage: Bacteria > Bacillati > Bacillota > Bacilli > Caryophanales > Paenibacillaceae > Paenibacillus > Paenibacillus sp. J22P165. The sequence goes on along the minus strand of NZ_JCAUAP010000008.1, from coordinate 344,555 downwards.
AGAGCAAGCCAAAGCTGCGGGCATTCGAATTGTTACGATGGTGACTACCGTAGAAGAAGCGATACTTGCTGAACAAGCGGGATGCGACGCTATCGTCGCGCAAGGTAGTGAAGCAGGAGGACACCGCGGGACATTTGATATTACAAATCGTCCCATGGGTGCTAATATAGGTACCATGGCATTAGTGCCGCAAATTGTCGAGCGCGTTAATGTCCCCGTTATTGCCGCAGGCGGGATTATGGATGGTCGTGGACTTGTCGCTGCACTAGCCCTTGGAGCACAGGGAGTCCAGATGGGGACACGGTTCCTGACATCTATCGAATCAGGTGCACATATCTCTTATCAGCAAAAGCTGCTTGCTAGCAGTGAGGAAAGCACATTGATTACAAACGTATTCTCAGGACGGCCTGCAAGAGGTATCGCGAATGAATTTATCAAAGATTGGGAGAAGAATGGGGTAGAGCCCCTTCCGTTCCCGACTCAAAATACCGCGACAAGAGATATTCGCAATGCTGCGGCTAAGCAACATAATTCCGACTATATGTCTCTTTGGGCAGGACAGGGATTACGGATGCTCACTGCTGGCCAAAGTGCAGCAAGCATCGTGCTGGAAACCGTAGATCAAGCACAAACAATACTCAATCAATTTAAACATGCATAAGTGTATAGAAAGGATCTCATGGCTTGTTGCCTTGGGATCCTTTTTGCTATGTGTATTGGCATAACAGGAGGATTGATGGGGAAAATGTTTTTTCTGTTTATTTTTACATGTTGACGAATACCTATATAAAGAATATATTATATATTATTAGATATAATAATTATAGGATATTAAATGAAATAAATAATACATCAGATCGAACACAAAAGGAGCGATTCACATGAACATTCAAGTCCTAGGTCCTGAACATCAAGGTAAAGAAGAATTCGATAGAGGCAAAATTAGGGCGCAGAAACCGCTAGGTTTCTCAGGCCAAGGAGCAGTTACGGTTAGGTTGGGTCCCTTATTCTATTGGGCTTGGGGGCAAGCTGCCTCGGCTGGAGGCATTGGTTTTCATCCTCACCAAGGCTTTGAAATCCTTTCCTACGGGATTACTGGTGAAGGCCTTCACAGAGATACACTAGGTACAGAAAGCACAATGCATGCTGGTGATATTCAGCTCATGCAAGCCGGCTCAGGTATGCAGCATGCTGAGAGTGTTGAAGCGGGCTTCGAAAGCTTTCAAATCTGGCTTGAGCCTTACTTGAATGAAGCGGTGAGACGAGAGCCAACTTATTCACTGTACAAACACGAGCAGTTCCCACAGACACGACAAGCTGGCGTAAACGTCAAAACCATTTTGGGTGAAGGCTCACCCGTCCAACAACTCGTAGCGGATGCACAAATGTATGATATTGAGGTTGAAGCAGGTGCCTCGTATGTTCATAGACTGTTGCCGAACCGCACGCTTGCTGGGTTAGCAATTAGAGGACAAGGCGGCTCTTTCACGAGCACGGGACAAGATTCGGTCCAGTTTAAGAATAGAGATTTTGCTATCGTTCAATCGGACCAAGACGCAGATATCATGATTCACGCAGAAAATGAGACGCTTCGAATATTTTTAATTGAAGTTCCAACCGAAGTCGATTATCCTTTGTATAACAAAGCTAGATAAGGTGGTTGCAGAATGACTGAACGCAATGCAGAAGGTAAGGCACTAGATTTAAGGTTTATACGGGTTTTAAACAATATGGTGAACGTACTGTACGGCAACTTAGAACGTGATATTGACAGCTATGGTCTTAGTATGGAAACCTTTCGAATTCTTGAGTTTCTCTACAACAAAGGTCCACATCCCATTCAAAAAATAAGTGATACTTTTTCGATACCAAGCGGGAGTATCACATATGTAGTAGATAAGCTGGAAAAGAAAAGTCTCGTGGAACGGCTGCCGATTCCAGGTGATCGACGTAAAACAAATGTTGTACTAACAGAACAAGGACGCAGCTACTTTGATACCATCTTCCCTAATCATGTGAATACAATTTCGAACAATTTGTCCTTTGTTACGGATGAAGAGAAGCTTCAGCTGATTGAACTGCTTAAAAAGATTGGGTATGGAATCAAGGATGCTCAAATGGAATCAAATTCGAATAATGATTAACTTCGCTTTGGACAAGTAATAAAATCCCTATCGTCAGGCTGACGATGGGGATTTTTATTAGGGAGCGATGCTTGGTAACAAGTATATTTTAATAAAATGGGAATCCTATTAACTGGTAGGCACAGTGCCGCCATCAATCACATATTCACTTCCGGTAATAGAGGCAGCTCGATCGGAAACGAGGAACGCTGCGAGCTCCGCGACTTCCTCGGGTAAGCCTGGTCGTCCAATCGGAATGCCTCCGAGGGAATTCATAAGTTCTTGCAGAGCAGCCTCGCGGCTTCCAGCCGTTGTGGCAATCCGGTCGATCATGCGATCCGCGGCTTCCGTTTGAATGAAGCCAGGAGCAATTGTGTTAATACGAATCCCTTGTGGGGAGAATTCCTTAGATAAGCCCTTGCTGTAGGTGGTCAAGGCGGCTTTGGAGGCTGCATAAGCTAACGTAGTTTCGTAGAGCGGCAGTTTTCTCTGAATGGAGCTTATGTGAAGGATAACGCCTTTACCTTGCTCAACCATAAGTGGAAGCAAACATGTGTCCAAACGGACAGAACTAAGCAAATTCAATTGTATGGTTTCTATCCAATCTTCCTCTGTTAATGCCAGCGCTCCACCTGGAGGCGTAGATGAACCTCCTACGGTATTAATAAGAATATCGATACCACCTAACTTTTCGTTCACAGCCTTCACGATTAGAGCTGTACCTTCAGCATTCGTCACATCAGCTTGGATGAAGTGAACGTTAGGCACTGGGTAATCCGTCGGGACCGACCGAGCGGTTGTGAGTACAGTAGCGCCAGCATGCGCGAGTCTATTTACAATCGCCAAGCCCATCCCTTTCGTACCTCCTGTGACTAGAACACGTTTTCCTCGAAATTCATTCTCGTAAGCAATTATCATGATATATCCTCCTATACTTAATCTCATGTGTTATACATGCAATGACAAGTGTTAGCTTACGCTGAAAATAACTACACGTCTAATTTATAATTTTAATAAAATTGATTACTATTTTTCATGAATGAGGGGGGTACGAACTAATAGTGATCTTGCTCGAACGATAAATAACATGTATGCTTACATCGTTATTGATGAATGGCATAGATGAGGTGAGCATATGGAGCTTACTCAATTAGAGTACTTCTTAAAGGTTGCCCAGATGGAACATCTGACGAAAGCGGCAGAAGCATTAGCCATAACGCAGCCAGCACTTAGTCACGCCATATCGAAGCTGGAAGCTGAGCTAGGCGTGGTTTTGTTTGAGCGGAAGGGCAGAAACCTACGAATAAATCGATACGGTACACTGTTTGCGAAGCGAGTCGAGAAGATTTTGCAAGAAGTAGAACGAGGGAAGAACGAAATCGCAGAATACACCAACCCTGAATCAGGTGTCATCCATCTTTCTTATTTAAATATTTTGGGTGTGGATTTAATCCCACATTTGATACGTGACTATCAGCAGGCCAACCCGAAAATCACGTTTGAACTAACCCAGGGAGACAAAGGGAAAATCTTAGAACATGTCGAGAACGGCTACTCCGATGTGATGATCACTTCCGAGAGGCCAATTAATGAAACTTTCGAATGGATACCTATCTTATCGCTGCCCTTGTATCTCGTGGTTTCCAACGATCACCCTTTCGCGGATCGGGAGTCGATTCGTTTGAGGGACATTACCGGAGAGCGGTTTGTCGGGTTGAAGCGTAACTGCTCGTTACGTGACTCGCTTCTAACCCGTGTGCATCATATGAATTTCACGCTTGCAACGAGCTACGATGCGGAAGATCTTCCTACCGTGGCAGGATTCGTCGCGGCAGGGCTTGGTGTCTCTGTGTTGCCGAAAACAGCCGGTTTGCAATTGAATGGACTGCGATGGATACAGATCGAAGACGAAGGCTGGAAGTGGGAAGTTGGTGCACATATCAAGAAAGATCGGTTTTTATCTCCAGCAACGCAAAGATTCATCAGCTATATTACATCGAAGTATGCAAGTTGATGTTAAAAAGGTACCCAGCCTCGATACGGAGGAAGGGTACCTTTTTTATTGGATAAGCATGGGATACGTCAAGCGTTCATCCAGAGCAAAATTCGCTGCGCCTAAAGCACCGCCAGCTTCATCGATAGCGGCTGTACGGAAGTCGGAACCGCTGACGATCTGACTCATAGCCCGCTCTTTCATCACATTCATGGCAGTAGTCACGTATAGACGACTAGCTCTGGGAATGGGGCCACCAAGTACGATGGCTTCTGGGTTAAACAAATTCAACATGGTAGCAAGCGCAATGCCTAAATAGGAAGCTGCTTTAGTAACTGCTGTAAGGGCAATCGGATCGCCTTGCTCAGCTGCCTGACAGATGTTCTCCATTGTCATGTCCTCGATAGCATCAGTATTCAGCGTGGCGTATTCCTGCTCAATGGCGGATTCCGCAGCAAGCATCTGCAAGCAACCTTGATTTCCGCAAGGGCATAAGGGACCATCAGGAACAATAGTGATATGACCCATAAGCTCCCCAGCACCACCAAGAGCGCCTGACAATAATCGCTGATTATGAAATAAACCAGCAGCAATGCCTGTACCAACACCAACATAAATCATGTGGCTGTTCTTGCTCCCCGAACCGAAGCGGCACTCTGCAAGTCCTCTCGCACGATGACGATTTAATACAATCGTTGGCCAATCGATTCTATCTTCAAGTAACTTTCGAATGTCAACACGTTCCCAGCCTAGATCAGAGGCGCTGACGATAATGCCATTCTCCGTATCAATTAATCCGGGCATACCAAGCCCAAGCAAGGGAATTATCGGTGCTTCAATGGATTTTATAAAAGCAGGGAGTTGCTTGGTTAGCATCTCGATCGCCGATTCAGGATCTGACTGACCAACAGGAATCTGGATTAAGTTGATCGTATGGCCAATGAGATCGAATGCACCAAGCGTCCATTGCTGATGCTCATAATCCGCACCAATGACGGCATGTGTGTGGGATGTTAACTGTATCGCAATAGGGGGTCTACCGCCAGTAGATTGAAGAAGTTCCCTTTCAATAACAAGTCCTGATTCAATCAACTCAGTTATCGCAGAAGAGACGGCTGCTCGGCTTAACCCAGTCAGCGTGGCAAGCCTAACACGAGGTGAAGATCCATGCATGCGGAGCGCTTGCAGGATGGCGAGCTTACTTTTTTGTTCAACATGCTTATTTCGAATGGTCATAGCTTCACCTAGGGAAGGATTTTTACAAGGATCTTAGTATCATTAAACCCATCATATCAAACATCCGATCGCATTAAAAGAAGTTAATTCATATATTGACAAAGTTATGAGTCGGAATTATGATGACCCTAACCAACTTTGAGAGTCCCAATGAGCATCCAATTTCATAAGAGCAGGGGGATTAGGTACATGAGTCGTAAAGCAAAAACTTACATTCTACCATTTGGTCAAGGTTTAGAAAACGTTTGTTCAGAAGAAACGCGTTCGTTTATCAATGAACACTTCGATGCGGTCTGGAATACTTCCAACCAACCTTATTCCCATGAACAAATGGTACATATCCTGGAAGACGCCGAAATTCTGCTTTCAAGCTGGGGGACGCCGAAACTAACGCCTGACTTGCTGCAAAAAGCAAGCAAACTTCGCTATGTGGGTCATGCTGCTGGATCCGTTAAAGGGTGCCTAACCAAAGATATTTTCGCACATGACATTAAGGTATTCTCGGGTGCACCTCGGTTGGCCCTTAGCGTTGGCGAGTATTGCTTGACCGTACTTTTAGCGCTATTGCGAAGAATTCCGCAGTGCAGCAGCGCAGTAAAACAAGGAGCTTGGTGGGAAATCCCCGAACGAAATCAGGGTCATGAGTTGACAGGCAATACGATAGGAATCGTATCCGCGAGTTCCACAGCACGAGCTTTTCTCCAATTATTAGCGCCATTTAAAGTTAAGGTATTGCTTTATGATCCCTATCTCACGGAGGAGCATGCTCAGAAACTTGGTGTTCAACTTGCCTCAATTGAAGATGTGATGCGTTGTCCGATCATTTCCATCCATGCACCGTCGCTTCCTTCAACAGACAACCTTATCCATAAGGATTTAATACAATCGATTTCGGATGGAGCCATTCTCATAAATTCATCGCGAGGATCCGTATTAGATGAGGATGCCTTACTGAAGGAGTTGCAGACTGGTCGTTTCTTTGCCGCACTTGATGTATTTAAGAAAGAGCCGATTATTCAGGATTCACCATTCACAAAGCTCGATAATGTGTTAGTTACACCTCATATTGCAGGACATTCCATAGAATGCTTCAAAGCATTAATGTTGGAAATTGCTCAAGATATTCAGCGTAGTAGGAATAATGAACCAACACGATATGAAATTTATGAACGCATGTGGGAAGTTTTGGCCTAAAATCATACCAAGAAAGCCATCCGGTTTGCCGTGATGGCTTTTTACGTTCAAAGGGACAGGAATCATAAAAAAACAGATTTTTGAACCAATTAACTCGATTGTATACCTTTCACAAAGGAAAGAAGTCCATTTACTGTACTAGATAGCGGATTTATAGTATTTTTCTGTTTCACAAAATCGTTAATAATAGTAATGTGAACGCATACAAGTTCGTGTCACAACAAATAAGGGAGGTTCAGGTATATGCCAAAAAAGAAAAAGATTGCTTTAACAACGGCAAGCATTGTGTTACTTTCGAGCGTGCTGGCAGCATGCAGCCAATCGAATAGTGAAGAAAGCAACGAGCCCAAACCTAATGCTGAGTCAACTAAACCTGCTGCAACTGAAGCTCCGGCATATACGCTGCCTATCGTGAAAGATGGCTCGGTAACGTTATCCATTGGCATCCCTGACAATAGCTACGCTCCAAAAAGCTACACACAGAATCTCCCCGTATGGCAAGAAGTAGAGAAGAAGACAGGCGTCAAAATTAAATGGGATGTCAGTCCAGCCGCTCAATATAATGCGAACATGAATATTCGTTTGGCAGCGGCAACGGATTTACCCGATATTTTGAAGCTTCCATCCAATCCAGTTGCGGCAGCTGATGACGGTCTCATTGTTCCGATGGATGAACTCATTGACAAGTATGCGCCAAATATTAAGAAGTATTTTACGCAATATCCGAATATGCGCAAATTGTTTACGGCTCCTGACGGCAAAATATACGCACTCTCTAGCGACACAAGTGGTACGGCTTATTCCGATCCACAGGGTTGGCTGATCCGAAAAGACTGGTTGGATAAACTAGGTTTGAAAGAACCGACGAATCTAGATGAATGGTACACCGTTTTGAAAGCTTTTAAGGAAAAAGATCCGAATGGCAATGGCAAAGCAGACGAAATTCCACTTGCACCTAACTACTCGTGGGGAGGCCTGCAGAACTTCGGTAAGGCGCTTGGCCTCAAAATGGGTGATTACAGCAACAACTATTCGGTAGATGCCAGTGGCAAAGTCAAGTATGAGTGGATGGATCCAAAAGCGAAAGACTTAGTTGTATGGCTCAATAAACTATATACGGAGGGATTAATTGATCCTGAATTCGTTACCAAACGAACGCCAGCTCAAATACTTCCAGACATTACAAGGGAATTGGTAGGGGCCACACAAGGATTCGTTAATAATACAGCCACCTTAGAAGCGGCTATTAATAAGCCTGGGACGGATTGGATCATTACAGTACCTCCCGCAAATGCCGGCTTAAAAGGGTACTATGAAAAATACGGACCTCTCAGCGGTTACTACGCCATCAGCAAAGACGCAAAGAATAAGGAAGTTGCTATCAAATGGCTGGATTATATTTTTGCCAGTGAAGAAGGGGCAAGAATGCAAAGTTATGGGGTTGAAGGCATCAGCTATACGATGGTAAACGGCAAACCGCAATTCACTGATTTTATTAAAAACAATCCAGATAAGCTTGACGCAACAAGCGCATTAAGAAGTCTTGGCGCTTTCCCATCTACACCTTGGATTCGTGATGAAAAAGGCGTGTTCTCCAATCAAGCGATGGATTTGCTGCAAATGAAACCTGATTTGGTCGCTTTGGCTAAGAAAATAGAACCTTATCTGATCGATCCGATTCCGTTCCAATTTATGTTAGCAACGAAAGAAGAAGCGGCAGATGAGAAACGAATTTCCACGGATTTAAACACGTACCATGAAGAAACCATCCTCAAGTATATTTTTGGGAAAGAGCCTATTGATTGGGATAAATATGTCAAACGCAGTAAAGAACTCGGTGTGGATCAATTAACCGCCATCAAACAAAAACAATACGACCGTTATATGAAGAAATAACGACTTATAAACGAAGGACGTGGCGTGTGTAAGATTACACACGCCTGCCTTTTGAAATGCGGAGGTGAACATGATGGGGAATGTAGCAAAAGTATTAAACAGGGATAAATATTTGTTATTACTCATTCTACCGGTCTTACTTTACTATTTAATTTTCCACTACATTCCAATGTATGGTATCATCATTGCTTTTAAAAACTTTAAGCCGCTCAAAGGGATTCTCGGCAGTGCATGGGTTGGATTTCAGTATTTTGAGACCTTCTTTAATTCCGTATACTTCTGGCGCTTGATGAAAAATACAGTATTACTTAGCCTCTATTCCTTGCTATGGGGGTTCCCGGTTCCAATTATGTTTGCACTACTCCTAAATGAAGTACGCGAAGGTATGTTCAAAAAGTCGGTTCAAACGATCAGCTACCTTCCACACTTTATCTCGATCGTAGTTATTGTAGGGATGATAACCAACTTTACAACAGTGAATGGCGGTATCGTGAATACCGTGATTACCTGGTTCGGCTTTGCACCGATCAATTTCCTTAGTGAATCTAGCTGGTTTAGAGATATTTTTATCTCCTCTTCCATCTGGCAAGGCTTCGGCTGGAACTCCATCATTTATCTAGCAGCGATTGCAGGTATTGATGCTCAGCTCTATGAAGCCGCAGAAATGGATGGAGCTAACCGTTGGCATAAAATGTGGCATATTACACTTCCTGGTCTAGTCCCGACGATCGTCATTTTGTTAATCCTCAGTGTAGGGAATTTAATGGATGTTGGCTTTGAGAAAATTAATCTACTTTACAACCCTACCACGTATGAAACGGCGGATGTCATCTCCACCTATGTATACAGACAAGGGATTCAGAGTGCCGATTACAGTTACACGACAGCGATTGGTTTGTTTAATAACATCATCAATCTGATCTTGCTGGTAACGGTTAATCGTATAAGCAAAAAGGTGTCAGAAACGTCGTTATGGTAAGGGGGACCTCGAATTGGCCGTAGTGAGACGAGCAAAAAGAGGCAATATCATGGATTGGCTCATATACGTCATGATGGTTATGGTCATCGTGATCACTTTGTATCCGTTTGTTTATGTATTTAGTATGTCGATCAGTGCACCACAGCATGTCGTATCAGGTTCTGTATGGCTATTCCCTAAAGGATTTTCGGTAGAAAGCTATAAGCGAGTATTTGAGAATGAAGACATTTGGGTCGCCTACTATAACACGATTTTCTATACGGTTGTTGGTACACTTTTGAATCTCATATTTACCATCTTAGCTGCCTATCCGCTATCACGTCGCACATTTTTTGCTAGAAATTGGATCATGGTGATTATCGTCATTACGATGTTTTTTGGTGGAGGGCTTATTCCAAGCTTCCTGCTAATTAAAGAGCTAGGCCTCTACAACACAAGATGGGCGATTCTGCTCCCGGGCTTGACGAGCGCCTTCTATATCATCATTACTCGATCTTTTTTACAAAGCATTCCGGAAAGTTTGACCGAATCCGCAAGAATCGACGGAGCGAATGATATCCGGATATTAATTCAGATCATTTTACCCTTATCCAAACCAATCCTGGCTGTACTGACACTGTTTTATGCAGTAGGACATTGGAATAGCTATGTACCTGCCATGATTTATTTATCCAATGTGAACTTGCAGCCGATGTCCCTATATTTAATGAAAGTGTTGGTACAGAACAACAATTCCATGCTGGAAGGGATGAGCGATCAATTAGATCGGGCACTCTTCGCCATTCAATTGAAATACGCGATTATTATCGTTTCCATTCTACCTATATTAATTGTATATCCTTTTCTCCAAAGATATTTCGTGAAAGGCGTGATGATCGGGTCTTTGAAAGAATAACAGGCTCCACCGATAGGAGGTGATGTGCTGAAATCGTAAACTGGATGGGCATCTAGCATGGATGGTCATGCTCCTTCTTGTCAGGCTTCGTTGAAAAGATCTACCAATCTATTTGGATGAGGTGAACTTATTAAATGAAGGAACGAGTTATGAGGATTTCAATGGCCAAACTAAGGTTGGCGATCCTGTTCAGTCTCATGTTCATCACTGCATGCTTCGTATCAAGTTCAGCTTTCGCGTTACCCGTCATTCCAGGCGCAGCAGGCTATGGGATGGATACGCCAGCAGGACGCGGGGGGACCGTCTACAAAGTAACGAGTTTAGCGGATACGAATACGCCAGGCACGTTGCGATATGCCATTAACCGCACGGGCCCCCGTGTCATTGTGTTCGAAGTATCGGGCACGATCAATGTCAACGCAACGTTGAACATTAACAATCCGTACATCACCATCGCTGGTCAAACAGCTCCATCACCAGGCATTTTCCTAAGGGGAGCTGTAGTCCAAATATTAACGCATGATGTATTGCTTCAGCATCTGAGAGTCGCTCCGGGAGATGATCCCATTGGCGTAGCAACGACGAGTCGCGATGCTTTAGCCATCAATGGTTTGAATGGGAGAGTTGAAAATATCGTCATTGACCATTGCACATTCACTTGGACGGTAGATGAATTATGGGAGGCATGGAATCCGTACGGCAATATCACCTTCCGACACGTAATTGCCTCTCAACCACTTCACGATTCGATCCATATTGATGAAGGAGATACCGAACCGGCGCCGCATGGATTTGGACCCATTTACGATAATCAGCCGAATTCACATTCTACTTTAGTGGGCAGTTTGGTCAGTCATGCAGAAGGCCGTATGCCTTATGTCATGGCGAGCGATTACGTGCAAGTCAACAATGTGTTTTATGACCGAGTTAATTCCTTTAACCGTTTTGACGCACAGAAAGATGTGGTGACCAGAAATAGTATCGTCGGTAATGTGTTCAAAAACGGTCCTTCCCTTGCTGCTTGGGCTGTTGGAAAGAAGCCGATTGAAATCAATGCTGGATTCGCCTCTGGCGGGAAAGTATATCTGTCCGATAATGTCGTGCAGAATCATTCCTTCTCGCTAAGCACACAGTGGGATCTGATTCAGAATAGTTCATCCTTCACCCAAGCTCAGCTGCAGGCAGCTACGCCGCCAGCATGGAATACAGGACTTGTCGCTAAACCAGTCGGTGAAGTTGTAGATTGGGTTCTGGATAACGTAGGAGCAAGACCAGCAGATCGACTTCCTTACGAGAACACCATTATTAACAATGTGAGAAATAGAACAGGCGCCATTATCGATTCCATCGTTGAAGCGGGTGGTTGGCCAGTTGTCCAGAATAATACCCGAACACTGGTACTTCCAACAGCTCCGAACGCGGATGATGACTCTGATGGCTATACGAATTTGGAAGAGTGGTTAGAAACCTATTCAGCTGAGGTTGAGGGAAGAGCAGTATCTTCTGCTTTAATTTCCAATCTCACTGTCAATGATTCAACAAACGCGGTTAATTGGTCTACTCGCACTAATCTGCAAACTGGCGACCTCACATATGGGGATCGAACAACCGTATTTTCTACAGTGTCATCGAGTGTAGCAGGAAGTGACTGGATTAGACCGGCAATGGATTCTAAGGCATATACAGGTACTACGCTTGTTTCTTTTAATGTTAACCAGAACTCGGATGTGTATGTTGCTCATAATGATGCGATTACGACTAAACCCACTTGGCTATCGACTTGGACAGATACCGGGCAGGATATAGCTGGGAATGGATTAACCTACAGCCTTTATAAGAAAACGTACTCCTCAGGGGCTGCCGTATCGCTAGGAAATAATGGAAATACATCGTTGGGTCAATATTTGGTAATGGTAAAACCACTTACATCACTAGTTTCAAATGTAACTGTTAATGACTCAGCCAATTCAGCAGACTGGTCTGTTCGTTCGAATCTGCAAACCGGGGATCTGACGTACGGGGATAGAACGGTCGTATTCTCTGCTGTGGCACCAAGTGTGACAGGAACGACATGGATTCGACCTGCCATGGATTCAAAAGTTTATACGGGAACAACACTTGTAAGTTTTACGGTTAACAGTAACGCCAATGTGTATGTGGCGCATAATGACGCGATAACAACGAAACCCTCCTGGCTGTCAACATGGACGGATACGGGAGCTGATTTAACAAGTAACGGATTGACGTACAGCTTATTTAGGAAAGCTTATACTTCAGGCTCTACGGTGTCTCTGGGCAATAACGGAGATACATCATTAGGCCAGTACGTGATCGCCATCGAGTAAAGTCATTCAAACTGCCGTCAGTTAGTCATGATCGGGAGGATGCCGCAGTCAGATTGCTGTAGACCTCCCGATTATGTGATTTGAAGAAGTCAGTCATAGGGGGAACCAAGATGTTGAAGTTAGGTGTTATCGGCTATGGTTCAAGGATTCGCAATGTGATCAAGGTCATGCAAGAGCATCATCCGGAATGCCAAGTAACTACGATTGTTGACGTTCGTAATAATGCTATTAAAGAAGAAAATAACCATCTTAGTGATGTTCATTATTATGAAACGGTTGAAGAGATGCTAAGAAATGAGCGCCCCGATGGTCTATTAATTGGAACTCGCTGTTCACTACATACGCAAATGGCGCTGAAAGTTTTACCATCCGGTATACCCTTATATTTAGAGAAGCCGGTCTCTACAACATTGGATGATGTTCATTTATTAAAAAAAGGGAGTGACAACTCCACTTCGGAGGTTGTTGTTTCTTTTCCGCTTCGCGTATCCAGACTAGCTAGATTAGCCAAAGAGATCATTGATTCTGGGAAAATCGGTACGGTCGAACATGTGCAAGCCGTTAACAATACCCCATACGGTTCTGTCTACTATCACAATTGGTACAGAGACGAGAATGAAACAGGGGGATTGTTTTTGCAGAAGGCCACGCATGACTTGGACTATATCAATTATGTAACTGGTCAGACACCCGTAAGTGTTTGCGCGATGACCTCCAAGCAAATTTTCAAAGGAACGAAGCCTGCTGGATTGAAGTGTGTCGATTGCGAAGAGAATACGACTTGTGAAGAGAGTACGGCATTTTTTAAAAGTCCAAAGCGTGAGAAATGGGCGTATTGTGCTTTCGCTGAAGATACAGGAAATGAGGACTCAGGCAGTGCCATCGTTCGTTACGAAAGTGGTATGCATGTTACCTATTCTCAAAACTTTTTTGTCCGCAATAAGGCCGGTTACCGTGGAGCGCGATTTATGGGTTACAAAGGCACTGTGGAGTTCGACTTTTATAAAAGTCAATTAAAGGTATACATGCACCACACGCCTCGAGTCGAGACGCATGATTTAGATTTGGGCTCGGATCATTTCGGTGGCGATACGGCGCTTGTTAAAAATTTTGTGAATGTCATGAAGGGACAAGAAAAATCAGTAAGTACGCTGCAGGATGGCTTGCTAAGCGCGTTGATGTGCCTAAAAGCGAAGGAATCTGCACAAACAAGCACATTCCAATTGATCCATTGGTGATGTTAATCAGCTAGATAACTGTGTGAAATAGAAGGGTGATGACAGATTCGAGTTAGAACAATCGTAGAGGAGTGAATGATTTGGACATGGAAACAAGTTTCGTTCAACAAAGATCAAGGAGTAAAGGTGTAAAGCTCATAATTAGTCTTTGTTTTGGTTTCATCATCTTCCTCATATCAAGTTCCGTTTATGCGCAGCCAGTCATCCCAGGTGCCGCCGGCTATGGTATGGATACACCTGCTGGGCGCGGTGGCAAGGTCTATAAAGTAACTAGTTTAGAGGATAAGAATATACCAGGAACGTTGCGATATGCCATTAGTCAATCCGGACCAAGAGTCGTGGTCTTCGAAGTATCTGGCACCATTGTCGTGAACAACTTCATGGATATCATTGATCCTTATCTGACGATTGCTGGTCAAACGGCGCCTTCTCCTGGGATATTTCTAAAAGGGGCTAACCTTCGGATTTTCACTCATGATGTATTGATTCAGCATATTCGAACCGCTCCAGGCGACGAGCCTTACGCCGTTACACCGACGAATCGTGACGCGCTCGCCATTGGTGTTCCGGGGGGAAGACCGGACAACATTGTTGTCGATCATAGTACCTTCACATGGTCAGTTGACGAAATATTCGGTGCATGGGGGCCTTATGGCCGTGTAACCTTCCGCAACGTGATAGGCGCTGAGCCTTTACACGATTCTATTCATGTCGATGAAGGGTCAACGGAAGCTGCACCGCATGGATTCGGTCCTATTTTTGATAATCAGCCGGATTCTCAAGTCTCATTGATTGGAAGCTTGATTAGCCATTCAGAGGGTCGAATGCCTTATGTCATGGCGAGCGATTACGTTCAAGTTAACAATGTGTTTTACGACCGAATTAATTCGTTTAACCGTTTTGATGCCCAGAAAGATATTGTGACTAGAAACAGTATTGTCGGCAACATTTTCAAGAACGGTCCTTCATTGGCTACTTGGGCTGTAGGAAAGAGACCGATAGAAATCAATGCTGGATTCGCCTCTGGCGGGACAATCTATTTATCCGATAATAGCGTACAGAATCATTCATTTACAGTAAACTCACAGTGGGATCTGATTCAAAATAGCTCAACCTTTACCCAAACGCAGTTGCAGGCGACTACGCCGCCAGCATGGAATACGGATCTCGTTGCCAAACCTGTCGGAGAAGTGATGGATTGGGTACTAAATCAAGCCGGTGCACGTCCTGCCGATCGATTGCCTTATGAAACTAGGATCATTAATCAGGCTAGAAATGGAACAGGGATTATCGTGAACACGATAGCTGAAGCTGGCGGCTGGCCGACTGTTGCAGCGAATCAGAGAAAGCTGGTCCTTCCCAAGAATCCAAGCACGGATGCTGACGGGGACGGTTACACTAATTTAGAAGAGTGGTTGGAATCCTATGCAGCCTTCGTAGAGGGAAGAGGTTCGCAGCCACCGTTGATCGATCCTGCGGATGGCGAGCCCGATGACGAGCAGGGAGAGGAAGAGTTTCCGCAAATCATTTCAGAACTCGTCGTCAATCCAGCAGCAGCAGGCGGCAGCACGTGGGCGATCATGACGAACTTGCAGACGGGCAATCTGACTTATAGTGACAGAGCATTTAAGTTTAATTCTGTGCCTCCTTCTGTAGAAGGCAGCAATTGGATTATGACAGCTGCCAACTCGAAAGGATACTTGGGCAACGATCCACTTGCAACGTTTAAAGTGCTTACGGATGTGGATGTTTATGTTGCCTACGACCGCAGGTTAACTGCGAAGCCGCAATGGTTCCTTGATGCTGGTTTTGCCCCAACAGGGGAAGCTTTCATAATTAATGAAACGTTGCCATTTGATTTATTTAAGAAAAGCTATCCAGCGGGCTCAACAGTCACGTTAGGTAAAAACGGAAATTCAACGAATCTTCAATATATTCCTGTTGTGAAAAGTAAGCCAATTGTAGGCAATGGAATCGCAGCTATTACAAACCCGCTGGCAGGTTCCACACTTGCTGAAAAGCCAACCTTAATCGCGGGAACAGCTAGCGATACAGACACGAAAAATCAAGCAATTACAGGTATTAGCATCTCGATTCTGCAAAATGCCTCAAGCAAATACTTAAATCCATCTACGATGGCATTTGACCAAAGCCAATCGGTCAGCTTTAACGTATACGCTTCGTATCATACGGATTTGGGTACTTGGATGTTAGATGTAGCGAATGTACCATTTTCGAATGGACAGTACACGGTAACTGCTTCTGTCTATGACGGTGCTGTTGGCGCAGCTGCGGAAAGCTATTTCAATGTGGCTATGGTTGATCCATCGAAGCTGATTTCAACCATCGCTAACGCGCAAGCGTTACATGATGCAGCCGTCGTTGGCAATAAGCCTGGACAATATCCTCAGAGTGCAAAGGCAATCTTGTTCACCTCCATTCAGACTGCGCAAGTAACGGTTACGAATGAGAGTGCAACGCAAGCACAGGTCGATTCTGCAACAGCAACTTTGCAATCCGCTGTGCTTGCCTTTCAAGCCAAAAGCAACGTTAGACAACCAGAAGACGTGAATGCGGATGGTCATGTGAATGTACTCGACTTGATTATCGTCGTTTTCAATTTGAATAAAAACAGCAACAGCCCTAACTGGGAATCGATTAAAGCAGCTGACGTGAATGGTGATCAATCCGTTGATGCTAATGATATTAAACGTGTAGCCATTAAAATGATTCACGACTAAGAAATGCGGGAGGATAGGATTGTTATCTATCCTCCCAACATAATTGCACTAGCAGCATGTGCTTATAGTATCTTGCACGATACATGGGGTGAAGAGAATGACAGTAACGAGCAAAGTGAAGTTCAGACCTTATGCAGCTGGTCATACGCCATATCCGATAACGATCGTTACGCCTGAAGACGGATATTACATTCATACGTTCTTCGATGTAAGTCCATGGAGTCCATCCGGCAAATTATTAGCATGCTTGAAACTGCCTTTTCAAGACCGCTTGCCTGGACCTGACGATAAGGCGACGGTTTGTATCATTCATTTGGAAGAACACACGATAACGGAAATTGCCGACACGAAGGGCTGGGGGATGCAGGTTGGTGCTCATCTCTGTTGGGGCAGTGACAATCTTCTTTATTATAACGATAAAGAGGGGTGTGACGTATTTGCCGTGGAGTATTCGCTTGACACCGGGACAACAAGAAGGATGGCGGGACCGGTTTATCAGATTGCACCAGATGGCTCCTATTTATTGAGTCCAAATCTATCGTTAATAAATGCGTCTCAAAATGGTTATGGTGCGACGATGCCAGCTCACTGCGATTGTACGCCGCCAATCGGAGCACCTCATGATGAGGGCTTATGGCAGGTGGATGTTAAGAGCAATACGAAGCGATTGCTATTCAGCCTACAGCAAGCTTATGAGCTTTTACTGAATAAGAAGCCATTCGAAGGCGCTAGATTTACCTTTTTCCATACAAAAATTAACCGTCAACAAAATCGAATTATGCAAGTAGTGCGATGTTTATTTGATCATGGACAGCCGCAAAAGAAGTTCATCATCACGATGGCTCCGGATGGGAGTGATGCAAAGATCGCGCTTCCTTATGAGATGTGGCTGGAAGGCTCCCATCATCCTGATTGGCATCCCGACGGCAAACATATTCTCATGAATGTCAACTTGAAGGAACTGCGTTTCTGTCAGTTCGACAGCGCAGGAGAGAAGTTCCAAATCGTAGCCCCACAGGTACGTGGCGGCGGACATCCGAGCTTTTACCGAAATGGTACCTATATTGTGACAGATGCTTATACCGGTGAACCTTTTACGAATGAAGCTCATCAGGTACCTATTCGATTAATTCGAACGAGTACGGGCGAAGAAGAAGCCATTTGTTGGATTTGGACACTCGGAGGTACACCTATCCCTGCTGAATTACGTTGTGATCCGCATCCAGTGTGGCGTAATGATTTCAAATATGTCTGTTTTAATGGGACGCCAGAAGGGAATAGGCAAATTTTAATCGCTGATTTAAGCAGCTTAGTATAAGAGATTAGGGGGATGGCCATGAAGCCACATATCGTACTCATCACGACGGATCAAATGCGTGCCGATTTGATGGGGTGTGCCGGCAATCCGATTATCCAAACGCCGCATCTTGATATTTTATCCAGACGTGGTATACGGTTCGAGCAAGCTTATTCGGCAACGCCGATCTGTATTCCAGCTAGGGCTAGTATCATGACGGGGCTTGAAGGACACAGCATGGGAATAACCACGTATGTAGAAGGTTTCAAGTTGCCTACGGAGACAACTTTGCCTCAAGCACTGGGAGACGCGGGATATGAAACAAGACTCGTTGGCAAGATGCATGTCTATCCAGAGCGCTGCCATTATGGGTTCGACAGTATGCTCTTGTGTGAAGAAGGGCGATTGTTTGGTGCCAAAACAGCGGAGAAACGGGGCTACGACGATTATGAGCTTTGGTTGGCGGAGCAAGGTTATCCAGGTCAAGCCTTTGCACACGGGATAGCCAATAATGAATATGCCATGTCCCCGTGGCATTTGCCTGATCATTTGCATCCGACAGAGTGGATTGCAGATCAAAGCTGCAAGACGATCAAGCGGAGGGACTGGACGCGGCCTTTATTTTTGTGGGCATCCTTTACAGCACCGCATCCGCCACTAACGCCTCTGATGCGAGATTTATATATGTATGAAAGAGATGAGATGCCAAAGCCCGTTAGCGGAGATTGGGTAGAGCGGCACTCTTTATACGAACAACGAACGATTGAGCGGTATTGCGGGGAGCTATTGACGGATAAACAAGCCGATTTAGCTTATCGCGGGTTTTATGCGTCCATTACACAGGTTGATCGTGCGATAAATCGAATCATCGGAACTTTGCGCGAAGCAGGCATCCTTGACAATACCTGGATCATTTTTACTTCCGATCACGGGGATAATATGGGAGATCATAAGCTTTGGTTTAAGGCTAATTTTACGCGAGGCGCATGCCAAATTCCCTTAATCATTGTACCGCCATCTAAAAGCTCAATCCGAGACGAGTCTTGGGTATCTGGACGTACCAATCGTTCGCCAGTTGGACTTCAAGATATTATGCCGACATGTCTAGCCATTGCAGGAATCGCAGAAGTGGATGGCTTGGATGGCAAAAGCTTATTGCCACTAGTCGCTGAGCCGGGGGAAGCTTCTGTTCGGCATTGTCTACTGGGGGAATTTGGCCACAGCGGTCAACGCACCCTGATGGTAACGGATGGGCAATGGAAATACATTTGGTATGAAGAAGATGGACATGAGCTGCTCTTCGATCTTTATACGGATCCACTGGAAATGCATGATCTAACGAACTTGAACGAGGAGCAATTGCAGCAATGGAGAAATGAGCTGGCGCGTATGTTAAGTGCTAGAGAGTCTGATCCCGCTGTACAGGATGGGCAATTGATATCGCGAGGATCGAAGCGGTTGTTGAACGTAAAAGAAAAAGCAGATCTAGTGCAAGATTTTAACCCTAGAGGAATTCATTAATGATGTTAATTATTTGCCTATCGGACAGGAGAGATCACTTTGATTCCATTCATTGCAAAAGCGGAACAGTTGGAGCAGAAAATAAAGGAATGGGAGAACTTATCAGGATCTAATATGGTGTTGGATCATTTGATTGCTTACAGCGGGCACAAGGTGTATGCCATCACCATTTCGGATTTTTCAGTACCTCGCACGAAGAAAAAGGCATTGTACATCTCCCAGCCCCATGCACATGAACCGGGTACCACGGCCGGAATGGTAGATGTCATAGAACAGCTTCTTACCGGGAAAGATTTACTCGGTAACCCTTGTCAATTCGACCGTGAGAAAGTTTTGGCGAATACCATTATTACCTTTAACCCGGATGGTAATCCATTCGGTCGCGCGAATTCGCCTGAGCTTTATTACGATGGAACCAAGTACACGCCTAAGCAATTTCAATGCCTGATTTTCGGAGAAGACCCTGAAAATCCTGGTGAGCGATGGAAGCGCGTGGACCTGTGGGATCGTCGAGATGAAAATGCACCTGATCCGATTGGTATTGTCTATGAACCCATCGATGAATTCCGTTATGTGGAGCCTAATCGCAGTCAACTGTCCTCCTATTTCAAACTTTTTTATCAGATGGATGAGCAATATCAGTATGAGTATTGGCTTGATTTGCATCAAATGATGTTTCTTGGTCAGCAGGAACAAGATTCAGGATCGACGTGTCAAATTTTCATGCCGCTCCCTGATCTGGTCGTAAGTCCGCATGGTGACGAGAATAGAGCGTGGGCAGATGAAATAACGCAAGACTGGCTGGACAACGGGTTTGCAGCGAAAGCCCCTATCAGCACACCATACACCGATATCCAAGCGGAGTATTTCCGTAGAAACTTCCGCGAGATTCACAAACGTATGAGTCGGATTAGTACCGAAGTTATTACGAATCGCGCTCAATATCCGGTAGAGATTCAAGTAAAAGCGCAATCCTCGGCGATTGAAACGACATTGAAGCGACTACTTGCAAAGAATGTGGAGGCCTAAGCTTATGATTACTTTTGAGTACGATCAGCCTCATCATCAAGGAATGAATACGCAGTTGATCGACAATTACGCAAATCAATTAATGAAAATGAACACCAAAGCATTACTTATCATGCGTAATAATAAACTCATTAAGGAATGTTATGCGAATGATTATGGCCCGGAAATTCCGCATTATGCAGCCTCGCTTGCCAAGACGATCGTCGGGGGTCTAGCGTTAGCCGTTGCTGTAACGGAGGGGTACATCGCCTATCAGGATCTTGCTTGTACTTACATTCCAAGTTGGCAAAGGGATCCATTGAAATCGAAGATCACAATTCGGCATTTGGCTACCCATACCTCAGGGTTAGAGGACACATCGGCACTTGATACGGAGTTATCGGGGTGGAAGCGCATGTTTTGGCAGAAAGATCCTAGTCCTTCTGCTTTGGATCCGATTACTTGTTCGCTTGAAAAGGCGCAAATGATGCACCCCCCGGGAACGAAGTTTCTTTACAGTAACCCAGGATTCGGTGCCCTTTCTTATGCCATTACAGCAAGCTTGCAGCATTCACCTTATCCGAATATCCAGACTTTACTTCAGGAAAAAATCTTTAATCCTCTTGGGATTCCAGATTCGGAATGGCATATCGGCTACAAAAAACCGTTCCGATACAATGGCTTGGACGTCTATGGAACATGGGGCGGCGGTGAATTTTCGCCTCGTGCAATTCTGCAGATCGCCCGTCTGTACCTGCAGAAAGGTCAATGGGGAGACCAAACCTTAATTAACGCTAATGTGTTAAAACCGATGATGGCAGCCAACTTTCATTCCATTACGCAGGAAGGTTTCCCACACGGTGATTTATTAACCTCATCCATTTGCGGCTTCTCCAATCATTGCGCAATATTTCCTAACATTCCGGATTCTATGTTTCTTGGAGCAGGTGCAGGACAACAAGTGATGATGGTTATTCCAAGTCTAGACTTAATTGTTGTTCGGCTAGGAAATCGGATGATAGAAGACAAGAATGCATCGATTTGGGGCGATATTAAGGCGTATATCTGCGATCCAATTCAAGCCATGCTGCTGCATCAAAGTCCTTTCCCAGCAAGTGATAAGGTACGTAATATCACCTTCGAACCGGCAGATCGAATTAGAATTAGTGGTGAAGACAGCGATAATTGGCCTTGCACATGGGCGAATGACGGAGGGCTCTATACCTCTTATGGGGATGGTTATGGATTCCTTCCACATACGGAGAAAAAGCTAAGCTTAGGCTTTGCTGAGATTTTAGGTACTCCACAATCTTTTGAAGGCGTTAACTTACGTACGGAAACAGGAGAACGGGAAGGCGACGGTCCTTCAGGTGAAAAAGCTAGTGGATTACTCATGGTGGACGGCGTGATGTATATGCTCGCCAGGAATGCAGGCAATTCACAATTGGCATGGTCCGCAGACATGGGGCGTACATGGGAGTGGGGATTCAAGTTTGAAACTAGCTTTGGTTGTCCAACTTTCGTCAACTACGGACAAAACTATGCAGGAGCACCAGACGATTACGTATACATTTATTCTCCGCACGGGACCAGTGCCTATGAAGAATATGACCATATTGTTCTAGCACGAGTAAATCGGTATCAACTCAAGCATCTAGCAGAATATGAATATTTTAAAGGTATCGATGATTCAGGAACGCCTATATGGACTCCTCTTATCTCAGAGATGAAGCCGGTATTCACCTTTCCTAATCACTGTCATAGGCTTGAAGCCATTTACCACGCAGCCACTCAGAGATATTGGCTCGTCTCCGCCTGTAATCATGAAGGTGGATGGGGAATATTCGATTCACCAACGCCTTATGGGCCATGGAGTACCGTTTATTTCACGGAATATTGGGGACTGGGTAAGACACATTCGTACAGGTTTCCAACGAAATGGATAAGTGAAGACGGGACTCAGCTGCACCTAGTCTTTTCAGGCAGGCGCTTCAAATCAATTGATTATGATGCGATGTGCGTTCGTTCCATGACGATGGAATTGATTGATTAACTTGCTTTATTGCCAACTGGGGGTTCTTGTACATGAAACCTATTATTGTGGTTACTTCGACTTTCGATAATGGTCATACGTTTCTTCATAAGGATTATTCAAATGCGATCATAGAGGCTGGCGGGATCCCGTTCGTTATGCCTTACATGGCTTCACAAGATATGTTGGATCAGATTTGTGAAATGGCAGATGGACTCATGCTAAGCGGTGGTGAGGATATTGATCCGTTTCTTTACGGAGAAGAACCTGCTCCAGGCTTAGGTGCTATAACGCCGGAACGCGATGTGCTCGAGAGCCGACTAACAGAACGATTTCTAACATCGGATAAACCGATTCTAGCCATATGCCGAGGCTTGCAGTTGTTGAACGCTGTTGCAGGGGGAACATTAATCCAAGACATTGAACGCGCGCAAGCCGGGTGCTTACAGCACAGACAGCAAGCACCGAGAGCTCACTTGTCCCACCAGATCCACATTGAAACAGGGTCGTTATTGGAACGAATCATCGGTTCCTCCCACATTCGTGTGAACAGTTTCCATCACCAAGCGGTGAAGCGGACGGCACCTGACTTTCGTGTGAATGCTACAGCTGCTGACGGCATCATTGAGGGGCTGGAGAGCATGAGACATCGGTTCGTGCTCGGCGTGCAGTGGCATCCGGAAAACTTAGCTGGAACTGACGAAGCAGCACACGTTATCTTTGAAGCATTTGTTCGTGCATGCAGCAGTAAATAGAGAGCAGGAGGTTGGAAGAGATGTCTGCGAACACTTTATACCCGCCGTATCCGAGAAGTAAATTCATTAAAGGTATCACCTTTGACTGGTCCAGTCGCATTCGTCTGGCACCTGGCAGTGATAATTGGCCTTTAACTTGGGCGGATGATGGACATCAGTATACCGTATTTGGCGATGGCGGCGGTTTCGGAGGTACGAATGAAATTGGGCGGGCGAGTATGGGGGTCGCTCGAATTGAAGGGGACCGCAAAGATTACAAAACGTTTAATGTATGGGGCGGAAAAGACGCAGAGAATCCTGCAACCTTCAATGGTAAATCATGGGGGATCATTTGCATAGATAGTATCTTCTACATGTGGCGAAGTGGAGCGGCGTCTAGTGACTGCTATGAATTTCAGAAGCTCTACAAATCGGAAGATCATGGAGCTAGCTGGGAAGATACAGGCGTAGAGTTTAATATCAATTCGTTTAACCGATCTAGAGGGTTTTTCGTTCCGACCTTTTTGCAGTTTGGCCAGAATTATCAAGGGGCTAGAGACAATTATGTCTATATGTATGCGCCAGAAGTGAAAAGTCTGGTCTGGGAATTGCAAATTCCTGGCGAAATCTCATTAATCCGTGTCCCGAAGGATAAAATCACTTCTCAGGAGCATTATGAGTTTTTTGCTGGAAATGAGTACGGTGGAACTGCCCGATGGACGCATGATGGCGATCAGCGCAGGCCCGTCTTTTATGATGCGAATGGAGCTATGAGGGTAAACGCGGTGTACAATCCTGCTCTGCAGAAATATCTCCTCGTTACGCAGCATACAGCAAGAAACTATGGTTGGGGCATTTATGAAGCGAATGATCCGTGGGGATCATGGAAAACGATCTATTATTCGCATTGCTTTGTCCCCGAAGACTGGGATTGCAAATTAGTTTCTTACTTGAGCTTCTCTCCGAAATGGTGGGACAACGACGGTTGGGAATTCGTCATGGTATTCTCGGGAAGAGAATATAATGATGCTTGGAATTCTATCGAGGGAGGCTTCATCATCTGAGTTATTTTTTACATATTTTATTGTCGAATGTGGTTCCCATCGGCTTAATTATTGCGACTGGCTTTGTGATGGGAAGAAAATATACGATTCACGCAGCCTCTTTATCCAAGCTAGTATTTAATTTGTTTATGCCTATTTTTATGTTTGTACTGCTGCTCAAAGTGTCAATTAGCTGGGAACTTGTCTTGAAAGTCGCGTTATTCAGCGTATTATTTGCTGTTGTTTCAGCGGTTATGGCGGAAGTTGTCATCCGCATACGTCGGTACGATGCGCCCATGCGGGGAGCCATGCGAAATACGATCCTATTTTATAATAGTGGTAATTATATGATTCCGCTTAATCAATTGGTATTCGCAGGAAATCCGGTTACCTTAGCCGTTCAAGTTATCGTATCGGTGATTCAAAATCTGCTGCCGGGCACATATGGCATCTACAACGCGAATGCGCATAAAGGTGAATTTAACTTTGCGATTAAAACAATTATTTTATATCCCGGAATCTATGCGGTGCTTGCAGCGGTTGTCATTCGATTAACACAGTTCACCATTCCAGAGCCACTGTATCTACCGCTGGAATATATGTCAGGCGCAACAATTGCCTTGGCCCTCATTACATTAGGTGTTCAGCTCTCCTCATTGAACCTGAACATTCGTTATCATGATGTCCTTATCTCAGCTACACTTCGACTGCTAGCAGGACCGCTGATCGGATATGGACTTGTCAAACTAATGGGCTTCCAGGGAGATATTGCGAGCGCTTTAGTGCTATCTTGTGCAGCGCCAACCTCCTTAATTTGTGCCTTAATCGCATTGGAATACGATAATGAAGCCTATTTCTCCGCACATGCGGTGTTATTCTCTACGGTTGCTAGCATGTTGACCGTTACATTCACCATTTTCGCATTAGCGTAAATACGTAATTTAGGAGCTGAGAGCAATGAAGGATACGCCAAGAAGAACAGCCAAAATTGGTCTCATTCAAGTGAAGCCACGGTATGATGACAGTGTTACGGTAGAAGGGTGCTTGGATGAGCTCTTGCAGCTGGCAGAGCAAAGTCTCAAAGATGGCGCTGATCTTGTATTCATGCCAGAGGCTTATCAATATCGTTTGGCTCGGCGTCATATTCCAAGAGGTGAACTCTCCAAAGCATATGCCGAAACTTATAAACAGCGCTGCAGTATGTTGGCCAAAACGTACAAAGCTTACGTTGTTCCATGGGATTATGAAATCGACGAACATGAACAGGTCTACAATGTCTCATACGTATTGGACCGCAATGGCGTTGAGATTGGCAGGTATCGGAAGGTACATCTGACCCGTGGGGAGACGAAAGTGTTAACCAACGGCGACGATTTCCCTGTGTTCGATCTTGATTTTGGCAAAGTGGGTATCATGATCTGCTTTGACAATTATTTTCCAGAATCTGCACGCATTTTGGCCTTGCGGGGAGCTGAATTGATTCTGTTTCCATTGTTTGGAGATACCTTGAATCCGCAATGGGAGATCAAATTAAGAGCAAGAGCGATTGACAATTCTGTCTATGTCGCCCCTTGTCATTTGCATGCCGAACCGGGAACTTCGTTTACTGGAATGGTTTCGCCAAACGGAGAGATCATCGCTAAAGTAGAGAATGAGGGTACGTATCAAGTAGTTGAAATTGATTTGAGTACTAAAATTATGACGAATACGAGAGCTGTAAAAGGTTCATGCGAGGATATTAAACAAGTGTTGCTTAAGCTGCGTCGTATGGAAGCCTATCAACCTTTATTAGAAGATGTTCCGCAAATGAATTGGGAAGAGATTGAATTTTTTAATAAAGAGGAGTGATTCTTGCTTGGGACACTTGGAAAACGTGGAAAACTTGGATCAACCATCTCGGTTTGCTTTTTCAGTCTTTACCAAGCCATGGAAATCATTATCGATAGATAATCTCGCGGCAAAAGTTCAATCATTAGGCTTTGATGGCATTGAATTTCCTGTCAGAGAGGGCTTTCAAGTGCAGCCTGAACAAGTTGAGAAAGAGTTGCCACGATTAAGCCGTAAATTAAAATCGTATGGTCTTCATATTTATAGTATCGCGAGTACGACCGAGGAAGCCATTTTTGCAGCTTGTGCGGAGTCAGGCGTCCCCCTTATTCGGATTATGGTTGATGTTGATTTCAAAGAGGGTTACTGGGCATCTGAAAAAAGGATCAAGTCAGAGCTGGAGAAACTCCAAGTGCTATGTCAACGATACCGGGTAAAAGTTGGCATTCAGCAGCATATTGGACGCACACGTATCAAAAATGCTTTCGGACTGCATCGCATCCTAGATGGACTTGATCCGAATTGCTTTGGCGCGATTTGGGATGCGGCGCATGATGCATTGACCGGAGAACGACACGAGTTGAGTCTCGATGTCGTTTCACCTTACTTATGCATGGTGAATCTGAAAAATGGTTACTACCAACGAGTGAACGGGAATGAAGCGGAGCAAGTCCAATGGGAACCCTATTGGAGCACCGCACGTCAAGGCATGGCTTCTTGGCCATCAGTTATCCATCATTTAATACAAAGAGATTACAAAGGTGTTCTATGTTTAACAGCCGAATATAGCGACGAATTACGTGTTGATGATCATATTGCTGCAGATATAGCTTATGTAAAATCACTTATTCACACATGAAGGGAGGAGAGCTTGGATGCGTTCCTATATTGCCAATATTCAATTATATCCAGTGCTCGTCCCCTACCGTAGAGTGTTTACGCTTGGTAACGGGGCCACCAACAAGACGAATGACGCGGGTAAGCCCGTACTCTTTGTAAGGATGGAAACGAATGATGGACTGGTTGGATGGGGGGAGCAGCGAGCCGAACCCAGATGGAGCTATGAGACGATCGAAACGATGGTCGCTGTCATTCAGCATCATCTAGCTCCCTTAGCGATTGGCTTATCTCCCTTTGAGGTAAACTTATTCCATAAACGAGCAGAAGAGGCGCTTAGTGTATCCGTATCGAATGGTATGCCCTTCGCCAGAGCTGCCATCGATATGGCTTTTCACGATTTGGCAGGCAAAATGGCCGGATTGCCCTTACATGCCCTACTCGGCGGTGCGATCACCACAGAAGTTCCGCTTTGTTCGGCAATTGGCGTGAACCAGCCTGAGGTCATGGCCGAGCAAGCGCGTGAATCCAGTCATTATTCGGCGTATAAGATCAAAATATCCGGTGATGTCAGAGGCGATCTTAAGCGATTGCAAGCCATACTCAAAGTAGTGGGCAATAAACCACTCTGGCTGGATGCTAACCAATCATATACGCCGAGTACAATGGTTCAGCTCTTAGAAGCAATCCGAGGATTCCCATCTGTCGTTTGCGTAGAACAACCGGTTAAAAGCTCAGATTGGTCCGGGATGACAGCCATACGTCGACGAAGCCGATTGCCAATTGCCATTGATGAAGGCAGTTTCTCAGCCATGGATTTAGCAAAAGTGATTGGGATGGAAGCTGCGGATATGGTTGTTCTTAAAATTTGCAAATCAGCTGGCATTCGCAAATGTATGGAAACGGCTGCTGTCGCTAAAGCGAACGGCATCGAATTGTTAGGCAGTGGTTTGACGGATTGTGGTGTTGCCTTTGCTGCGTCCATTCATATGTTTAGTACGCTTGAGCTTGCGCTTCCTGCTGAATTAAATGGTCCAGAGCTGCTTCAAGATATGTTGGTGAAGGGGCTTGATATCCGCGGAAGTGTGGCACATGTTCCAACTGCACCAGGATTAGGTGTTGAACCTGAAGTTGAAAAGCTGCGTGAATTACTCATGACATCGCTTGGAGTCATTCAGATATCTGAATAACATTTAAAGGAGAGATTAACCACAATGTCAAAGAAGCGGTATGCCTTAGTGGGATGCGGAATACGAGCGAAGTTCTTCTATACAGCGATGGTAACTGAATTTAAAGCTAACGTAGAGCTGGTCGCGATATGTGATATCAATCAAACAAGAATGGATTTTACCAATCGTGTCTTAGTGAATGAATGCGATCATCCTGCTGTTCCAACCTACAAACCGAGTCAATTCGAAGAGATGGTTCGAGAAGAGAAGCCAGATGTTATTTTTGTGACTTCTATCGACCGCACTCATCATACGTATATCATCAAAGCAATGGAATTGGGTTGTGATGTTGTTTCTGAAAAGCCGATGACGGTTGATGCTGAGAAGTGTCAGGCCATTCTAGATACGGTGAAAAGGACGGGAAAACAGCTTCGTGTCGCGTTCAATTATCGATATGCGCCTCAATTCAGCAAAGTTCGTGAGCTTATTTTGGATGATGTAATCGGAGAAGTACAGTCTGTCAATTTTGAGTGGCTGCTCGATATTAAACATGGAGCCGATTATTTTCGCAGATGGCATCGAGATAAAAGAAACAGTGGAGGTTTACTCGTTCACAAGTCTACGCATCATTTCGACCTCGTTAATTTCTGGTTGGGCACGAAGCCGAAGACAGTTGCTGCAATGGGTGACTTGAAATTCTATGGTAGAGAAAACGCGGAAAGACGCGGCGTGGAACAATTCTACCAGCGTTCCTTTGGCAGCGAGAATGCATTGAATGATCCTTTCGCAATTGACCTCGCAGCCAATGACACATTGAAAGCGATGTATTTGGACGCTGAGAAAGAAGATGGTTATCAACGCGATCAAAGTGTATTCGGCGATGGGATTAGCATAGAAGATACCCTTGGAGTCATCGTTCGCTATGAGAATAACGCGATTCTGACCTATTCACTTAATGCATACACTCCATGGGAAGGGCTGGTCGTTAGCCTGAACGGAACAAAGGGGAGAATGGAAATCAAGCTGATTGTGAAGCACTTGAATAATCCAGATGGAACCCATGCGCAGGAATTATCTCGCGAAAGATCAATTACCGTTCATCCGATGTTCGGTAACTCGTATAAGGTTGATTATGAGGAAGGGGTAGGCGGCCATGGCGGGGGAGACCCAGCTTTACTTCATGATATCTTTGTGGAACCTGTGAAAGACAGATTGAATCGTGCTGCTACGCATGTAGACGGTGCCATGTCTATTCTAACTGGCATTGCAGGTAATATGTCCATGCAGACTGGTCAATTCGTGAGTGTGGATACCTTGGTTCGATTTTAGTCTTAGAAAGGCAGGAGTTTCGTGCTGAAAATAGGTCTCATAGGCGCAACCGGTCATGTCGGTTATGTGTTGGAAGGATTACGAAATCAAGCAGATGCTTATCTGGCAGGAATTGCTCCTGGTTCGCTTGGAGAGGACATCGATAGCTTAAATCGACGTGCAATACAGTACGGATACACGCCAGTGCTTTATACAAACTATGTAGATATGTTAGAGACTCTGAAGCCAGATGTCGTAGCCATTGCTAGCCATTTTAATGATCATGCCTCGATAGCGGTAGAAGCCTTACATCGCGGTATTCATGTTTTCGTGGAAAAACCGGTGGCTACCACCTTAGCAGATTTGGACAATGTCAAAGTGGCGTATCAGAACTCGCATGCAGAGCTGGCGGCGATGTTCGGCATCCGTTATACATCTTGCTTCTTGACGGTGGGAAAGTTGCTTCAAGAAGGAAACTTAGGCGAGGTAAGATTGCTTCACGCGCAAAAATCATACCGTTTAGGTGAGCGCAATACGTTATACAAGCGACGTGAAACCTATGGAGGCACGATTCCGTGGGTGGGAAGTCACGCCATCGATTGGCTCTATTCATGGAGTGGTGAACGATTTCTGTCCGTGTTTGCGTCTCATTCAACGAGAGCTAATCAGCAACATGGTGAGTTAGAAGCGACTGCCATGTGTCATTTTACATGTACGAATGAAGTCATGGGTTCGCTCACGATTGACTATTTAAGACCGAAGCAGGCTCCGAGTCATGCGGATGATCGCATACGGATCGTAGGTACTCGCGGTATTGTTGAAGTGATACATAACAAAGTGTATGTAATTAACGAACAAGCCGAAGGTATCCAAGAAGTACCTTTGCTGCCTTCACAGGATATCTTTGCCGATTTCTTGCAGCAGGTTCGAGGGCGTGGCAAGTGTTTAGTAAGTGCTGAACAATCATTTGAGGTGACAGAAGCTTGTCTGAGAGCAAGAATGTCCGCAGATGAAGGACGTGTTGTCTATTTCTAACTAACACGGGAGAGAGGTATTTCTATGAATCCTGTAAACGTAGTGCTGGTCGGCATAGGCGGATATGGCGGCTTTTATGTGAATGCCTTGTTACAAGGGGGTGGCAAATACCCCTATATCCTGAATGGTGTAGTAGACCCTTATCCGGAACGAAGCCATTATTATGAGAAAATACGAGAATTGAAGATACCGATGTATCCGTCACTTGAGGCGTATTATGCAGTTGCAAAGTCGGACTTGGCCGTTATCGCTTCGCCGATTCAATTTCATAGCACCCAAACCTGTTTAGCCTTGTCGCAGGGAAGCAACGTGTTATCTGAAAAACCGCTATGTCCTACACTGGATGAAGCTTTCATGATGATGAAGGCGAGAAATCAAGCCCAAAAATTTGTTGCGATTGGTTACCAGTGGAGTCATAGTCAAGGCATACAGGAGCTAAAGCGAGATATCATGACAGGATTATTCGGGAAGCCTCTAAGGCTCAAGACGCTCGTGCTTTGGCCTCGAACAGATTCCTATTATGCCAGAGGCTGGGCTGGTAAAAAGCAAGACGCGAATGGAACGATGATTTTGGATAGTGTAGCCAATAATGCAACAGCGCACTACTTACATAACATGTTCTATGTGCTTGGTGAGGGTATCGCTGAGAGCGCGTATCCATCCGTTGTCCGTGCAGAGTTGTACCGTGCGAATTTTATCGACAATTTCGATACCGCTGCGATGAGAGCCTATACGGAGAATGGGGTAGAGGTGCTGTATTACGGGTCCCATGCCGTGAATCAAAGTAGGGGGGCTTTGTTCCGCTACGAATTCGAGCACGCTGTCATTGAGTTTGATGATGGAGAACACAAAAAGGGTTCCCCCATTGTGGCACGTTATCATAACGGAGAAGTTAAAGAATACGTGAATCCCAATCAGCATCCGGATTCGAAGCTATGGATGGCTATAGCGGCTGTTGCTGAGCAAAGTGTACCCGTCTGTGGCGTGGAGGCTGCCATGTCCCAAACGATGTGTATAAGCGGCATGCAAGCCTCTATGCGTGAGATTGTTGACTTCCCTGAAGCGATCGTAAAGCGTGGGGAACGGTTCTGGAAAAATGATACGGGCCATTATGTAGAAGGCCTTGTGGAGCAAATGACGTATTGTTATGAACAGGCAATCTTGCCGGCAGAAGCTGGATATCATTGGGCCCAATCTGGAGAAACTATCCAACTATCGAGGTGACAAATGAAGAACCACGATGAAATGACGACAGAAAAGGAAAGAGAACTCAGAAAACCACCGTATCCGAAAAGCAGCGTGATTCAGGGGCTAGAGTGGGAGCCTGCAGATAGCATGATTCGTACGGCAATCGGTGTCGTCTACATGACAGATCCTGTCAAGTATGATGGGAGCGATAATTGGCCTGTGACATGGGCTGACGATGATCGACTCTACACGTTATATGGCGATGGATATGGCTTTGACCCTGTACTCGAAGAGAAACTCGGATTAGGTTTTGCTTATGTAACCGGGAATCCACCAGATGTTCAAGGGATAAATGTTCGTTCTGGATCCGGGGAAAACCAAGGATATGGTAGACAAGGGAAAAAGGGCAGCGGCGTTCTTATGGTCGATGGCATTCTTTATGCTTGGTTATTTCACGCAGATGAGAAAGGGGGACAAGCGCAGTTAGCTTGGTCAACAGACCATGCTCAAACTTGGAACTTCAGCGATTGGAAGTTTGAAGCGTTTGGTTTATGCGCCTTTATCAATTATGGGAAAAATTACAGTGATGCTAGGGACGATTATGTCTACACGGTCACTCATGATCATCCCAAAGCGGATGTACCTTCAGATCGGATGATCCTTATGCGAGTTCCGAAGGAGCGCATAGGTGAGAGGGATGCCTATGAATTCTTCAAAGAATTAGATGAGATGTCACCGGTTTGGACGAAGGATATCGAAGAGCGTGGTGCGGTGTTCGAGCATCAAGATGCCTGCTTAAGATCGGGCATCAGCTACAACCGTGCCATTCAGAGGTATTTGTGGTGGCAGCACATTCCGAACGAGCCTGGTCACAGGGATAGGGGAGACACCCGTTTCACCGGCGGATTCGGGGTTTACGATGCACCGGAGCCATGGGGACCTTGGACGACCGTATATTTTACAGAACAATGGGATATGGGTCCAGGAGAACGAGGAGAGTTTCCAACGAAATGGATGAGTCCGGATGGCAAGACCGTTTATTTGGTTTTCTCAGGGGACGATAATTTCTGTGTGAGAAAAGCGGAACTACACCTATAGATCCAGATAAAAAGGGACAGAGCGATGTGACTTATTCGCTCTGTCCCTTAACTATTTATCCCACCAACGCAGTTATTTTCACTGTTACTTCCGTGCCTACTCCAGGTTCGCTAACCATTTGTAAGCCACATTGCTCACCGAAGGTTAACTTAATCCGTTGATTCACATTCATAACGCCAATATGATTCCCAGTAATCCAATTCTTATTGGATAACTCAGCGTTAATCTGTTCCAGCTTCTCGGAATCGATTCCAATTCCGTTATCTGAAATACGGAGAACAGCGTGAGCACCTTCCAATGTGCCGGTAACTGTAATTCTGCCTTCGCCTTCTTTTGGTTTAATACCATGATAGATGCAATTTTCAATCAGCGGTTGGAGAGTGATTCTAGGGATTTTGTAATCATTCAACTTCTCATCCACCTGCACGACCACTTCAAATTTGCGAGGATACCTAATTTTCTGAATGTCGAGATAATGCATGCAATACGCGAGTTCCTCTTGAATCGTTACCAAATGACCCTCACCTTCTAAAGAAAAGCGCAGAAGCTGAGAAAGAGAGGTAATCATTTCCGACACGGGATTTTCCGCGCCAGTAAGTCGTAAGGCTTGCCAATTAATCGTTTCAAGTGTGTTGTATAGGAAGTGAGGATTAATTTGCGATTGCAGCGCAACAGCATAGGCACGATCAAGGAGAGTCAGACGATAACGAAGCTCATTCTCCAGTTCCTGCTTTTCTCCATAGGAGCTAAGGATACTTGAGGTAATGTATTTAATTTCGTTCACATGCGTTTTCACGGATGGAATCGGGCTGGCTCGTTCCGAATCCTCTAACCAGTCGCCAGGTCGACTAACGACAGACATAATCTGCTTAATCGGTATAAACATGCGCCAAGAGACGACTAAGGACAAAATCAAGGCTACCGCGATACTGAACAGGGAAGAAACGAATAAATAATTCTTAATATACTTCGCTTTATCCTCATATAGCTTCAGAGGCACAACGGAAATAAACCGCCATTTATTGTACTGAGATTTGACATGAGAAATGGACTGCTTGGATTCCTCATTGTAAAAAAAGACGGGTTCATTTGGATTTCCCTCCATCAAATTCGAGTTCGGGATGATTTCTGAAATCGGATGGTTAATTAAATCGAAATTGTCCTGACCCACGATGATCCCATTAGCATCAATAATATAGAGGTTATCGATGTAATGATTGTTCGTATTATGAATGATACTCATGAACTTCGCGGTATCTATATTCATGATGACACTGCCTGTCTTTGTTTGAAGCAAGGGAGCCATCCGAATTAATGTCATCAGCTGACGCTCGCTGGCGTCGGAATAATGGGTTTTTGCTTGTCTAGCCAGCGACCAGTCTCTATACGTCAATTTCTTTTCATTGTAGCTGGGCAGCCATCCCAGATCCATAAATTCATCCAAAGACCATCTTCTTAAGTCAGACGTCCAGATGGACTGATTGTTTTCGGAGTACAAGTACACGGAATCTACAAAATCCTGAATATTGTTGGTGTAATTAAGCTTTGTAAACAGTTTGGCGGTGAGGATACTCGTATCATAGGTCGTTGTCCCGGTGTTTCGCTTTTCCATCAATTGTGCTACGACATCATCGGAAGCAAATCGTACGGAGAAATCATCCACCTCACGCATGAGCATGTCGACCATATCTCGAATTCGCGAGAGGGAGTTTAAATGTGCGCTGCTGATTTCTTCCGTCACCGTTTTACTATAAAGATTGTAAATCCCGACACTTAATCCTGTGACTGGCAGTAGGACAAGCGCTAGTATAATTAGAAAGTTTTTGATAAATACACTTTGAAATCGATAGTTTTTCAAGATGAACCATAAGCTTAAGGGATCTCTCATTGTTTATCCTTACTAATCGATTTACGTCTATATTCGGTAGGCGTATAACCAGTTTGCTTTTTAAATATTTTGAAAAAGTACTTCGTATTCTTATACCCTACATTGGAACCAATCTCATAGATTTTATATTGTGGATCTTGCAAATACTCTAAGGCTTTCTGGATACGGGTCTCTGTCACAAAATCAGTAAAATTACTTCCCGTGTACTGTTTGAAGATTCTGCCCAAATAGTCTGGACTTAAATACACTTGCGAAGCTGCACTTTCTAGGGAGATATCTTTATTAAAATAGTGGTTGACATAATCCTTGGCTTTTTGAATTGCTGATGGCTCTGTTGCCATATGTTTTTGAAAGTAAGCGTTGATGTCATTCAGAACCGAGAGTCCCCATTGCAATAATTCATCATAACTATTCAATCGTAGAATGGTCTCATAATAGAAAGGTTTGTTCGTTATTTTATCGATAGGCAAATCCATTTCATTCAATTTGAAGCTAAGAGAGGAGAAGAGTTCAATTAAGAAGTTTTTCACATAATGAGTGGGTAATTTACCTTGGTGTACGGTATCCAATAAGATTACATACTGCTCAGACAGTGCTGCGATATTGCCAGCGCCTAGATAGGCTAGAAATTGTTTGCGTTGTTCCGCTAGTTGAGGGGTGTTGCGTAAAGACATTTCCGTTACTTCCCGTTCGAACAAATCATCTTCTTTGTTAAAATGTAAAGCACTTTCGCTCATGAGTTGGCGTAAATTCTCAAACAAGCCCACGATGTTTGTGTGTGCTTCAACACCTAATAATGTATGTATACGTTGTAAGACAGTTTGCATATAGGACGTGATCGATGCTCGGAAGGATGAGGCATCAGGGTGAGATTGAAGATCTAGCGCAACAAGATCAAGTTCTTGTGCATTCATGAAGATGGGGACATACAGGATACCGGACCCTTCATGGCGAATCATTTTTTCTATAGAATCAGCGGAAACGCCAGGAGTTGCAAAGGAGATACGGGTTAATGCACATCGATGATGGAGGGTATTCGCATGGACTTCGGTTAGCCGAAGTAATTTCTCTACCTCAGCCGGATCGCTTAATTTACCTGTCGATAAATCACGAAATAAGTGTTTTCGAATCAGAGGGAGCAATTCATTCTTATGCTTTACGACTTTGGATACCTGTTCGTTTTCCTCTTTTTCCTTGTCTAAACGTAGTTTGACGTCTTGAAATACAGTTCTTATATCACTGAGCTTAGTCGGCTTTAATAAATAATGAATGACATTATAACTCATTGCTTGTTTGACGTAATCAAATTCCTTAAACCCACTGATGAGCACGATTTTGGTCTTGTTGTGATTCTCATGTACATATTTAGCGAGTTCTAGCCCGGAAACATGCGTCATTTTCACATCCGATAGGATGATATCGATCTCCGTTTTCTGCAGCCATTCAACAGCTTGTTTACCATCCTCCAGCTTAGCAACAAGCTGAAATCCGAGAGAAGACCAATCAACTAAATCGCTTAATCCTTCTCTAATGTGTTCCTCATCATCTACAATCATTAGCCGATACACGGAGTTCTCCTCCTTTGAAAGCGATTTACAAGACTGTTTCTCTTAAATTTATACTTTCACAGTGAACGTTGTCAATCAAGTAGACCAAATAACGGATTTGTACCATTACGCCAATATTTATCTAGCATTAGCTTGTTTACTCTTCGGAAATGGCCGATTTATTTACATTTCAAGCCTGTTATGGTATGGATATAAGTAGAAGCTTCTTCAAGACAACCTAGAACGGATCCACAAGTTAAATGAGATGAAACTAGAAAAAAGAAGGAAGTATACAACGATGAATCTAGAAAGCGTGATGCAGGAGCTTGAAGCTCTTGGTAAGGAACGTACGAAGAAAATGTACATGTCTAATGGTGCGCATGAACCGCTATTTGGGGTTGCGACAGGCGCCATGAAGCCAATCTTTAAGAAAACCAAAATCAATCAAGCTTTAGCTGATGAGCTCTATGCT
Organism: Paenibacillus sp. J22P165; assembly: GCF_059692015.1. Lineage (NCBI taxonomy): Bacteria > Bacillati > Bacillota > Bacilli > Caryophanales > Paenibacillaceae > Paenibacillus > Paenibacillus sp. J22P165. Next base: position 307,911 of record NZ_JCAUAP010000008.1, on the reverse strand, counting down.
ACAGGGAACTACGACGCCATGTATTTTGCTGGTATTATCGCAGATCCCAATGCCATGACGGAAGCAGATTATGAACGTTGGATGGACACCGCTTATTTCTTTATGTTGTCCGATTATGTGGTTGCCGTCACCTTGTCAGAAGCAGATATTGCCCAAGAAGTCGCAGATAAATGGATCGCTAGCGGCGAGGAGCTGAGAATGTCGGCGGGCTGGAGCTGCTATTGTTGGTTGTTGGGGAACCGTCCAGACAGTGAATTCTCCGAGAGCAAAATTGCCAACATGCTTGATCTGGTGAAAAGTACGATTCACGAAGCTCCTGTGCGGGCTCAGTATGCGATGAACAATTTTATTTACACGGTTGCGGTGTCCTATATACCCCTGCATGATAAGGCTGTTGAGATCGCTAAGGCAGTTGGTCCGGTAGAAGTGAATCAAGGAACGAAACCGAGTAAATTCATAAACGCGTCTGATAATATTCAAAAGGCTGTACTGAAGGATCGTCTTGGTTTTAAACGCAAACATGTAAGATGCTAAATATACTTGTCAATGGGGCAGCCGGCCATCTTGGACTCGGCTGTTTTTATGTTTGCTAACAACAACAATATATTTAAAAACGATTGTTTTTTATTGCAAAACGATAATAATTGTGGTAAATTGAACTTAAATTTTATCATAAGTGAGGGACTTTACATGAAACGAGGATCAACACTCTTTTTAAAGATAGCTGTTATTGTGATGGGACTCCCTATTCTGGCGTTATGCATATTTGTGGTGCCAGAGATAGCAAACTACGCAGTTGAGTTATATCCGGATCACACCTATCTTAAATATTTATGGATGATGGATCTATATGCAACGGCCATACCTTTTTACTTTGCACTGTATCAAACGTTCAAGCTTTTGAGTTATATTGATAAGAATAAAGCTTTCTCGGATTTATCTGTCGACGTGTTAAAGAAGATTAAAGTCTGTGCGGTTATCATCAGCGGTTTGTACGCACTTGGTTTGCCGCTCTTCTACCTGGTAGCAGAGAGAGATGATTCCCCAGGATTAATTCTCATCGCACTTGTCATCAGTTTTGCATCCATGGTCATTGCTGTTTTTGCTGCAGTACTCCAAAAGCTTTTAAAAGAAGCGATTGATATAAAATCAGAGAATGATTTGACGGTCTGAGGTGAGAAACATGGCGATAATAATTAATATTGATGTGATGTTGGCTAAAAGAAAAATGAGCGTAACCGAACTTTCGGAGAAAGTTGGCATTACCATGGCTAACCTTTCTATATTAAAAAACGGAAAAGCAAAAGCGATCCGCTTATCGACACTAGAGGCGATTTGTAAAGCTTTAGATTGTCAGCCAGGAGATGTTTTGGAGTACAAAAGCGAGTAGGATTAGATCTTAAAGAAGCAAGGAGCAGCTGCCATGGCAGTTCTGCTCCTTGCTTGTGTTTACAGACGAAGGGAAAGGTGCGTTTATGCAGCTAATTAAAAGAATAACAGATAGTGATTTGCTTGGTGGTGATCCTGCATTTATGCAAACCATTTCCCGATACGGTTCAAGAGGTGTTGTCGTAGATAACCAGTTGAACGTTATGATGATGTACTTGTCCAAAGCCAATCTGTACAAGCTTCCCGGGGGAGGGGTGGATGATCGTGAAGATGCTAAGGAAGCATTTCTGCGTGAAATCCGAGAAGAGACAGGTTATGAAGCAGAAATCCTGCATGAACTAGGCTATATCGAGGAGCATAAGAACCGAAACGATTTCATGCAACTTTCGTACTGCTACATCGCCAAAGCACAACAAAAAGTTAGTAATACCATGCTTACAGATGACGAGATAGAGCTAGGTATGGAAGTGAGATGGATGACACTCGATAGGGCATTACTTGTAATGAAGGAATCGATCCAAACCTGTACGGATTATTCAGCTACATTTATGATTTTACGAGATAAGGCAATATTGGAAAAAGCGGTGCTCGAGTTCACATTTTAATTCCGCGGCAGACTGCTTATTGGATTCATTCAACTCTCGATTTGGATAAGCATCAATTCATTAGTTTTCTAACATATTCTTTTGGCGTACAGCCGTTGTATCTTTTGAAAAGCTCATAGAAATGCGCCATATTCTCAATCCCAACGGAGGCGGCAATGTCGGTGATGATTTCAGTTTTCGTGATGAGCAGCTTCTCTGCCTTTTGGATGCGTTGTCTGTTCACGTAATCTGTAAATGAAAGTCCTACCGATTTTTTGAAAAATTTAGAAAAGTAGGTATAACTCATCCCGGCTAGCCGGCTAACCTCTTCCATTTCAATTTTTTCATGGAGATGAGCTTCCACGTAGGCAAGTATGGGTTCCATCACAGTGGCATCGACATAGTCGAACGATTGAAGCAACTCGTGACGGTCATACCGTAGAAGTGTAAGCAGTAAATGTTTGATGTGCATACTCATAGCAATTTCGTAGCCTTTGATTTTGTTCATCATTTCGGTATGAATATCGATGATAGTTCGGCCGATTTCTTGCTTGGCCTGCTCATTTTCCGAGAACATATAATTGAGATCTTCAAGTGGCCTGACCATCTCCGAAAAATGACGATAATACATCATCATAGCAGGATCGAAATAGGGTTGCAGGTCTACATGCAGCACGATGTAAACGAGTAAGTCATCTTCCGGTTTATGACTCAGATGAAGTTGATTGGATCCAATCAGGACGACATCTCCTGGTTTGAGTACGTACTCGTTGTTCGGAGTTCGGATACTAAGGACGCCTTCTTGTACAATAATGAACTCAATCTCTTTATGATAATGCCATTGATAGCCGAATGGCGCTTTTGGACTGTCATTGGTGAACTGCCATACTTTCATGCATAAATGTTCATTCTGGTAATAAATGGGTTCTTTGAATGTGTTCATGTATAAGATCACCCTGTCTATAACGGCAAATTTGGATATAAATTAGACAAACACCGTTATTTTGGTATCGAAGTCGAAAAGATATGATAACTATAAGTAGTATACAACATATGAAGGAGCGAGTGAGATATGAAAGTTGCTGTTATCGGCTGCGGTGGAATGGGGCAATGGCATGCACTGAGCTATATGAAAATGTCTGGCGTTGAGTTAGTTGGCGTCTGCGATAACGTTATATCATTAGCCGAAGAGGTTGCTAAAAAAACAGGAACGATTGCCTTTGAATCTTTTGAAGAGATGGTTGCAGCTGTTGATTTTGACGTGGTCAGTGTAGCTGTACCCTCTTATTTGCATAAAGAGCTCGTGTGTCAAGCTGCGAAAGCAGGGAAACATGTGATCTGTGAGAAACCTGTAGCCCTTAATTTGGAAGATGCGAAAGAGATGATTCGCTGTTGTGAAGAAAACGATGTGAGACTATTCGTTGGACATGTCGTGCGCTTTTTTCCTGAGTATAGTCAAATGAAAAATCAGATCGACGCTGGTGAGATTGGGAAAGTCGGTGTTGTGAATGCAAGACGTGTCGGCAGTCATCCAGGGAATGCAAGACCTTGGTTCAAAGATGCAGACAAAAGTGGTGGTGTCATCGTTGATTTAATGATTCATGACATTGATTTCATGCGATGGACCTTAGGTGAGGTCAAATCGGTTTATGGTCTGAACAAATGTGATGCTGATATGGATTATGCGCTTGTTACGTTAGTCTTTGAAAGTGGTGCTGTGGCAAATTTGGAAGCCTTCTGGGGATATCCTGGTTCCTTCCGCTATGCAGCTGAATTCGCTGGTTCGCAAGGATTGGTTCGAACGGATAGTATGGACGCACAATCCCTGCAAATCCGCAAAGTAGCCTCCGAGGAGAACGAAGGCAAGGTTGTGGAAATCCCACAAAGTCCTAATTTCAATGATCCATATTATATTGAATTGGAACATTTCTTGAACAGTATCCGTTACGGAACGGAACCCATTGTAACGGCACATGACGCAGTAAAAGCTTTGGAAATTGCAAATGCGGCGCTGATGTCCATACGTACAGGTAAAGCTGTACTGCTCTAATTATCGACATTCATTTGGGAGGAGAAACATCATGAAAACGTTACGAGTAGGAATGATAAGTTTCGCGCATGGACATGCTTTTAGCTATTTTAATCATTTGGCTCAATCGCCTGAGGTTAGTATCATCGGCATCGCTGAAGAGGATCGAAATCGTGTTGCAGCAATAGTAGAGCAGCACAGTATTCCCTATTATGCAAATTACCAAGACCTATTAGCTCAGGATATAGATGCCGTTATCATTTGCTCTGAGAATGTGCATCATGCGAAACTGGTTATCGCTGCAGCGAAGGCGAAAAAGCATGTCCTTTGCGAGAAGCCGCTGGGGACGACAATCGAAGAAATGGAAGCAATGATTGCCGCTTGCAAGGAAAATGGTGTACAACTCATGACCGCATTCCCATGCCGATACTTAGCAGCCGTCGTGAGAGCGAAAGAAGCTATTGATCGTGGAGATATTGGTGACATTGTTGCAATTAAAGGGACGAATCACGGGGGTAACCCGGGTGGTTGGTTTATTAATAAAGAGCTTTCTGGTGGCGGAGCTGTACTTGATCATACCGTCCATGTGATGGACTTGATGAATTGGTTTTTACAATCGAAGGTTAAAGAAGTTTATGCCTATGCAGCAACACTTTTCAGAGAAGAGCTCGAAGTTGAAGATGCTGGCATGGTGCATATGAAGTTTGAGAATGGTGTGTTTGCCGTATTGGATACAAGTTGGTCGCGACCGAAATCGTTCCCTACTTGGGGCGATGTGACGATGGAGATTGTTGGAACCAAAGGTGTTATCTCGGTAGATGGTTTCGCTCAGAAGAACGATTTATACCGAAACTCCTTAGGTAAAGGCGTTTATTCGTTCTGGGGTGATGATATGGACGCCTATATGATGCGAGATTTCGTCAAAGCATTGCTGCACAATGAGCAAGTGCCTGTCACGGGGGAAGATGGCTTGAAAGCAACAGAAGTCGCACTTCTTGCATATGAATCCATTAAACGAGGACAGCCAGTTGCCTTGTAATAAAATAAAAAGAAGATAGCAGTAGCCGTACATGGGTAAATCTTGTGTACGGCTTTTGCTATGACGAACAAGACATATTAACGTCCATGACTGAAATCCAAGAGAATTACGCATATTGCAATTTACTTTGTGGCATACCGCTCCTAGAATAACTGTAGAGGAGAGCGGAAAGCCAACCTAAACTAAACAAGAATTGAATCAGGAGGTAAAGCGATGCCAGACTCGACGAGCATTCAATTTGATGCGTTCAAGGATCCTCCCGCCAACTTCCGTTCAATTCCGTTCTGGTCGCTCAATGACTTATTGGAGCCAGCCGAAATCAAAAAACAACTGCAGCAGTTTGCTGAAGGTGGATTTGGAGGAGCGTACCTCCATAGCCGGACTGGCCTATTGACGGAATATTTGGGTGACGACTGGTGGGCTGCCATCCAAGCAGCTTGTGAAGAATGTGAAGCGTTGGGGATTGAGGCATGGTTTTATGACGAAGAGAAATGGCCCTCTGGTTTTGCAGGTGGGATAGTGCCTAACATCAACTCAGATTACCATGCGCGATCACTGATCAGACTGGCAAAAGGCTCCGACCTTCCGCCTAACTGTGAATGGTTGCAAGAAGATGATAACTATATCTACGTAAGCTGCAAGGATGCGCTTGGTAACGCATGGTACAACGGGACCTGTTGGGTGGATTTGATGAATCCGGAGATGGTTAAATCATTTATCGATTGCTCATACGCGCCCTATGCTGAGAAATATAATAGCTATCTGGGTCACACGGCCAAAGGCATTTTCACCGATGAACCCCAAATCAGTCCAAGAGCTGTCAACTTTCATCATCAAGGTCAGATCAGCTACTCGCCGTGGATAAGAGATTTCTTTAAACACCAGCATGGGTATGACATGTTGGATCATGTGCAAGTGCTTTTTGATAACAGTGGTATGTACAGAAAAGTTAGACTGGATTACTACAGGAGTCTGTCAGCATTGCTGGAGAGCAGCTTCAGCCGTCAGATTGGTGAATACTGTGCTGAGGCTGGAATGACGTGGACAGGACACTTTAACGGAGAGAATTCGCTAGGCTCCATTATCCTAAATGTAGGTAATATGATGATCCAGTATCGCCATATGCAACAGCCTGGCATAGATCATTTGGGATTGCGAATAGATGGTGGACTCATTGCTGCTAAAAGTCTGACAAGTGTTGCCAACCAGTATGGTATGGCGCGAAGACTCTCTGAATTATTCGGAATCAGCGGTCAAAATATGAGCTTTGAAGACCGTAAATGGATAGCCGGCTGGCATGCTGTGCTGGGGATCAATCACTTTTGCCCACATCTCGCTTTATATAGTATGAAAGGCTGTAGGAAGCGCGATTATCCGCCTACCATTTCACCGCAGCAACCTTATTGGAAAAATAATAAGCTAGTGGAAGATTACATGGCTCGGATCTGCTACATAACAACACAAGGTGAATTTGCCTCGGAACTCTTGGTTCTTCATCCATTGGAAAGCTGCGTTATGGAATTAACAGGGGCTGACGTTGTCTCTTCTAATGTAGTTACTACGTCGAGTATTAATGAAAGAGACACGAAGTTTCTTGCACTTCTGGAGCAGTTAATGGGAATGCATAGGGATTATGATTTAGGTGATGAGCAAATCATGCAAGATATCGCCAAGGTTGAAGGGGATCAGCTACAGGTTGGTCACATGAGCTATAAGGTAGTTCTATTGCCTTACATGCGTACAATACGACCATCAACGTTAGCGTTGCTCGAATCCTTTGCGAAGAATGGCGGTATAGTTTTCACCATTGGCGGATATCCGATGTATGTAGATGGAGAAGAGCAGACAGCTGTTCTGGAGAAGTTGAGGGGTTATGCCACTCCAATTCTAGAGGATGAACTTGAGTTAGCACTTGCACAAGCCTACGCACCGTCGATTCAATTATTTGGACGTGAGGTCTCATCCATTTGGACTCAACATAGAAATCTACAGGGTGGCAGTCTCGTCTACTTCACGAACCTATCCAAATCGAAGGAGTTGGCATTTGCCTTTTCGTTGAAGGATACTGTGGAGAGTGCGGTAATATGGGATCCTGAAACAGGACATAGCTACACGCTCAAACCTGACCAGAACAAGAAATTCCATGTGAATTTGGCGGCTGCGCATTCCTGCATCGTAACGACCGGGGAAGCTTCGCATGGAGTAAAAATTTCTGGGGAGTATCATCTCCCTGATGAACTCAAACCAATCCTATCATTGGCAGGGCCATGGCGAGGAATACGTGAAGATCACAATCTGCTGACACTCGATTATGCCAAGTATTCGCTAGATGGTGGTGAAACCTACAGTGATATGGAGCCGGTCATTGGGATTCATGAACGTTTGACGAATAATGGGTATAACGGGTCGCTACTGTTAGCTTATCATTGCGAGGCATCAGTTATCCCTTCACAAGCTTTTCTCCTTGTAGAGCAGCCTGACATGTACGAAATCATCAGCGTAAATGGTCATTCTTTTGAGGAACAAGGAAAAGATTTCTATCGAGATGCATCCTTTCGTAAAATAGACATTACGGAGAGCTTACATGTGGGTACCAATCTCATCCTATTAAAACTCACTTACATCGCTCCTATTTTAGATAGTCCTAATACGGTTACAAGATACGGTACCGAAATTGAAAGCATTTATATAGCAGGCGATTTTGCTATTGAATCTAAGTGTACTGAGGGGACCGTTGAACAAAAAACTCGGTGTCATTGGCTTTCTGATTTTGTTATTGCTGCTGAACGAGAAACGGTTGAAGGGGACTTAGCTGTTGAAGGATTACCGTTTTACGCAGGCGAATATATTCTCTCTACATGTTTTGTTTTACCCGTGAAAATGAACCATAAGCGATATTATCTGTCTTTTCCTGGTGCAGAAGTGATAACGCTTACAGCTGAGTTGAATGAGCATAAGCTTGGCACCATCGCCAGTAGTCCTTGGAGGTTTGAAGTGACTGCAGCTATTCGCGAAGGTGATAATCATTTGCATCTGACGATAACGAATTCGCTTCGAAATATGCTTGGTCCTCATCACCATGTTGGGGGCGAACTTACGAAAGTCAGTCCCGAAAGTTTTACGGGCCAGAGCAGCTGGACATATCCCGGAACTGGGGAAGTCGATTGGTATGATTGTAGGTTGAAAGGCCAAGCGAAGTTATGGCGTGATGAGTATGCGATTGTCCCCTTTGGATTAACCCAACAACCCATGATTTGGATCGAAGATTGAACCATTACATTCTCTAAACTTATAGAAAGTGGTGAAGAACTTGAAAATTGCAGCACAATTATACACCCTGCGTAATTATCTCAAGACACCAACGGATATTGCAACTACGCTCAAAAAAGTGAAGGGAATCGGGTACAACGCCGTCCAGATTTCGGGAATAGGGCCGATAGGAAACCGAGAATTGAAGGAAATGACCGATCGTGAAGGTCTGGAAATATGCGCAACCCATATCAGCTATGCGGACTTGGTCAATCGGATCGAGAGCGTCATTGAGCAACATCACATTTGGAATTGTAAGTATGTAGGAATTGGTGGATTGCCTAACGAATATAAAGGTAGCGGAGAAGGTTACGCGGCATTCGCCAGAGAAGCTTCTGAGATTGGGAAAAAGCTGCAGCAAGCAGGATTGACGTTCATTTATCATAATCATGATTTTGAATTTGCCAAATTTGAAGGTCGAACTGGCATGGATATCTTAAGGGAGAATTCGGATAGTCAAGCCTTCCACTTTGAGCTGGATGTGTACTGGGCACAAGCAGGCGGTGCGGACCCGATTGAATGGATTCGCAAATTTGATGGCCGGATGAAAGTTGTTCATTTGAAGGATATGTTAGTGACACATAACCGAGAGCAGCGTGTTGCTGAAATCGGTGAGGGGAATATGAACTTTGCTGGGATCTTAGCGGCATGCCGAGAAATTGGTGTGGAGTGGGGAGGGGTGGAGCAGGATTTCTGTTGGGATCGGAACCCATTCGATAGTATGACAATTAGTTTTGAGCGACTGAAGCTGCTTGGGATTGACTTGTAGCAAAGACATATCTTACATCAACCTAAAGGATACACGAGGAGGTTAAGGCCATTTTGATGAAGCGAAAATGGTTTGGAACCAAAACGTATTTTGCAAGAATGGTATTGTGGATTAGCGCGGCGGTGCTGCTGCTAGTCCTTGTTCTTTCTCTGGTTGAATATATAAGTACGCAGAAGCTGTTGCTTCGGAATGAGTCTACGTCCAATCAGAAAATTTTGTACCAGATCGAATATAATATGGACGTGATGGATGAATCGATTCAAAACCTTAGTAAATTTCTATTCGTTAATGGTGATGTGGCTTCAATTATGTATGCCAAAACGGAGAATATGGCTGACGTTGCTACGCGATTGAATAACATTGTAACTTCCTTAGTGACAGCGAATCCCTATATCCATTCGGTCAGTATTTATAATCGAAATCTAGATCAATTTTATAATGTAGGAAGCTCTATATTCTTTAAAGATCCTTTTGTAGATGGATTTTATAATGCCAATCAAATGCTGCCCGTGTTGAAACCCGTCATTCGTAATATACAAAATCTAGTGAACGGGAAAACGGTGCCTGAGCGGGTATTCTCGTATTTTATTTATAGTTCATCGATCAATAATCCGAAACCAGATGGGGTTGTTGTCGTCAATGTCAAACCAGAGTGGCTCATTAACAATATCGTAAAGATCAATTCGATTGATCCTAAAAAGGGCGATCGGGTCTATGTGCTGGATGATGCTGGTGAATTCCTTGAGAGTAACCATGAGCAAGTCGACTATAAAATGTGGTTGAAAGATGAATATATGAATTACGCCACATCGCATGTGGGTGCTCAAAAAAACGGATTTTTCGAAAGCAAGTATGAGGGGTCAAAGCTTTACATTACGTATGTGATTGAGAAAGAAACTGGCTTAACTCTGATCAAAACGCAGCCTGTTAATCAGGTATTTCAATCCATCGAGCGGTTGAAAACAACCATCGTTCTCATAACACTCATTTTTGTCGTTCTTGCATTAATTCTCTCATTTAGCATTTCACGCAGAATTTATAAGCCATTCGATAAATTGGTTCATACGATTATGTCAGATCGCATGCGTGGTTCGCATTTGGAAGAGGTCGACACGATCGATGAACTTAATTATCTTGGAACTGTGTATAAACAATCCATGGTGAAACTTGAACATTTTAATCAAGAGAAATTTCGTTATCAAAATGTGATGAAGAACTATTGGCTGAATCGTATCGTGAGTGATGGTTTAACACTAAGCCATGAAGAATTAAAGCCGATTTTTGCAGAAATGCGCATTTCGCTCCCGCTGGAAGGGCCGTATGCTCTGATCATTATGAAAATAGACAAATACAAGGATTTCAAACAAAACATTCATGCTAAGGATCAAGAAACCATCCGTTATGCCATCAGTAACATCGCTTCTGAAATCGTAGGTCGGGCTTATCCTAATGAGGGGCTAGACATGATGGATGATCAAGTGGTGTTAATTGTACGGATTCCTGATGAGGAGCATGCTTACTCGCACGCCATTCATACTTTGATGCAAGAAGTTCAGGACAACGTGTATCGGTATTTTAAAGTGACCCTATCTTGCATGGTGAGCGACACAGTTGAAGCATTGAACGCACTCGCTGACTTGTATAATCAATCGTTGAACCAAGCGATGTACAGGTTTGTTTTTGGGCATTCCATTATAATTACGTCCGAGATGATCAAACGAAATAGTGAAAATAAGCAAATGAGCTATGATCGCAACTTGGAAGAGACATTCCTGCAAGCGTTGAAAGCAGGCAATGCCTCATTAACAGGGGAACATTTGCAACAAATTTTCAACGAGATTGGTGCTTTAAGCTATAATAATGCACTGGTTTCGGTCATTCGTTTCGTGGACGCTGTCAAGGATGCGCTTACGGAATCGAAGTTTGCCGCAACGTCGAATCTGTCAACATCGATCTCAGCTATAAGTCGTAGTCTGCTTGAGAAGGAAACGATCTCAGAGATTAGTGACTTACTTCAGGCTGCGCTGCAGGATGCCATGGTGAACGACAGTACGGATAAGCATAATGAACATAATTATTACATTGTCGATGCTGTAAAAGAGTATATCCATTTGCATTATCGTGATCTTTCGCTCAATTTACCGTCCATCGCTGCAACGATGAAAATATCCGCCCGACAGCTTAGCAAAATATTCCGAGAATCCATGGATATCTCCATTCCAGACTACATTAATAAATTACGGATGGAAAAAGCGGCCGAACTGTTGGTCGATCAACAAATCAGCGTGCGTGAAATAGTGGAACAAGTCGGTTTTGTGAATGAAAGCTATTTCTTCAGCTTATTTAAGAAAAGGTTCCATGTGACGCCACGTGAATACGCGCTTCAGAAGAAGACAGTTAAGTTGTATCAGGGAGATTAGGGGATCGTTGGTAGTTGTTCACGGAGATATTTCCACTTTTACAACTACATTAAATTGGACAGAAGTGAGAATAACTAGCTAGTAGATTATTTTAGTAAATTATGGTATATTTACACCCATTACAAAGCTTACATATGGTTGTGAAGCACACGCCGCTTTTCCAAGTTCAGCTCATGCTGGCTAGGGAGGCGGCTTATTTATTTCCAGGGGGCATCGTTTATGAAAACATCGTTTATCAGCTTATTTGATACCTATGTAGAAAAACATCTTAAGTTACGCACAGGTGAACGGCACCGTCGACTCCATGAAGGACTTGGACACGCAGAGAAACTGTTTCTTGAGAAAGTTTGGTTTCCTGCATTTGGTCATTTTGAGTTTCTTCATCCTGAGTATGAAATAAAGGATTTCCGCGATGGCACACGTTTCCTAGATTTCGCATTCATACGGCAATCCCTCAAACTTGCCATTGAAATTGATGGCTTTACAACACATGTACAATTAAGCCGTTCTCAATTTACTGACCAGCTAATCCGCCAGAACCACCTCATCCTAGATAGTTGGAAAATACTACGATTCACCTATGACGATATTAAAGATCGCCCACGTATGTGTATACAAATTCTCCAACAATTCATGGGTCGATTTCTTGGTGTTGTTGATGCAGCATCTATTGAGATGAATGCTTTTGAGAAAGAAATTATTCGCTCAGCCCTATCTAATGATTCGGCGATCAAACCATTACACGTTAGTAAACTGCTCAATATCAGTATTCGTCAGTCGCGTCACTTACTCAAAAACATGTGCATAAAATCCCTTCTCCAGCCTGCAGGAAAAGGAACGTCCTGTGTACGTATTTACAAATTACATGATCATGCGTTATCAATTTGGGAAGCAAATAATCATGTGATTTGATGTCATGAGTTGTAATTTACTTTCGAGTGTACATTTTTCGGCGCCTCAGAGTGAATGTGTGGCTGATGCGCTACTGAGAGTGCTGTTTTCGACCGCTCACGATGGCGTTTCGTCACTTTGACTAGTTAGATTAGCTGAGCGTGCATTTTTCGGCGTCTCGGAGTGAATTTGTGGATGATGCGCTACTGAGCCTGCAATTTTCGACCGCTCAGGTTAGCGTTTCGTCTGTTTGACTAGTTTGTTTCGCTGAGCGTGCATTTTTCGGCGGCTCAGAGTGAATATGTGGAAGATGCGCTACTGAGACTGCAATTATCGACCGCTCAGGTTAGCGTTTCGTCTGTTTGACTAGTTTGATTAGCTGAGCGTGCATTTTTCGGCTGCTCAGAGTGAATGTGTGGATGAGGCGCTTCTGAGACTGCAATTATCGACCGCTCACGTTGGCGTTTCGTCAATTTGACTAGTTAGGTTAGCTGAGCGTGCATTATTCGGCGTCTCAGAGCGAATTTGAGGATGAGGCGCTACTGAGACTGCAATTATCGACCGCTCACGTTAGCGTTTCGTCAATTTGACTAGTTTAATTAACTGAGCGTACATTTTTCGGCATGTCGGAGTGAATTTGAGGATGATACGCTACTGAGAGTGCTGTTTTCGACCGCTCACGTTCGCGTTTCGTCACTTTGTCTAGTTGGATTCAATGAGCATGCATTTTTCGTCGTCTCGGAGTTGATTTGGTGATGATGTGCTACTGAGACTGCAATTATCGACCGCTCAGATTGGCGTTTCGTCTCTTAGACTAGTTTGATTAGCTGAGCGTGCATTTTTCGGCGTCTCAGAGCGAATTTGAGGATGAGGCGCTACTGAGACTGCAATTATCGACCGCTCGCGTTAGCGTTTCGTCAATTTGACTAGTTTGATTAGCTGAGCGTGCACTTTTCGGCGTGTCGGAGTGAAGTTGAGGATGATGTGCTACTGAGACGGCTATTTTCGATCGCTCACATTGGCGTTTTGTCTCTTTGACTAGTTTGATTAGCTGAGCGTGCACTTTTCGGCGTCTCAGAGTGAATGTGTGGATGATGCTCTTCTGACACTGCAATTTTCGACCGCTCACGTAGGGGTTCGTCTCATAAGTGTTGAATTCGGGACAGTGGCAGGGGGATGTTCCAAAAACAAGACTTCTACCTCAATCACAGTCCGTATTTCCAGCTCTTTTTGCATGATTTTGAATAGTTATTCCTATGTTGCAATATACAATACCCTCGTTTTTAACTACGATTTGATTGTGAAGCTCGATATGGCAACCAAGTAGGAGGTGAGAACGAATGGAAAGAGCATTGAAGATTTTCAGGAAAAATAGCGGGCTAACCTTACTGGCTTTGCCGGGGCTCATACTCATTATTATTTTGGATTATGTGCCATTGTATGGATTACTGTTGCCATTTAAGCAGTATCAATTCGATCTAGGGATTTGGAATAGCCCTTGGGTGGGATTTCGAAACTTTGATTTCTTGTTTAATGGAAACGTACTATTTCGTGTATTAAGAAATACGATCCTCTATAATTTGGTATTTATCGTATTAGGGACCATTTTCGCCGTTGGCTTTGCGCTGCTGCTGTTTGAACTAAACCGTAAATTTGTCAAAGTGTATCAGACGATTATGTTTATTCCCTACTTTATTTCCTGGGTTGTAGCAGGGTTTGCTTTTAAAGCGTTGCTCGATATGGATTATGGCGTGTTTAACCAAGTTCTGACCGCCTTGGGCAAGGAACCGATTATGTGGTACAACGAACCCAAGTACTGGCCAGTCCTCATAGTGGCTGCTGCTGTATGGAAAGGGTTAGGTTATGGATCCGTCATTTACTACGCAGCGCTGATGGGCATTGATGCTGAATATTTCGAAGCAGCCAAGATCGACGGCGCAAGCCGGTTGCGTCAGGTAATCTCCATTTCAATCCCGATGCTCAAACCGATGATCATTATGTTAACGATTTTGCACATCGGAAGCATGTTCTACAGTGATTTCGGATTGTTCTACAATGTGACGTTAAACTCGACGTTACTCTATCCGACTACGGACGTTATCGATACATTCGTCTACAGATCATTGATTGATATGGGGGATATCGGCATGTCATCGGCTGCGGGATTCTTCCAATCCATTGTCGGCTTCGTATTGGTTCTAATGACGAACTTCATCGTTCGCCGAGTCAATGCGGAAAATGCGCTATTCTAAGGAGTGAACTATGAGCAAACCTATGGCATTAAGAAACACGAATACAGTCACACAAATATGGATTCATGCTATTTTTATCGCAGTCTGTGTGGCTTGTCTGTATCCCTTTCTCGTTATTGTAGCGACTTCGTTTCAGTCGGAGAGCGGCATTGTTCAGAACGGTTACACCATCATTCCGAAAGAAATTAATCTGGACGCCTATCGGGTGATTCTGGTGGAGCCCAAGCAATTGTTAAATTCATATGCCGTTACGATTATAACCACCTTGGTTGGAACGATTGTCGGTCTGTGGGTGACGACTTCCTATGCCTTTGCTATCTCACGGCATGACTATGCGTACCGAGGGATTCTGGCTTTTCTCATCTTCTTCACGATGCTATTTAAGGGAGGACTCGTTCCATCCTATATCCTGATTTCCAAATGGTTAGGCCTGCAGAACAACATTCTGGCTCTGATTGTGCCGTACTTAATAAGTGGATGGTTTGTTCTGCTCATGAAAGGTTTCTTGCAAGCGCTACCGAATGCGCTGTTCGAATCTGCGAAAATGGATGGAGCCGGCGAGACGCGAATTTTCATTCAACTCGTTTTGCCATTATCCTTACCCGCACTTGCAACCGTAGGCCTGTTCTTCGTTCTCCAATATTGGAACGACTGGTGGCTGACGTTGCTCTATGTCGACAGCAAGGATATGTTAAAGCTTCAATATTTGCTTATCCGAGTTTTGAAAAATATGGAATTCTTAAATAGTGCAGAAGCCATTCAATATGGGCTCGTGAAGCCTGGTATGGAAGTCCCGTCGCTCAGTGCTCGCATGGCGATGTGTGTGCTTGCAGCTGGACCAATGCTTGTGGTATTTCCCTTTTTCCAAAGATTCTTCGTCCGCGGTTTGACCGTTGGTTCGGTGAAAGGGTAGTATCCCAGTTACTGTGAATGTGCTCTTGCGCAGTAACTGTTTCATATAGCATGATAATAGTATGGACGAAGATACGGGAGGGACTTAAAAATGAGTCAACGAAATGCTAGAAAATTTAAAGTGTTGGGAACTACCTTACCTTTTGTTTTAACGATACCTGTTGTGTTAAGCGCTTGCAGCAGCTCTACGTCCACTTCCACTTCAAGTCCAAACGGTACGACAGCGCCTGCAACATCTGCACAGGCAACAGCGAAAGCAGCAGAACCTACGAAGGAATTTGTTAACCTTACTTGGTATATGCGCAGCCCAATCAATAGCGAAACGGATCAAGAAGCAGTAGAAGCGGTAGCGAATAAAATGTTAAAAGAAAGCATTAATGCCAACTTGCATTTTAATTTCATTGATAATGCGAGCTGGGAACAGAAGATGAGCTTAATGAACTCAACGGGCACGAAATATGACATCGCTTTCTCAACTTCGGGATCGAATAAATTTATGAACAATGTGAAGATGGGTTCAATTCTGCCACTAGATGATCTTTTGAATAAATATGGACCTGACATTAAGAAAAAAGTTGATCCACGTGCATGGTCAGCAGTAACGTTTGACGGAAAAATTTATGCCATTCCAGGCCAAACACCATACTCAGATGCACATAGTTGGGTATTTAAAAAGGATATTGCAGAGAAATACAAATTTGACACAACCAAAATTACAACGTTACAAAGCATTGAGCCTTACTTAGAGCTCATCAAGAAAAATGAGCCGAACATGACGCCGCTTCTGGTAACAGGGAATGTGGCAGCAATCGGAACGAATTTATATCACTACTCCAATCTAGGAGGTAACGTCTTCTATGATGAGAGATCAGGTAAACTGGTCAATCCACTCGAGGCGGAAGACAATGTAGGGGTTTATCGTACGATGAACGATTTCTACAAAAAAGGCTACGTCGCAAAAGATGCTGCGATCAAAACAGATTTCATAGCGGAAGCCAAATCAGGTAAATACGCTGTCCTAGAAGATTCAGGCGGTTATACAGCAGATGGCTCCAAATCTACAGCACTGTTCGGCTATCCAACACTTGAAACGAAGTATGGTCAAACCTTAATTACAACAAGCGCTATTACGAGCGCAATGGCAGTAATTAGTAAAACGTCCGAGCATCCAGATCGTGCTATTATGCTGCTCAATGAAATTTGGAAGAATCCGACGTTGTCCAACACATTGGCTTATGGGGTCGAAGGTAAAAACTACACGGTGAAGTCTGGTGCAGGAACACCACAAATGTCCGTTACAGCCAAATCCGGTGCGGAGCAAACGTGGGCAATCTGGCACAACTGGCTTGGACCACTGTGGGATCAATGGGATTCCAACTGGAACTCCACAGCTGCGCTAAAAGTCATGCAAGATAACAACACGAACGCAACAGCTTCCAAAATTGTTGGCTTCACGTTTAACCCAGATCCGGTAAAAGCGGAAATTGCACAGGTGAGCGCAGTTGCCAAAGAAGTAAATCCCGTTCTCATCACAGGTTCGATGAATGATTTCGATGCTTTCATTGCGCAAGCGAAGAAAAAGTATGTCGATGCTGGTTATGAAAAAGTAATGGTGGAAATGCAAAAACAGTTGGATGAATGGAAAACCATCAACAAAAAGTAGGTGAGGAAGACAAGGACAACGGCCGATCTGGGTTTCAATATGAAGCTCATATCGGCCGTATCTATGAACATATATTAAGGAGGTAAATATTGTGAGAATGCCTATTAAATGGGTTATTCAACTCATTCTTCCCTTGTTCGTTTGTTTACTCGGTTTGACAATTGCTCTCGATAAAGTTGAGGCAGAGGGCGGACCGGTCGATGTTGGCTATTTGCTGGATGAGAATTTCTCTTTCCTATTTACTGCTCCAAACAACGTTTATCAACCTTCTGGGTGGGACATCCAGCGCAATGGAGGCAATGTTACTTACAGCTACAATAACTATATGAAAATTAGTGATACCAGTTCCACGCTTCCTGTAACATTTTTCCACAAAATACTTACACAAGCGGCAGGATCGGTTACATTAGAATATCGGTTTAAACCAACAACCATCATGGATGGGTTGAAATGGCAGCTGCGAAATGACAACACGCCAACCGTGAGTATAGCAACTTACAACAATAATCTTGTGTTGGAAACGCCTTCAGGCATGCAAATTTTACAGACCTATGCACCTAATACCGAATACGGTGTGAAGGTTATTGCTAACATCGCTACGGATAAAGCTGATATCTACGTCAATGGCGCGTTGAAGGCCAGTGAAGCCGATTTTACGCAAGCGACCAACCAGATCAATGGATTCTGGATGCAAACGGGTGCGGTTTCTACGGGAGAAGTCATAGTAACGCCAGTGAAAATATATAAAGGATACAGCGTAAATGAAACGTTCATATCTACTATGACGAACGTGCCAACGGACTGGCAGACTGTGAATACGGGCGGGATTATTGAAGTTGCAGAAAACAAAAGCGCGACCCGACCCGATATTTACAGCTTGAAACTAGATGGGTCAGGTTCAACTAACGGCGTTAGTGTCTCTAAATCGATTCCTATACAAAACGAGGATCAGGTATTTGAATTCAAGATGCTCATTCCATCCAAAGCAGATGGTTTAACCTTCGAATTACAAGGTGATGGCAAAAGCGCGCTCAAGCTTGTCACGGCGAATGGAAAGTTGAACTATGTCAATCGTGGAGGAAAGCTGGTTCCTTTCTATGACTATCAAGCAAATATCTGGTACGCCATCAAAGTTAAGATTACGGACAAGGATAAAGCGTACATTTATTTGAATGGTAAACTGCTTGTAGATAAAATTCCGAGTACATCCAAAGTTAATGGCATCGGGCAAGTTCGATTCTACTCACCAACAGGTACAGGGAAGCTAATGTGGTTGGATGATGTGAAGCTTTATGAAGACAAACCGCTTCCTAACGATTATGTACCAGCACCCGTTGTGCCACAATCCGTAGGGTATGAAGTAGGTGCGCAATCCTGCTCCATGTGGAGAGAAGGCAGCCATTTGGGTTGGGATTCCATTACACCATATCCAGATCGCAAGCCTTATCTCGGCTATTATGATGAAGGAAATCCGGAAACCGCCGATTGGGAGATCAAGTGGATGGTCGAACATGGTATTACTTTTGAGAACTACTGCTGGTTCCGACCACGAGGCAACGAAGGTTTGCCGATTAAAGATCCGTATCTAGGTTATGCCCTGCATGATGGATATTTGAATGCGAAGTACAGCGATAAAATGAAATTCATCATTACATGGGAGAATTCGAGCTCCTATTCAAAGAACAGCGAGGATTTCCGCACAAATGTTGTGCCATATTGGATTGAGTACTATTTCAAGGATCCTCGGTATTTGAAAATTGACAATAAACCTGTCATTTCTATTTATCAGTTGAGTGGCATGGTGCGTGATTTCGGTAACGTAGCAAACGCTCAAACCGAAATTAATTATTTACGATCAGCTGTGCAGGCCGCTGGATTTAGTGATGTGATTGTTATCACGGTTAGTAACAGCACGGACGTACAGAAATTAACCGAACTGCAAACAGCTGGCTTTGATGCTGCTTATACGTATTCATTTGGCGCGCTCGAGTCGCATGCTGAACTTCAGCAACAGAACATGGTGAAGCAGAAGAATTTAGGCATTATCGACATTGTACCAACGCTCAGCATGGGGCGGGACGATACAGCATGGAGCAATAAGCCAGGGTATTGGACGACACCAAGCGAGTTTCAATCGCTCGCCATGTGGGCGAAGAACACATTTATTCCTTCATTGCCTGCTACAAGTTTAGGTAAGAAGGTAGTTATGCTAGACAATTGGAACGAGTATGGGGAAGGGCATTTTCTGATGCCATCTGGCCTGCATGGGTTCGAGTATTTGGATGCGCTGCGAAGTACCTTCACGACAGGAGACAATCATACAGATAGTCAGCCTACGCTAGCACAAACGAATAGAATCAATGTGCTATTCCCAACAGATCGGCACATACCGTTAGTGTGGCCGCCATTGCCGCCAGCTCTACCGATTACAACCTTCTATTCTGGTCAATGGGAATTCAATACGGACGGAAATAGTCAGGGTTGGAGTGCGACGAAGCAAGTGAGTGATCTGTCCGTGTCTGAAGGGAAATATTCGGGGATAACGACTGGAACGGATCCAGGTATTGTTTCTGCGGATCATTTGGGAATAGCCGCAGCGGATGCCGCTTATCTCCAAATTGGGATGAGCACAAACTTAGGAGCGTCAGGACAGATTTATTTTATAACCGAAGCAGATGGTGTCTGGAGCGAGAATAAAGTAACTCGATTCTATGTGGAGAATAGCGGTGAGAATCAGATTGTGTACAACATACCGATGTATCAGGTTACGGGATGGCAAGGAACGATTCGCCAAATCCGGATCGATATGCTGAATGATCTTGGTTCGTTCAGCATCGATTATATCCGAACCGTCGATCCTGTTCAGGGAATTACGCCCCCACCAGAGCCAGATCCTGAGCCAACACTAGGTCCGAATTTAGTCACCGATCCTGGTTTTGAAGACAGCACTACACATTATTCCGGTTACGCCATTCAGCAATTACTGAAGACGACAGAGCATCATAGCGGAGCTCAAGCCCTGCAAATTACGAAAACTAATAATTATGGCAGCTTCCAGATTCCCCTCCCTATTGCCAAAGGTGATACGTATCATTATTCAGCTTGGGCCAAAATGAATCCGGATTCTGCATCTGGGAAGTTATTGCGATTAGGCATACAGTATAAGCTGAATGGCGTACTGAAGCAGCAAATTATGATGTCAAGTCCCGGCTTGGATACAACTAGTTGGAAGCAAGTTACTGGGAATTATACGATTAATGAAGTCGGTACGGTGACCGATATTGCCCTGTTCATTTACACAGACGCACCTGCACAAATGGATACGTATTATCTCGATGATGTTGAAGTAAAAAAGGTTTCCTAGTTTGGATACTTAGTTCATAATGACCGATGCGGCTTCAGTCGAAAACGCATCGGTCGCATCAACATCAGATGGATGAGGAGGCAGGTCATATGAGAATTCCGATGAAACTCGGTATTTTATTGATTCTTCCACTTGTGACGTTTCTATGTTTATGTATGGTTGGGAACAATAAAGCGGAAGCAGAAGGCGGGCCGGTCAATGTCGGCTATTTGCTCGATGAGAATTTCTCCTTTCTGTTCAAAGGTCCTGATAACCTTCCACTTGCTTCCGGTTGGGATATTAATCGAAGTGGGGGCACAGTGACTTACGGTTACAACAATTGGATGAAAATCACAGACACGAGCACAACGCAGAATGTCTCTATGTATCATAAAATTGTGACACAAACGAGCGGATCTGTGACGCTAGAGTATCGCTTTAAACCATCGATGGTGATCGACGGATTGAAATGGCAGATACGTAACGGAACGACGGCAGCGGTGAGTATTGCCACAAGCAACAGCAATCTCGTCTTGGAAACTTCGGCAGGATCCACAATTCTGCAATCCTATGCTGCGAATACCGAGTATGGTATTAAAGTCATTGCTAACATCGATACAGATAAACTGGACATCTACATCAATGGTGTATTAAAGGCTAGTAATGCAAACTTCACGAATGCGGCGACGCAGTTGAATGGATTTTGGGTACAAACAGCTAACACATCTACAGGCGATTTCCTATTTGCTCCGGTTAAAATCTATAAAGGCTATTTCGTCAATGAGAAATTCACCTCGCTCCGTCCTGGGGATATGCCAGCAGATTGGGTCGCTTCATCCAATGGAGGTGTCATCGCTGTCGTCGAAAATGATAGCGCAACCAAACCAGACGTATACAGTCTGAAAATGGATGGTACGAACGGTGCCACAGCCATGGATAAATTCATTTCCGCTCAAACCGATGATCTTGTTTTCGAATTTAAGACGTTAATTCCTACGAAAGCGGATGGTTTGCATTTCTCCTTAGACAGTGGGACGACCGAATCACTGCAACTGACAACAGGGAGCGGTAATTTCAATTATGTCAATGCGTCCGGGCAAGAGGTTTCCTTTTATACGAATTATAAAGCTAACTTATGGTATGCGTTCAAGATCAACTATCACCGAGCTACTGGCAAGTCGGATATTTATCTGAATGGAAAGCTTATGGTACAAAATGTCGCACTCTTCCATACGGTCGCCAGTGTGGATACTGTCCACTTCTACACCCCGCCAGGCGCGAATAAGTTGATGTGGATTGATGATGTCATGCTGTATAAAGATTATCCACTTCCCGCAGATTACGTTCCAGCCCCAACGAAAGTTTCGTCCCCAACTTACCAAATTGGTGCGCAATCCTGCACGATGTGGAGAGAGGGAAATCATTTGGGTTGGGACACCGTTAATCCGGATCCAGATCGTAAACCGTACCTTGGCTACTACGATGAAGGGAATCCCGAAACAGCCGATTGGGAAATTAAGTTTATGGTCGAGCACGGTATTAATTTCGAGAATTATTGCTGGTTCCGGCCACGAGGCAATGAAGGTTTGCCGATCAAAGATCCGTACCTCGGTTATGCGCTGCATGACGGTTATTTTAATGCCAAGTACAGCGATCAGATGAAGTTCATCATTACCTGGGAGAATGCAAGCTCCTATGCAAGTGACAGCGCGGATTTCCGTAATAATATTATTCCGTATTGGATCGAGTACTATTTCAAGGACCCAAGGTATCTGAAAATGGATAATAAACCTGTTATATCGCTATACCAGCTCAGCGGGCTCATCCGTGATTTCGGAAGCTTGGCTAACGCGCAAACAGAAATCAACTATTTAAGAACAGCCGTACAGAATGCTGGATTCAGCGGCATAACCATTATTACGGTTAGCAGCAGCACCGATACGCAGAAATTAACCGATTTGGATACGGCAGGCTTCGATGGGGTGTACACGTATACGTACGGTACGATCGAATCCCACGCAGAGCTGCAAGAACAAAATATGGTGAACCGATGGACACGAGATACGTTTATTCCATCCCTTCCATCTACCAGCATAGGGAAGAAAATGATCATGCTCGATAATTGGAACGAGTATGGGGAAGGGCATTTCCTGATGCCAGCAGGACTGCACGGGTTTGGTTATTTAGATGCGCTCCGAAATATTTTTACCACCGCTGGAGCCCATACCGATGTCCAACCTACGCTCACGCAAAAGAATAGAATTAACGTACTTTACCCAACAGACCGCACAGTTACTTCTGTCTGGCCGCCGCTCCCGCCTGCACCACCCCTTACGAGCATGTATTCGAAGCAATGGGAGTTTAACACGAATGGTAACAGCGAAGGCTGGAGTGCCACAGGACAAATTAGTGGACTCACGGTTGCAGGTGGACTGTATGCGGGCACCACAACGGGAGTGGATCCCGGCATTATATCGGCTACTAATTTAGGGATCGCTGCCGACCATGCCTCTTATCTGCAAATCCGCATAAGCAGCAGCGTTGAAGCTGTCGGTCAGATTTATTTCACAACGAATGCAGATACCACCTTGGACGAGAATAAGCTGGTCAAATTCTATATCGCACATAATAGCGGTAATCAAACCGTGTATAACGTTCCCATGTATCAGAATGCGAACTGGCAGGGAACAATTCGCCAAATCCGCGTAGATATGATGCAATCTGTGGGATCATTCAGCATTGATTATATCCGTACGATGGATTCGTCCAACATGGTTGTCGATCCTGGATTTGAGGGCAGCACGACGCAATATCCCGGCTCGAGCATCACGCAAGTATTGACAACTGCGCAGCATCACACCGGAGCGAAGGCGCTTCAGATTACGAAGACAAGCGCGTACGGCAGTCTTCAAATTCCGCTCAATATCGTTAAAGGCGTTTCCTATAATTACTCCGCCTGGGCGAAGTTGAATACGGGGGCAACAGCGGGCGAAGTGTTAAGACTAGGGCTCCAATACAATCTGAACGGTGTGCAGAAACAGGTTATTATGATGTCGAGTCCTGGCTTGGATACATCGAGTTGGAAACAAGTGACGGGGAACTACACCATTAATGAGACAGGAACCGTGACCAATGTGGTTGTGCTCATCTATACCGATTTGCCGGCACAAGCCGATTCCTATTTCCTAGATGATGTCGCGGTTACGAAAGTGAATTAAATTAACACGCAGGAGGGGAACGTGATGGAACAAGTTGAGAAATCAAATGTGCAAACAGGCATTAAGCCGATTCGAGTTGGTATAGCTGGGCTAGGGCGGGCTGGGTGGAACGCCCATTATGGGGAATTGAAACACAAGCCTGAGATGTTTATCGTGACGGCAGTGACAGATCCGATTGCGTTACGTCGGCAAACCGCGGAAGAGAACGGGATCCGCGCCTATGAGACGATTGAAGAGATGGTGCAAGATCCGGATATCGAGTTAGTGGATATAGCGACTCGCTCCAGCGACCATTACGCTCATGGGATGCTCGCGTTAGCTGCTGGCAAGGATATTCAGATTGAAAAGCCATTTGCTCAAACCTATGAGGAAGCGCTCGAGTTAAGCAAGGCTGCGGAAGCTTATGGCAGACGTATTTTCATCCGTCATAACCGTCGATTTGATGCGGATTTCCTGCATGTCAGCGAAATTATCGCAAGCGGCATTCTTGGTGACGTCTATCAGATTCGGCTCACGCGACATAACTATCAGCGACGTGCGGATTGGCAGACGATTAAAGCTTTTGGCGGCGGCCAGCTATTAAATTGGGGACCGCACATTATTGATCACGGGCTTCAGCTGTTGGAAAGTCCTGTGAAGGATGTGTGGAGTGACCTGAAGCATGTCGTGGCCGCGGGGGATGCGGAAGATCACTTGAAAATTATTTTGAGGGGGGAAAACGGGCGCATCGTGGATTTGGAAATAAGTGGCGGGATTGCGATCAACTCGCCTACTTTTATGGTGTATGGAACTAGAGGAGCCCTTTCACTGACCGACAATGACATTCATCTTCGCTACTTGGATCCTAGTGTGCCGCTTGCTCCATTGGAAGCTAATCCGGGAACACCTGGAGAGGCATTCGGCAAAACGGGTACGTATGAATCCGGGGAACAGTTGGTTTGGATAGAGGAGCGAAGACTAGTGAAACCGGCACAAAACTTCAATATTTGGGATGAGTTGTATGCCTCCTATAGGTTGAATCAACCTTTTCAAATTCGGATGGAAGAGGCGCTTGAAGTCGTTCGCATCATCGACGAAGTGAAGAAAGGCACAATCTTTCAATAAACTACACGATAATAGAGGTGTTACCTATGAATCTGCAATCTGGCATGGGGTTTGATTATTCATCTGCTCCACT
This sequence comes from Paenibacillus sp. J22P165, assembly GCF_059692015.1. Classification (NCBI taxonomy): domain Bacteria; kingdom Bacillati; phylum Bacillota; class Bacilli; order Caryophanales; family Paenibacillaceae; genus Paenibacillus; species Paenibacillus sp. J22P165. Next base: position 282,916 of record NZ_JCAUAP010000008.1, on the reverse strand, counting down.
CGTTACGACCGCTCGTAGTCGATCCATCTCTCCTGAGAATCCGAATGGTGAGAAAGGGCAAGGCGGGCAAGCTTCAAATCATCTCGGCATTGGGCGCAAAGGACGCCCATGTATCGCGATTAAGGCAGGTGAGACGGTCACCATTGCCAATATACAAGGGCCAGGTGTTCTACAGCACTTCTGGGTAACTGTCACGGATAAACTTCACCATCGTGCACAGGAAGGCAACTATATACTGCGGGATATGGTTCTACGCATGTATTGGGATGAGGAAGACACGCCATCTGTGGAAGTGCCTTTAGGCGATTTCTTCTGTAATGGCTTTGGCATTCGTACGAATGTCAACTCCTTACCAATCTCCGTTAATCCAACTGGCGGCATGAATAGCTATTTCGCAATGCCATTCCGCAAATCTGCGAAGATCACCATCGAGAACCAACACACGGAAGATATCCATGGATTTTTCTATACATTTAACTACACATTGGTGGATGATCTCCCTGCGAATGCCGCATATTTCCATGCACAATGGCGAAGGATGCGCCAAACAGAGCTCGGGCAGGATTATTCGATTCTGGATGGGGTGGAGGGAGCTGGGCAGTATATTGGCACCTATCTGGCTTGGGCTGCGCTGGAGCGCAACTGGTGGGGGGAAGGCGAGATCAAGTTCTTCCTAGATGGCGATACGGATTGGCCAACCATTTGTGGAACGGGCACCGAGGATTACGTTGGAGGTGCTTGGTGCTTTGCAGGCGAGTCAGAACCTGAGTCGTATTCAACGCCTTTTCTCGGGTACAAATACTACAAGGATTCCGCCAAAATAGATCGTGAATATGGGAGCAAAGTACCCATGCATGGGTTATATCGTTGGCATTTGCCTGATCCCATTCGATTCCAAAGTGATCTCAAAGTGACAATTCAAGTAATCGGTCATGATAGCAAGCGGCTATTTGAACGATCGGATGATATTTCTTCGGTGGCCTATTGGTACCAACTAGAACCTCACGCGTCTTTTCCAGTATTACCCCCATCTCCACAAAGGTGGCCGAGATAAAACCTACAAACACTCCTTCACCTACGATGGCATCGACTTGCTCGAATCAACGTGAGTGAAGGAGTTATTTTCATTATGAGAGGGGATTCAAGGTGATGATAAGATCTATCCTGGCAAGAGTGGTTCTCACTTGTTCATTAATGTTGAGTACATTCATTCTATTCACTATTCTTTCTTCGACGGCGCAAGCAGAAGGTGGACCTGTTCAGGTCGGTTATTTGTTGGATGAGAATTTCTCCTTCCTGCAAGCCAAACCAGATGCGACATACACGGCGTCGGGTTGGGATGTGAACCAAAGTGGTGGAAGTATGACTTACTCCTACAACAACTACATGAAGCTTAGCGATACCAGCTCCACGCTTCCTGTGACCATGTATCATAAATTCGTTATGCAAACATCGGGGATTGTCGTCTGGGAATTTCGTTTCAAACCTGGCGCAATTATCGATGGGCTTCAATGGCAGCTGCGCAATGATGCAACTACAGCCGTAAGCATCTCTACGAGCTCCAATCAGTTCGTATTGAATACCTCCTTAGGCGCGCAAAACTTACAAACCTACTCCGCCAATACAGAATACGGCATCAAAGTGGTCGCGAACATTGACACCGACAAAACGGATGTCTATGTGAACGGTGTACTAAAGGCGAGCGCTGCAAATTTCAATCAGAGCGTTAGTCAACTGAACGGCATGTATATGCAAACAGGTGCAGCATCTACGGGTGATGTCTATATCACGCCGATTCAGATTTACAAAGGTTACTCCGTGAATGAGAAATTCATTTCCACCATGACGAATGTGCCTGCGGATTGGACAGCGACCAATTCAGGTGGTGTTATCGCAGTGGAGCAGAACAAAAGCGCCACAAGCCCAGACGTATACAGTCTGAAATTGGATGGATCAGCATCCACAAGTGGTGTGGCTTTATCGAAAACCGTCTCTGCGCTAAGTGATGATGAGATTTTCCAGTTCAAAGTCTTAATTCCAACGAAAGCAGACGGAATGGTATTTGAATTAAAAAGCGGCAGTTCAAGCGCTGTCAAGTTGACAACGGCGAGTGGACAGTTCAATTATGTCAACGGCTCAGGCACTGCAGTCCCCTTTTACAATTACAAAGCCAATGTCTGGTATGCGTTCATGGTGAAAGTGCATCCGTCAACGGATAAAGCTGATATCTATCTCAATGGGAAGCTGCTGGTCTCGAATGCTGCGTTCACAACAGCGATTACGAGTATCGATACAATTCGATTCTATGCACCGAACGGTACGAACAAATTGATGTGGGTGGATGATATTGGACTATATAAGGATTATCCACTCCCAGGAGACTATGTCCCTGCTCCCGTGAAAGTTTCGTCTCCTACGTATCAAATTGGGGTGCAATCTTGCTCCATGTGGCGGGAAGGTACGCATTTAGGTTGGGACGCCATAAACCCTTATCCAGAGCGCACGCCGCTGCTAGGTTTCTATGATGAAGGAAGCCCAGAGACAGCCGATTGGGAGATCAAGTGGAAAGTGGAGCATGGGGTCAATTTCGAGAATTATTGCTGGTTCCGTCCACGGGGAAATGAAGGCTTGCCGATTAAGGATCCTTACTTAGGGAGTGCGCTTCATGACGGATTCTTCAACGCCAAATACAGCAACCAAATGAATTTTACAATTATGTGGGAAAATACGAGCTCGTTCTCCTCAGGAGCGGCTGATTTTGAGAACAATATCGTGCCGTATTGGATTGAATATTATTTCAAGGATCCTCGGTATTTGAAAATTGGCAATAAACCGGTTCTCTCCATTTATAAACTGGATGGCTTGATTCGTGATTTCGGCAGCCTAGCGGCCGCTGCGAATGAGATCTCTTTCTTACGTACAGCGGTGCAAGCTGCTGGGTTTACGGATTTAATTCTCATTACACCGACTAGTTCCTCGGATACAACTGCGTTAAATAATTTGAATACAGCAGGATTTGATTCCATCTATGCGTATAGCTATGGCGGTGTAAACTCGCATATCAATCTGCAAGAGAAGGTCATGACTGACCAGAAGAACACAGGTATTCTCGATGTGATTCCGACACTTAGTATGGGGCGTGACGACTTCCCGTGGCTCGGTAAGAGTGGGTATTGGACGACGGTGACCGAATTTAACACGTTGGCGAACTGGGTGAAGAATTCGTTCATTCCATCTTTGCCTGCAGGCTCTGTCGGTAAAAGCATCATTATGCTCGACAATTGGAATGAATTTGGCGAAGGTCATTTCCTCATGCCAACAGGATTGTACGGATTTGGCTATATGGACACGATTCGAAGTACCTTCACCACGGGGGGAGCACATACCGATACAGTGCCAACGCTCACGCAGAAGAATCGGATCAATGTTCTCTATCCAACGGATCGAGTCGTGAATGAGGTGTGGAATAAACCGCAGTTGACCGGAACCTATGCCAAGTCATGGGAATTCAACACGGCAGGAAACAGTGAGGGCTGGACAGATGTGAAGCAGATTAGCGGTTTAACGGTTGCGGGCGGCTCATATAGTGGAACGTCAACTGGGAGCGATCCAGGCATCGTTTCAGGTGACATGCTGGGTCTTGCTGCAAGCGATGCATCTTATTTGGATATCCGAATGATTAGCAGCGCGGAAGGGGCAGGCGTCATTTATTACATCACCAATAGCGACACTAGTTGGGATGAAGCAAAATCTGTGCAATTTTACATTGGAACCAATGGTGGCAATCAGACGCTTTATCATGTCCCGATGTTTGAAAATGCAGCATGGACAGGGACGATTCGTCAAATTCGTTTCGATATGATGACCACCACGGGAACATTCAGTATTGATAGCATTCGAGCTGTTGATAGCTCAGGCATTCCGGTTGGTGCGAATCAAATTGTAGATCCAAGCTTTGAAGATTCTTACCTGCATTATTCAGGTTGGGAAGTTACGCCACAGTTAAGTAATGCACAGATGCATACAGGAACTCATTCCTTGAAGCTTACGAAGACGAATGCCTACGGCAGTCTAAACATGCCACTCGATGTGGTGAATGGCCAACCATTCTATTATTCCGCGTGGGGGAAACTGGCAACGGGATCTACGTCGGGGCAAGTGTTAAAGCTGGGACTACAGTACAATCTGAACGGGGTGCAGAAGCAGGTCATCCTCACATCAAGTGCTACTTTGACGACGACGGCTTGGTCACAAGCGGCCACCACGTATACGATTAATGAATCCGGCTTAGTCAGTGATGTCAGACTGCTTATTTACACCGATAATCCTGCGCTTGCGGAAGCCTTTTATTTGGATGATGTGGAAGTGAGGCCGGATTTTGTCACGGATCCAAGTTTTGAGGACGCAGCGACGCATTACACGGGTTGGCAAATAAGCCAATTGCTATCGACTACCGAGCATCACACTGGTGCACAATCGGTCAAAATTACGAAGTCGAATGGCTATGGCAGCCTTCAAGTCCCACTGCCTGTAGTCAAAGGCGTGGCGTATAACTATTCAGCATGGGCCAAATTGGCAACCGGATCAACCCCTGGAGAATACTTGCGATTGGGCATCCAATATAAGTTGAATGGGGTACAGAAGCAAGTGACTATGCTGACAAGTGCTGGCTTGAGTACGTCAGCTTGGACGCAGGTGCAAGGAAATTACACGATTAGTGAAGCGGGGACTGTCACCGATGTCGTTCTATTGATTTACACCGATAATCCAGCGGCAACAGATTCCTACTATTTAGATGATGTAAGTGTACGAAGTGTTCAGTAAGAATAAAAGATTGAACGGACCACGCCGAGGATGGGGTGGTCCGTCCTGATTTTGAAGATTTCGGCTCATTCTACAGTGTTCCTTTAAACGGAAATCACATGTATTTAAAGAAAATGACCTAAATTGAAATATACATCGATTGCCAACTAACGTACTGTTCAGGTAGATACCGCTCTTCCACAATCGACAATTCGCTGAAGGGGAAGTAACGATCAATTTTACGATGTAAATCGGAGGTAGGTTGGTGACATGAAGAAACTTAAAGTTGGGGTCATTGGGCTTGGTGAGGTAGCTCAAATTATTCATTTGCCTATTCTAGCATCACTAAGCCAATCCTATGAAGTAGCTGCGATCTGTGATATATCCCCTAGCTTAGTGCAGTGGGCAGGAACTAAGTACGGTGTCCACCAGCAGTACACAGATGCACGGGAGCTCGTTAAGCAGTCTGATCTTGACGCTGTTTTTATTTTAAATAGCAATGAATACCATACGGCTTGTGCGATTGCCGCAATCGAGCAGAAGAAACATGTGTTTATTGAGAAACCGATGACGATGACACAGCAAGAGGCTGACGCCATCATTGCAGCACGAGATGAGTATGGTGTGAAGGTCATGGTCGGCTATATGCGTCGCTATGCGCCAGCATTTACACAGGCGGTCCAGGATGTCAAAGATATGGGACGCATTCAATATGCGGTTATTCGAGGCATTATTGGGATGAATCATTTTTTTACAAATCAAACAAGCATTGTGCATCGCTTTACAGACATTCCAGCTGAAGCGGCGGTAGAACGGAAAACAATTCATCAACGATTGATGAAGCAAGCGATCGGTGAGGTTCCGCAGGACATTTACAATGCGTATTCGTTGCTGCTTGGCCTAGGTTCACATGATATTTCAGCTATGCGCGAGCTGATTGGTGTTCCGAATCGCGTTGTTTCAGCTGTGCAATGGCAAGGAGGTTCGTGTATGGCAGCGACTTTCGAATACGATGGCTTCTACGCGACGTATGAAACTGGTCTTGATCAGAACCGGCGTTTCGATGCACATATTGAGGTGTTCGGATCCACGAAACAGTTAAAAGTGCAGTACAACACACCGTATATCCGGCATTTACCGACGACTTTACATGTAGGTGAAACGGTAGGAGAAGCTTACGAGGAGCGGGTTCATCGGCCGACTTTTAAAGATCCTTACACGATCGAAATGGAAATCTTCCATGAAGCCATCATGCAGGATAAGAGTCTGAAGACAACACCGGAAGACTATAAGCAGGATTTGACGATTTTCAAAATGATGGTCGATCAAATGCTGATCACCTATAAGGCGCAATAGAAGGAGGATCCCTAGACAAATGACGGTCATCGCGAAGCGAAAAAAGGAGTTAGCCAACTATCAGGCCGAGATCACATTGGATGCGACAACCATCGATACCTACTGGAACGATAAGTTGGAACAGATCGGCAAGCTGCCACTCGACACGCGAAGAGAGAAGCAACCCTCGTTATTTCCAACAGTAAAGGTCGATAAACTGACGTATCTCGGTCATGATGGGACGCCGATTCATGCTTGGTTTCTCGTTCCTGACAGTGAGAGAGCTTCCGCTATTGAAAAGCCGCCATGTGTTATTGTTTTTCCCGGCTATGGGGGAGATAAGGGCTTACCTGAGCGCCATGCCACATGGCTCCTGCTTGGTTACGCGGTTCTGGCGATTGATGCCAGAGGACAGACGGGAGAGACAGGTAATTATATGCAAGATCAAAGCGGTTCTGCCCACGGTTGGGTGTCAAGAAACGTGCTGGATAAAGAGAAAAGCTATTACATGGGGCTAGCCATGGATGTTGTACGTGCGGTAGAGGTTGCTTACCAACAACCTGAAATTGATACGAGTCGGATCGCTGCAGTCGGCACGAGCCAAGGTGGCGGGATGGCCTTACTAGCCGGTGCGCTCTGCCCGAAAGTTACCGCTGTGGCCGCCAGTATACCTAATATGTGCCACTTAGAGTATGGGGTGTTAAACTCGACGGGCTCTTTGTCGGAGATCGCCAATTTCGTCAAACGGCACCCTGACAAACTGGAAGGGGTATTAGCGGCGTTATCCTATTTTGACATTGTAAATCTGGCTCACCGCATTCAAGTACCCGTGCTAATGTCCGTTGGGTGGAAGGATATGATCTGCATGCCAGACACGGTCTATGCGGTATATAATCGCCTTTCTTGTCCGAAACGCATCTACGATTATCCGTTCTCTGGTCATGAAACAGGGGAAGAACATCATCGGCGAGTTCACTTATTCATTCAAGAGTGTTTTGGGCATGCGTCGCATTAATGAGATTTGAGATCTGAGATTTAATCGAAAGATTGGAGGCATAGGAAATGAAACACGTGCGAACGAGCGGGAAACTGCTGCGGCGGTCCACGCTTGAAATGAGCTTGAAGCCGTTCAAAAGTCTAGAGCAAGAAGCGATAGATGCTGTCTGTACGGAGGCCATCCGGCAATGGATGCCATTAATTGAGATGGGGGAGACGGCATCTGTTCTCTTATGGGTTTCTGATGGCAGTGAAATCTTAACTTGGAACGCTGACGAGGAGCAGGAGATCGAATGGGGGCGTTATATCGGGTTCGCCAATGAGGAGTGCTTCAGCTTCTTGCAGGGCAAGTCCGATCCTCGCAGTGCACGTCCCTATATGGAGGATCCTGTCCGCATGACATATGGAGACTTGAAACGAATTGTTGCTTCCTTCAAACGAGTTGCTGCGGTTACGTTCGGCGTTTCCATGGAAGTTGGCGCAACGTTTGACGCTGGTCCTGAGTTTGCCTATTCTGATTTTAAATATAAGCTGCACCCTGAGATCAATAAGGCGGATATCGGCGGCAAATTCGTGTCATTGAAAGCGGATTATACGGTCATTTGTACATGGTCGAAGCTAATAGGGGACTCTGTGGCTTATGCAAGTTATCCAGAGGGTATTCCCGATGGTACACCTATCGGTAAGTTTCTCGGTAAACAATGTGCGAGCTTCCTGCCTGCGCTGGGTTTTGATTATATCTGGTTCTCCAATGGGTTTGCCGTATCTTATTTTCCTTGGACGTATTTAGGCGCTAATTACAACGGGCAAGAGCTGCCGCTCGCCGATTATCATGAGGTGACGGAGAAGGTGATGTCGTTCTGGGATTTGTTCAAAAAAGAATGCCCAGATGTTCGCACAGAAATACGTGGTACGAATTTTGGCACAGGCATGGATTTGGCGAAGGATTACATCCCGATGCAGCAGTTGTACGATAAGAAATATATTGAATTTCCACCGCCAAACTCCCCTTGGGGCGCGTTGAATTATGATTTTGGTTTGGAAATAACGGGCTATCTATCTCGTATTGCAGAGCTTCCGGGCGATGTATACCCGTTCCGATTTTATGCGAATGATCCTTGGTTCTGGCAAAATCCTTGGTGGGATCTCTATGATCGAGAACCGCACGACATTTATGTCCCATTATCGGTTGCGCGTGTGAATAAGCTGGGCGAGTTGGAGTCGCCAGGAATCATTGAAATTTTAACGATAGATACGGAAAAAGGAGAATTGAACGCACATTGTCCAGCGGAAGTTATCCCGCATTTGCGCCAAGCACTTCAGGATGCACCGGATCAGCCAGGTTTGCTGACTTGGCTATATCCATTTCGTGAACTGCATGAAGCGCTTGAGGTATCGAATGAGGCGTCAGGGGATGTGTTTTTCCATGACTGGTTTATCCGCAATGCGATTAATCAGGGTCTTCCAGTGAATACGGTGATAAGCACGGACCAGTTATTTGCTATGAACGATAACGCGTTGCGGAAACTGAAGGATACGGTGTTGCTCGTAGCAACCTCCTGGTTGTCAGGAGAAAAGGCGCTTTGGGTCGCTAATTATGTGCAAAATGGAGGAAAAGTCATTCTCTATGGCGCAGTGAAAGAACCAATTCTGTTGGAGTTACTACATTTGACTGAAGTGACTGGGATTGATGGTGATGTGGAGCTGACAGCTTCATTTGAAGAAGATCGTGTAGAGGGTGCGGCGGGAATAAGGCAATTACTTCATCAAGCGATGATAGCCGGTGGAGGGTTAGCTGAACAAGTGCAGGGAGCAGATGCTCATACTCGCCTTTGTGCGGTTGCTAAACAAGGAGCTGAAGAACGTGCCTTTGCTTTAACGCGATCCAAACCAGATTGGCATGGCGGTAAAGTAGGTTGGGTACGTGGCTCTTTGCCGTTCTTAGGTCAAGACATCACTCATTTGCCAGTTCGGCAGGCGGAGGAGTGGGGGGATGCAGCGATTCTTCTGAGATATCTACAACAAGACTTCGGCTATACGATTCTTCAGGAAAAACGCGCATCTGATTCACCATCGGCCTTATTCTTCGTGGCTCGTCATCAGAATGGCTTCTTACTTAATGGATGTAAACAGGATACGTCGGTTCAGCTGCGACTGCAGTTTCCTGATGGCTCGCCAATACTCATTGGTGAATCTACGATTGTTGGCGGCAATGAGAAAGCCGCTCTATATTCTCTTAATCGGACCTTTCATGAAGAGTGCCGCGTATTCGTCAAGCAGGAGGAGCGTTCGCGAGTTTCCTGTAGAGAGCATGCCGCTTCACCAACACGGACGAAGCAAGCGGAGCGTGAGATTGCTGTTACTGGATTGAAGCAAGCTACAGTAACCATTTATCCGCCCTTGGAGGCGTTGGAAAGTAATCGCGTTGAAGTTAAGTCGAATGGACTTACTTATTTGGATATGAAAGACAAGAGAGTTGGTTCTACAATTCAACTAACGAACATTACGGGGATGATCGAGATTTCTTGGTGAAGCATGGAATCGTTGTTGAACCTACTTCAAATTAACTGATTAAAGTCAAACAAAGCAGGCGCTTAGGCGACCTGCTTTGTTTATTTCACCATGGATTAAGGCTTCCAACTCGTTCATTTTAGCAAAATAATAGTACAATTTGACAGCAAGTTGTGTTACTATTTTATGAAATCGTGTCACTGCACACGTGAACATTACGAGGAGCGATAGTTGTGAGACGACGTTTATTTACTTTTTTTGTGATGATGACAGTCATTGCCATACTGACAGCTTGTACGATAGATAAACCACAACCTAGTGCCGATAAGGTGAAGAATGAGATTGTTCTCGCCATTGGCGGCGAACCTGAAACGGGGTTTGATCCAACTACAGGATGGGGGCGTTACGGTTCCCCCTTATTCCAAAGTACGTTGCTGAAACGGGATAAGGATTTGAATATTACGAATGATGTAGCTACGGGCTATGAGGTAAGTCAGGATGGATTAATCTGGACAGTCAAGCTTCGCAAAGATGTTAAATTCAGCAATGGTAAACTTCTAACAGCTACAGACGTGCAATATACCTTTCAAACCGCTTCCGCGAGCGGCTCATCTATCGATTTGAGCAACCTCAAGCAAGTAGAAGTGTCGGGCGATTCGACGATCCTATTTACACTGAAAGAACCCCAATCTACTTTTACACAAATGCTGGTGTCAACAGGTATTGTTCCGAAGCATGCCCATGGAAAAGATTATTCACGGAAACCGATCGGATCTGGTCCTTACAAATTAGTTCAATGGGATAAAGGACAGCAATTGATTGTTGAAGCAAATCCTGATTATTACGGGAACAAACCCTATTTCCAAAAGCTCACGTTTCTATTCCTAGGTGAGGATGCTGCATATGCGGCAGCGAAGGCAGGAACGGTTGACATGGCTGCGATTCCTGCTGCTTTCAGCAAACAAGCTGTGAACGGAATGGCATTGATTGCCGTTAAGACGGTTGATAATCGGGGGATCATGTTTCCATATATGAAATCCGGCGGCAAAACGAAGGAAGGCTATCCTATCGGCAACGATGTTACGGCAGACCCATCTGTGCGTAAAGCGATTAACATCGCGTTAGACAGAAAAGCATTAGTACAAGGTATTCTTGAAGGTCACGGTACCCCAGCATTTACCTTAAATGATGGACTTCCTTGGTTCAACCAAGAGGCGGTTTTTCAGGATGCAGACGTGAATGCTGCCAAGAAACTACTAGCTGATAACGGATGGATCGACTCCGATCAGGATGGTGTTGTTGAAAAAGGAGGACTGAAAGCACAATTAAGTCTATTCTATCCTTCTAGCGATGTGACTCGTCAATCCCTTGCAATCGCGGCAGCAGACATGCTGAAACCGGTTGGCATACAGGTGAAAGCCGAGGGGAAAAGTTGGGAAGACATTGAGAAGCAAATGCATGCTAATCCAGTGCTATTTGGTTGGGGCAGTCATGATCCACTTGAAATGTACAACGTATACAGCAGTAAATTTGGCGGGGTCGAATACTACAACCCTGGGTATTACAATAATCCGAAAGTTGAAAATTATTTGACGCAAGCCTTACGAGCATTAAACGAAAAAGAAGCTTGGTCATTTTGGAAAAAAGCGCAATGGGATGGAGAAACAGGGTTAAGTGGGGCTGGTGATGCGCCTTGGGCTTGGCTGGTCAATATCGATCATCTCTATTTGGTTAAATCTGGTCTGGACATCGGGCAGCAAAAAATCCATCCCCATGGGCATGGTTGGCCAGTAACCGATAACATCGAGGAATGGCGATGGAAATCTTAAAACAGGAAGGATCTTTTATGACGAGTATGACCAGAGTTATTCTGCCATTTCTGCTTCGCAAAGGAGGAAGTCTGATCCTTCTGCTCCTTGCGGTGAGTTCTATTTCTTTTATGCTGGTTCACTTCTCGCCGATAGACCCGATTCAAGCCTATGTTGGGGCTGATCTGTTAAGAGTGAGTGCAGAACAACGTGAAGCCATCATGCAATATTGGGGGCTGAACGAACCCCCATTTGTACGTTACTGGAATTGGTTGAGCGCTCTTGTAAAAGGGGATTTGGGAACCTCTATGATTTTCCGCAGACCTGTGTTGGAGGTGATCGGTGAACGTTTTGCCGCATCTCTGACACTCATGGGGGCTGCCTGGCTGTTATCCGGTCTGATCGGATTCGTGTCTGGCGTTCTTGCCGCAATGAATCGAAATACTTGGATAGATAAACTTGTTCGGTGGTATTGTTATACCCTTTCCTCAACACCAACCTTTTGGGTTGGCTTGCTGTTCATGTTAGTTTTTGCGGTGTGGCTCGGAATACTTCCCATCGGACTTGCCGTTCCAGCTGGCGTTACATCGGATCAGGTTCATTTCTTGGATCGCGTCCGTCATATGCTGCTGCCCGCGCTGACTCTAAGTGTTACTGGGATTGCAGCTATTGCACTACATACACGTGAAAAGCTAATACATGTGACTGAATCTGATTATTGGCTGTTTGCTAGAGCTCGGGGCGAGCGAGGGTTCACGATATTTTGGAGACACGGGCTTCGTAATGTAGCTTTACCGGCGATTACCTTGCAGTTTGCCTCATTCAGCGAATTATTCGGAGGAGCTGTCTTGGCAGAGCAAGTATTTTCATACCCGGGGTTAGGCCAAGCGGCTGTAGAAGCAGGGCTTCGTGGTGATATCCCGCTGCTGCTGGGCATTGTGTTATTTAGCGCTGTCTTCGTGTATACAGGGAATACGATGGCTGACGTAAGCTACCGACTTATTGATCCTCGAATGAAAGCAGGCAGTCGGTTATGAGGCTTCTTCAACGCGTCGGCATGACGCTTCCTAAATTTCATTATCGTCATCGATTATGGATGTCATCGGTTGTTGCTGTGTTTGTATTAGTAACGATTTATATACTGTCCGTTGGGCTGAACGTTACTGGTTTAGATACGAATCTGGCACAGCGAAATTTGCGGCCTTCCTTGCAACATCCCTTTGGCACGGATTGGCTTGGCCGAGATATGTTTACCCGAACGTTCAAAGGATTAATCCTCAGTCTCAAAGTGGGACTAACTGCGGGAGCTTCAAGTGTCATTATTGCGAGTGTAATGGGACTCTTAGGAGCTGTTATGGGCAAAACGATGAATCGTTTCATTAACTGGTTGACGGATTTATTTCTCAGTGTGCCTCATCTTGTAACGCTGCTCTTAATTGCTTTTGTATTAGGGGGAGGGGCCAAAGGGATTATCATTGGCGTCGCGTTGACACATTGGCCAAGCTTGTCAAGGGTGATTTGCGCGGAAGTGTTGCAGATTCAAACGGCGCCTTATGTCGTCATCTCACGAAATTTTGGTAAATCCAGATGGTGGATCGCCACTAGGCACATGATTCCCCAGCTGATTCCACAACTATTAGTGGGACTTATTCTTATCGTTCCGCATGCTATTTTGCATGAAGCTTCCATTACGTTTATCGGTATGGGACTTTCCCCGCATGAGCCAGCTATTGGTATTATTTTGTCCGAATCCATGCGTTATTTGTCCTCAGGACTTTGGTGGTTAGCCATATTTCCTGGCTTATGCTTGCTGCTGCTTGTTCGTTCCTTTGCCATGTTGGGAGAAAACTTGAAGCAATGGGTGAATCCAAGGCATACGCATGATCGTTAAAGATTGATTTTTAGGAGAAAGGAGATCAGCAATGTTAGAGGTTAACAATCTTTCTATCCACTTTAATCGGTATGACCGACGCATGCGACAGGTACGCACGGAAACCCTTCATGATGTTCATCTCTCGATTGCTGCAGGAGAAATTTTGGCTGTTGTGGGTTCCAGTGGTTCGGGAAAAAGTCTGCTTGCGCATGCGATTCTTGGCATTCTCCCGAGTAATGCTCAAGTTACTGGCAGCATTCAATTTAAAGATGAGCCCTTAACCCCAGAGAGACAAAGAAGGATCCGAGGGACTGAAATCTCGCTGATCCCTCAATCTGTGCAATATTTAGATCCATTAATGCGAGTGGGAGAGCAAGTGCAGCAGTCTGTTCGTCAAGGAGATCCGATAGAACTCCAACGAAAAGCTTTTCGTACATACAATCTCGCTGATTACATAGCCAAATGGTTTCCCTTTCAATTATCGGGAGGCATGTCCCGTAAAGTACTTGTCTCAACCGCAACGGTGAGCGGTGCAGAGTTATTAATCGCAGATGAGCCCACACCAGGCTTAGATGCTATAGCGATGAAGGAGACTTTGGACCGTTTCAGGCAATTAGCAGAGGGAGGTTGTGCGGTGATGCTGATCACTCATGATATTGAGGCAGCGATCACTGTAGCCGATAGAATTGCCGTACTGTATGCGGGAACCGTAGTGGAAATCGCACATCAAAGCGACTTTGCTGGGGATGGAGAAAGGCTGAGACACCCGTATACGAAGGCGCTATGGCGTGCACTCCCTGGTCAACAATTTACAGCCATTCCTGGTTCTCAACCTTTGCCGCAAGCTCTACCTAAAGGGTGTGTGTTCGCTCCGCGTTGTTCGTCCGCTACATCAGAATGTGAGGATAGTCCGCCAGAATTGCGTAATGTCAGAAGCGGTGAAGTGAGGTGTTTACATGCCACTTGAGGGAAATGCACTTGGATATGCCTATCAGAAAGGGACATGGTTATTCCAACACACGAACATTTGCATTGCATCTGGAGAGATTGTCGGACTTGTTGGACCAAGCGGCTGCGGGAAATCTACGCTAGGGAAATTGCTTGCGGGCCATCTTCACCCTGTTGAAGGTCATGTACATCTAGATGGTGCACCAATTCCCGCAGGTGTGCGAAATCCCGTCCAGCTCGTGCTTCAGCACCCTGAACAAGCAGTGAACCCGAAATGGAAACTGCGGCGAACGCTAGCGGAGTCTGGTGGCATAGATGCAAATTTGCTAGCTGACCTAGCGATTGAGGACGAGTGGTTAAACCGTTACCCTGGTGAACTATCAGGCGGGGAACTGCAAAGAATATGTGTAGCCCGAGCGTTAGGGGCTGGAACACGGTATTTAATAGCCGATGAGATGTCAACTATGCTTGACGCGATTACACAAGCGCAAATTTGGCAGTCGGTATTGAAATGGGCGGAACGAACGCACAGCGGTATTTTGGTCATTAGTCACGAACATCAACTGGTAAACAGGTTATGCAGCAGAGTAGTGGAGTGGGGAAAGTTGTACGACTGAGCTTAATAGGAAAGTGATAGTTCATAAAAGACCACTCCATGGAGTGGTTTTTTTGCGTAGAATGGATGAAATAATGGATTGTATATAAATTCATATAATTGTATAATTATTCATTATATCTACGGAGGTATGCGCTATGAAGGTGTTTGTAGATGGTCAATACGGGACGACAGGATTAAAAATACATGAAAGACTTAACCAACGCAATGATCTGGAGCTGCTATCCATTCAGGAGGATCATAAAAAAGATCCTAAGATCCGAAATGAGTTCATGAATGAAGCAGATATTGTCTTCTTATGTTTACCAGACCAAGCTGCTCGTGAGGCAGTAACACTTATTACGAATCCTCATTCTCGGATTATTGATAGTAGTACGGCTTTTCGTACCCAGGAAGCTTGGACATATGGCTTACCAGAATTATCGTCCTTCCAAAGGGACAAGATAGCCAACTCGGCGCGTGTGTCAGTGCCAGGATGCCACGCTACTGCTTTTATTCTAGCGGTGAAACCGCTTATTGAATTGGGAATTCTGCCGCGACAATATCCGGTAAGTCTTAACTCATTAACCGGTTATAGTGGAGGCGGAAAGGCATTAATTGAACAATACGAGTCCAGCAATAATCACGATACAAGTCACAGCCTGAGACTTTCACATCATTATAGTTTAAGCTTAGATCATAAGCATTTACCTGAAATGAAGACATTTACGGATCTAGAGTTCCCGCCTGTTTTTCTTCCAACTGTCTGCAATTTCTATAGTGGCATGGTTGTGACAGTTCCTCTTGTCACTCGGTTACTTCGTAATCAACCTAGTCTTAAGCAAATCCATACCATTCTCACAGATTATTACCAGGGTGAACGGTTTGTAAATGTCATTCCACTTGATGATCCTAAAGCAATGTCCCCAAATGCGCTTGATCCGATATTATGCAATGGAACCAACAATGCTGAGATTTTTGTCCTAGGGAATGACGAGCAAGTGTTAGTTGCTTGCCGACTTGATAATCTGGGGAAGGGGTCTTCGGGAGCAGCCATTCAATGTATGAACATCATGTTGGGACTTGATGAAGGGGTGGGGCTATAACTTAATTTTGAACTTAAAACGATGATAAATAGTCCACTCATACAGGAAGGCAACTGGCGGACTGGCGGATAGATCGGTTACCTTTTAATCTACAATCAGTAGGGGAGCGACTATAGCAGTGGAGAATTACTGGAATCACAATACGGCGTTTCACAATGAATTAGTAGCAGATGCCAAGCTGCGTGGAGGGCGAGTGCTCGATATTGGTTGTGGTGACGGATTATTACTTCAACGCCTCGCGCCAATTGCCCAACAGGTGGTTGGCATTGACCCCGATTTGAAAGCAATTTCTCTTGCACAAAAACG
Source organism: Paenibacillus sp. J22P165 (assembly GCF_059692015.1). Lineage (NCBI taxonomy): Bacteria > Bacillati > Bacillota > Bacilli > Caryophanales > Paenibacillaceae > Paenibacillus > Paenibacillus sp. J22P165. Next base: position 266,635 of record NZ_JCAUAP010000008.1, on the reverse strand, counting down.
TCTAGCTGCAACGGCGAATGTGTCATTTGTAAATGATGACTTCCTCGCAATGCCAGTTCCGCCTCCAGAGGAACAATATGCTACGATCATCTGTGTTGCGACGCTACATCATATGGAATTGCGAAAGGCACTTCAACATATGGGCGATTTTCTCGCACCTGGCGGGCGGCTCCTCGTTATTGGTTTAGCAGAGGATAAAACATTTATGGATCTACTTATTTCAGGACTTTATCTTCTTCCTATCAGGATCATGGATCGCATGCACGGAGGGATGAAAGATCCCGCTGTGCGTATTGCGGCACCCAAAGAGTCACTAGGCGAGATTCGTCAAGCAGCACTTGAGGTTCTTCCAGGGGCAAGTATACGACGCCGATTCTATTATCGTTACTGCTTACGCTGGAGTAAACGGTAGGTTGGTGTAATAAAAAAAGCCTCTCCCAATTGGAGAGGCCTCTTGTTGTTCATGAATAGCGATTAGAATAACACTAAAATCTTATACATAATTGCGGATTAACTCTGCCAGCTCTCCGGCTATGTAGCTTGTTCCGGAAGCTAGTTCATTGCTATCGTAGCGTACTCTCACAAAACTTTCATCCATACCGGCTGCTTCTGAGAATAGGCCGGATAATCCGCGAGCTTTACGATCGATCTGTAGCAATAAGTCCACGCCATCTCCGTCGGGGAAGAAGATGATTTCTAATTCATCCAGTTGACCTCGAAATTGTGAGGTAGGAACGAATTCAAATTCTTGAACGAAAGGCAATCCAATCTCTCGACCGATGCCTGGCGCGTATTCGCACGTCACTTCACGGAGTCGGAATCCGAGTTGGTCCATTGCTTCAAGGATAATCGCAGAATGTTCGTGCGGGCCTACTTGGAGCTTATCCTGATCTTTGGGATCAACGGCTTCTTTAATATCAAGCCCGGTTTGAATCCAGACTGGCGTTCTTCCCATCGTTACGGGTGTGATCGCAGGAAGCTCGAAGGAAACTGGGAATTCATAAACTTGCTCAGCTTCAACGGTAAATTTCCCGACAAGCTGGAATTTGGCAACAGCTGTTTCAATTTGCGTTCTCGTATTGTTTTCTTCTTTCACATAACGCGTCATCACGAAGGCATAAACGTCATCAACTTGTTGATCAACGCGTCCTCCTTGGATTCGTACAACACCGTCGATGATGTCACCAGCGTTCACTTCATCTTGATGAAGCATAAGATCTACTTGTGCAGCGCCGATTCCGACACTAGCGAGCATTCGTTTAAACATGGACATGTGTAAATTTCCTCCTTGTGATTTGCCTATTCACTGATACGATTTGAAGACTAAGTGGTTTCAAATATTTAAATAAAAAAAGTTAAAAATAGGTACTTTATTACAGAAACGAAGTAATGTGCCCTGAGAATTATGTGTTGTCAAACTAAGACGTCAGTTCTTTTTGTAGAAGAATCGTGATAACAGAAGGCCAATAAACCCGAGTCCAATGAATAAAATGGCTTTGACGGTCAGGGAGACATTCGGTAAATCCAGATAGATGACTTTTATTAGCGTTAGGAATAATAATGCTACACCAGCAAGCCTCATTTGTTTGATTTGCTTCTGAAGTCCATAGGCAATAACACTAATCGCGTAAACAACCCACACCATCGAAACAAACAGATGTTGCATATTTGAGCTTACATGGTGTGTCAATGTGCGTGTCACTTCCGTAATGAAAAACAATACTAACACACCAAGTGCGTATTTAAGACAAACTAAGGTGTTCCTAAACGTAAGGGCATCCCCGTAACGGGTTAATATTTTGATCATAGCTATCATTGTAACTAATACGAATAGCCAGATTAGCATTTCAACTGACAGGATTGTACGCATACCCTCAAGGAGAGTTGTCACTGACATACCAAAAGCGAGTACATAGATGATGATTCCGTTCACCTTTTGCAATAACGACTTCACTACGAATCCGAGTAACAAGGCAATAATACCCTCTACCAACAAGAATCCCGCTAAAGCATCTGCGCTGAAGAAGTTCGCCGCGAAGAATAATATTGCGTATGAGGTTACTGTCAATGTAAACGGCACTTTTTCTTTTTCATTTCGGATGAACCAGTAAGTAAGCGCGGCATAAATCAGGCAAGTACAGATCATTACCAAGTTGAAAACGTCGTCCGAGTAAGTGGCTTTAAACCACATCGAAGTAAACGCGAAGCTCGGAATCAACAGTCTAAGTTGGTGCTGTATCATGGGGGTTTTCAAACAAATAGACACAAGTAAAACGAGTTGTTGCACGGAAATGCCAATGGCAGCAACCTTCGCATCCCCATTACTACTTATGCCAAAAAGGAGCAGGGCCAAAGGGAGTAAACCGAACGAAACGTACAGTAAGCCGACAAATTTAGCTCTAATTGCGTACAACATAAAGCTAATGAACAAAATGGCTTCGTAACTTACAAAGAACACGGAAGATGGATGGTCAGTATTCAAGAGAAAAGGTGTCAACACGCCTGCTGTACTTGCGATGATCGCTAATGCTTGTGATTGTAGCTTGTGTGACAACCATAATCCCAGTAAGACCCCAAGTACATTGAGTGTAAATGCTACAGGTGCTGGAATAAGATGATATAACTGATGAGCAGCAAAGGTTGTTAGCATAAACAATCCAATTGAACCACCTAATAGAACCTGTGACAGGAGTGGTCGATTGGCCTTGTGTTGTTGGAATCCGAGCCAAATAAAGCCACCACCAACTAAGTAGCCAATGACACAACGCAATCGTTCTGTAATCCATCCACTATCAACTGCCGCTTTAAATCCCCAGACAATGCCGATCAGTAGAACAAACATGAATACCCGCGGCAGCCATACACGTGTTATGAGGTGTTCCCAGTCTGTTTCTTCTTTGATTACATCTTGTTTCGGTGGTGCAGTAGCAATGGGTGCAATCTGCTGAACAGGATTTGGTATGCTGCTTGTATAGGTTGATGGTGTGCGTTGTTTTAACTGTGCGATTTCTTTCTCGAGCTCAATAACTCGCTTCTCTAGTTCCTCAAATCGGTTATGAATGTCCAAGAACCAATCACCTCATCTTTCAGTTAGCTCTTCGTAAGATCGGATGGCTATCTACACTCAAAGTAACATGTTATGAAGTATTTATTAAGTACTATCCTTGTGTAGTACCTAATTTTTGGATATATAGATTGAAGATCGAGGGGAAGTTAAAGAGGGAGTTGACAACTTACTAACTAGTAAGTTAAGATACGAGCATGGAAAACAGAAAAACACAAATTATTGAACTGGCGCTAGATTTAATTCGGGAAAAAGGTTACGTTGCTTTTAGTTATGATGATATTTCTAAGCAATTAGGCGTGACCAAAGCAAGTATACATTACCATTTCGAGAAGAAGGAGGATTTGGCCGTTGCCGTAACAGATCGGATTCATCAGACTTTGAAAGGCCTAATGCAGTCTGTAAAAGTTGAAGATGTATCTACGGAAGAGAAAATTAGAAACCTCATTAGTAAACAATTAAAGCTAAGTGGTAAAGGGATATGTCCAATATCGTCACTGCAAACCGATTTCGAATCCATACCAGAAGTCGTTCAACTGAGAGTTCGAGAGTTAAGCCAGTTTGAATTGACGGGTTGGATGGAGCTGTTAAGCCAAGCTCAAGTAGAAGGAATAGTTAAAAGTTTCGTTGACATTGAAGCTTTAGCGTATGCTGTTTTATCCTGTATCAAAGGTAGCTTGCAATACAAACGGGTGTTAGAAAAAGATATTACACCTCAAATTATGGAACAAATTGAGAGAATGATTAAGAGCTAAATTTTTTTTGAGTTATACTTACTAACTAGTAAGTAAGACGGATATTTCGATGCCTGTTGCTTCCGTATTTCTATTTAAAAACAGGACAACATAAAGCAAATATGCTGCCTAATCTTCCTTTTCATTCAATATAGAAAGAGGTCAACCGTGTGAAAAAAATGCTTTGGGTTGTACTTATCATGTCCATCGGAGCTACGTTTATTTCCTCGCTGTTCCCTTTATACGCTGAGCATTTTCATTTGAGTAGTCTTGAAATCACGATATTGTTTGCCGTATATGCCGCTGTTCTCCTGCCGACCTTGCTTGTCGTGGGAGCTAGGGGGAACGCCTGGGGATTGAAAAAGGTGCTTCGCATCAGTATTTGGTTTTCGATCGCATCGACGCTGCTTTTTATCCTAAGTACGAATGTAACGATGCTCTACGCGGCTAGGATATTGGAAGGCATCGCTTATGGTGCTTTTACAGGTACAGCTAGTGCTTTTTTGTTAAAACAAACCGCTTCCACGAAAGTGGGTACAGCAATAAAATTATCAGGTGTCATCATCAATATTGGATTTGGATTAGGACCAGCTATTTCAGGTTTAATCATACAGTATGTTCATGTCATGCCGCTTCGTGTTCCATATTGGTTTCTTCTCATCTTGTTAGTGAGTTCATGGATTGTGCTGGAAATGCTGCCGAAACTCGAGGATAGTAAGGTACAGACGCAGGCCAAAACTAAACTATCACTAGGTGTTCCTGACAATATTCGCGCACACTTCTGGTCTTTTATCGGACTGCCGATTTTTACAGTATTCACATTAGGTGGCATTGTATTTTCACTTATTCCTACTTTCGTTAAGCACGTCATTCACACGAACAATCTTTCTATTTCTGGTTTGTTAATTCTGGTGCTGCTAGGTGGAGGGGCGTTGATGCAGTTCTTTCCTTGGCCGCGTAATCCTGTCATTCGGATGCGATTGGGTATTTTGTTTCTGGCAATTGGATCATGGGTCATTGTGTTTTCCGGCGAATCAGCGAGTTTATTCCTCCTGTGGGCAGGCATTTTCATTCAAGCCATTGGTGCTGGATGGACATTCCAAGTTTCCCTAAGGTTTGCTAGTCAGTTACCAAAACCAGAGGAACGTCCGCGCGTCATTTCAGCCTTCTATTTAAGTGCGTACGCAGGATTCATTGTTCCGCCAATTGGTGTTGGTGTTCTGACACAATTTTTTAGTTTGAATTTCTCTTTGATTTTGCTTAATCTATTTGCCGCAATTATTGTGATCTATGTGATCATCTATTCAGCCAAATTCAATCGATTTTATTCGAAGCTGCAACAATCGTAAGACCACATAATTCATATTTTATAACGTAGAGGAGAATGAAAATGAGAAAAGATTTCGTATTTCACTTATATAATGTTGAGCATGATAATTTTATGAATCACCTTGCAAAATGCCCAGAGGATCTACGTAAAGTTGTTCCACAAGGTTTTAACACCAGCCTTTATTGGCATTTGGGACATGTGCTTCGCATAACAGATTTCCATGTTTTTGGACTTTCGCAGCAAACGCTGGCAACACCGGAACACTATAAAGAATTGTTCCATTATGGAACGAAAGCTACGGAATGGACGGAAACGCAGCTTGCTCAGATGCCTGAGTGGGATGTCATGATTGCGGAATTGAAAGAACAGCGTGAACATATTTACAATACGTTGAAGGATAGACTAGACGAGTCTGTGCCAGAGAACTTCAAAAAAGCCGAAAATTTCGGTGAATTAATTCTTACGACTGCCGCGCATTTATCCAATCATAATGGTGTTGTAGCAGCTATGTTGCAAGTGCTTCAACAACAGAAATAAGCTGCTAAATAGCAGAACGCATAGATTGCATAACAACAGCCTTCCGGTACTTACCGGTGGGCTGTTTTGTGCAAATTAAGAGTTAAAGGATTGAATTGACATGACACTAAATGGTGACCTATAATACGACCGAAGAGCGAGGCAGAGGAGATTCCGCTTCGAGAAATTAGAGATTGGGTCGCTTTCTATAGTAAATTTTGGAGTACCTAAAACGAATTAGAGCGAAAGGATGTTAGGCATGAGTGAATCCAATCAGGCGTATATCATAATTTCGGCTGCGAGGGAAAACAATCTCAAGAATGTCTCCTTGCGCATTCCGAAGAAAAAGATCACGATCTTCACTGGCGTATCCGGTTCCGGCAAGTCTTCGATCGTCTTTGATACGATAGCCGCCGAATCCCAGCGACTACTGAACGAAAATTTCAGCATGTTCGTTCGCAATTTTCTTCCGCGATTTCCACAACCGGACGCGGACTCGATTGAGAACCTGAGCATGGCTGTTATTGTTGATCAGAAGCGGCTAGGCGGTGGTTCGCATTCAACCATGGGTACGATTACTGATATTTCTCCCATTCTCCGTCTGCTGTTCTCACGTGTAGGTCAGCCCTCTATTGGCCCTGTAAACATGTTCTCATTTAACGATCCACAAGGTATGTGTCCCGAGTGCAACGGACTCGGTCGTAGGCTTGGTGTCGACATGAATAAGGCTTTCGACAAGTCAAAGTCCTTGAATGAAGGGGCAATCCTGCTGCCTGACTATAAGGTAAACAGCTGGGATTTGAACTTGATCGTGCAGACAGGCTTCTTCGATCCCGATAAGAAGCTGATCAATTACACGGATGACGAATTAGAGCAGCTCTTGTACGGCAAGGCGAGGAAAGTGGAGATGAATTTCGCCGGGAAAGCCATGAATATAACCATGGAAGGTATTATTGAGAAGTTCACAAACAAGTATATCAAGCAGGATGTGAAAACGAAGTCCGAGCGTACACAACAAGCTGTTGCACCCTTCATTACGGAAGGATCCTGCTCCAGCTGCCGCGGTGCACGACTTAGTCAAGCTGCGCTTGGTTGTCGAATCATTGGCTACAACATTGCGGAGTTATCCGCCTTGGAGGTTGGTCAGCTCATTCGCATTGTTCGCGAAATTGACGATCCAGTAGCAGCACCTGTTGCGAAGGCACTGAGGGATCGCTTGCAGCATCTGGTAGATATCGGCTTAGATTACTTGACGCTCGATCGTGAGACGGATACATTGTCTGGCGGCGAGTCGCAGCGTGTCAAGATGGTGAAGCATTTGAGCGGTAGTCTTGTAGATGTCACGTACATCTTCGACGAGCCGAGTGTGGGTTTACATCCCCGTGACGTACACCGATTGAATGAATTGCTTCAAAAGCTGCGTGATAAAGGGAATACGGTCATTGTGGTTGAGCATGATCCTGATGTCATCAAGGTAGCGGATCATATTGTAGACGTCGGGCCGCATGCTGGCAACCGCGGTGGAACGATTGTATATGAAGGAAGCTATGAAGGCTTACTGGAGTCAGGCACATTGACGGGTACACATATGAAGCGTCCGCTCCAATTAAAAGATGATTGCAGAAAGCCATCCGGCTCTTTAACTATTAAGGAAGCCTCCTTGCACAACCTTCGAAATGTAAGCGTTGATATACCAACCGGTGTACTGACCGTAGTTACAGGTGTTGCTGGGTCTGGCAAAAGTACACTGATTAATGACGTATTCCTTGGCCAGCATCCGGATGCGATTGTTATCGACCAATCTGCGATTGGCGTTTCAACTCGCTCTAATCCCGCTACATACACGGGGATTATGGATGATGTTCGTAAAGCTTTTGCAACTGCGAACAAAGTGAACCAAGGTTTATTCAGCTTCAACTCCAAGGGTGCCTGCGAGAACTGCCAAGGACTAGGTGTTGTATATACAGACCTTGCTTACTTAGACAGTGTGAAGTTGCCATGCGAAGTTTGTGGGGGTAAACGGTTCAAGGAAGAAGTACTGGCATACAAGCTAAACGGCAAATCTATTGCAGAAGTCCTGAGTATGACCGTAGATCAGGCACTGGAATTTTTTCAGATGAAAGAAGTTGTTCGTAAGCTCCAGGCGATGAGTGATGTAGGACTCAACTATATTACACTAGGTCAGCCGCTCAGCACTCTATCGGGTGGGGAATGTCAGCGTATTAAGCTGGCAAGCGAGCTGCATAAGAAGGGCAGTATCTATGTGATGGATGAACCCACGACGGGTCTACATATGTCAGATATCGGTCACCTGTTGGAGATTATGAACCGCCTTGTGGACGCCGGCAATACGGTAATCGTGATTGAGCATAACCTTGAAGTCATCAGCCATGCAGATTGGATTATCGACATGGGACCGGATGGGGGCAGCAAAGGTGGACAGGTCGTGTTCGAAGGTACACCAAAACAGATGATTCAAGCTGAACAATCGATCACAGGAAGGTATTTAAAGTAAGGTAAATATCTGAAACGATTTGACGTATCGACGATGAGTTGGGAGGATTATGTTTATGTCAAATAGTACGATGAACCGCAAGGTTGATGGATTTTTAAATAAGGCAAAGAAGTGGAAAGAAGAATTTGAGAAGTTGAGAAGTATTGTTCTTGACTGTGAGTTAACCGAAGATTTTAAATGGATGCATCCCTGTTACACGTTTCAGGACAAAAACATCGTATTGATACATGGTTTTAAAGATTACTGTGCACTTCTGTTTCACAAAGGGGCCTTGCTGAAAGATGCCAATGGGATCCTCATCCAACAAACGGAGAATGTTCAATCAGCTCGCCAAATTAGGTTTACGGATATACGCGAAATTGTTGCCTTGGAATCCATTATTAAAGCCTACATTTATGAAGCGATAGAGGTGGAAAAAGCCGGATTAGAAGTAGAGTTTAAAAAGCCAACTGAATTCAAAGTTGCTGAAGAATTTCAGGCTAAATTGGATGAAAACCCTACGTTAAAAGCGGCTTTCGAGGCATTAACACCAGGCAGGCAAAGAGCATATCTCCTTCATTTCTCTGAACCCAAACAATCCAAAACACGCGTGTCACGGGTTGAAAAATACATGGAACACATACTTAGTGGCAAAGGATTGAACGATTAAGAAGAATCGGCGAGTCAAACACAAAAGAATGCTCCCATGTTACAATAAAGTCAAATGAATGTTAGTGAAGCAAGATCGAGGGGAGTTTAAGCATGGAATTTCAATTATTATCAAAAGATGTCACACAGCATTATTGTCGTAAAATTCTGATGCCCGAGGGCGCAACCGAAATATTGATGGTCATTACGGATCAAATTAATCATGATTCCAAACTGATGGACATTTATATGGATTTTTATAAGAATAATATCGAAAGTGGCTATTGGACAACGGTATGGGAACCTTTAGCGATTCATGCTTACGTGGAAGAAGTTCTTGGACAAGAGGCTTCGTTGTTTTATCTTCATGCAGCCTTGCAAAGATTGCCTCTAGCTGAGCAGAAGTACGCCGAAAGAGGATTGAGCGAGGAGCTATTTGTAGAAACCTTACGAGATATCGGTGTATGGGTGCAAAATGCTTATAATTTAGTCGGATATTATGCCATTAGAAATTTCAGCTGGATTTGGCGACATCTTGAAGCCCGAATGTTTCGAGTGGGAGGTATGCAATTTATTGCGACGAAGTTTTCTGGGGTTGTTAAAGGCTTTTACAATGAGAAGGAAGAAAGATTTATGCTCTTAAGCAGTAAAGGGATGGAATTAAGGGCTAATGGTGATATGCAAGGCGTGTGTAATAAAGAGAAAACGACCGATGGTTTTGTGACGGATTATGAGGAAACGGACGAATACTTCATTGGAAATCCAATCACGCCGATTGGGAAAGGTCTCAACAACCCAGTTAAACTTCACAAAAATGAATGGACAAAAGTGCTGGATAAGGATGATACTATGCTTGAGATTCACATCCCCAGAGATACTGCTTTTGATATGGAAAAGATTAAAGACACCTACATACAAGCTAAGGAATTTTATGCAAAATATTTCCCAGAGGTTTCATACAAAGGGATGGTATGCCATACTTGGCTCTTTACTCCTCAATTGCGGGAGATGTTACCGCAGACAAGCAATATCGTCAAGTTCCAAGAGCAGTTCTATCTCTATCCGACAGCGGGTTCTGTGCGGTTTTTATGGAATTTTGTGTTTAATGAATTAACCGAGGTGAAGGATGCCAAACCTGACACTTCCTTAAGGAGAAAAGTCCTTACTTATTTAGAAGAAGAGAAAGAGATATTCGATATGAATGGGGTATTTCTTGATATATGCGGTGAATTTGGAACCGTATCTTATACAAAAGAAGATTAGGATGAGATTGCGAAGCTGCCGGACAATGATCGGCAGCTTCGCTGCGTTCATGCATAGATCAGGCAGGTCCGTGAAGGATATTTATGTAAAATGACGAATAGGTTAACGAAACCAATTTCAATAGAACTAAGGTGAGGCAGCATATGAATATCGTGCTAATCGGGATGTCAGGAGCTGGAAAAAGCACATTAGGGGTGCTTTTAGCAAAAGCAATGGGTATGAGTTATGTAGATACAGATATTGTTATCCAACAACAGGAAGGTAGACTATTACAAGATATCCTCGATGTGGATGGCACTGAAAAATTTCTGGAAGTCGAAGAAAAGGTTGTTGCTAACTTACACTTTGATAATTGTGTGATTGCTACAGGTGGAAGTGTCATTTATTCGGATATTGCGATGAATGCACTCAAACAAGGCGGTCAGATCATATATTTACATGTCTCCTATGAAGAAATTAGCAAGCGATTAACCAACATAACCACCAGAGGCATTGTAATTAAAAAAGGAAATAGTCTGGAGGACGTTTACGTGGAACGGCTTCCGCTATATAGGAAATACAGTGACATAACGATTGATTGTGCTGATAAGGATATCGAACAGTGTGTTCGTGAAATAATGGCGATAATAAAAGACCTTTAATCGAATTGGAGGGTTCCGTTCGTGAACGAGCGAAATATCATTGAACAATTCAAGCATACGGTTATTAACAACGCTTCCGTTGAATTGAGACGGCTCCTACAGGAGCATCCTTTTGTTACAAATCAAATCAATGAACCTTGGTTTCCATTCGATACACCTGCGATCGTCGCTGCAGCGGCAAAAGGGAACCGAGAAGCCGTAGATATATTGCTAGAATTTGGCGCTGATTTACATGCAAAGAGCAGTTGGTGGGCAGGCGGGTTCGGCGTTTTGCATCATGACCATCTTGAGCTTTCTCGCTATTTGATTGAACGTGGAGCCCCTGTTGATATCCATGCGGCATCACTTTTAGGCATGCTGGACACAGTCAAAGAGATCATTGCGAAGGATCCCTTAGCGGTCAATCAGCGAGGCCCGGACGGACAAGTTCCGCTTCATTTTGCAACTCAACATGAAATTATGGATGTACTACTTGCTCATGGAGCGGATATTCATATATGCGATATCGATCATGGCAGCACGCCTATACAATGGGCGATCGACAATACGGATAAATGTAAGTATCTCGTTGCGCATGGTGCGGCAGTGGATATCTTTATGGCGATCCAAATCGGAGATATTGAGCTAATTCAATCCCTTCTTCGTGACGACCCAGAGAGCCTTCAAACGCAAGTAGGACGAGGGATTTTCACTTCCGGTGATTCGAACGGTGGGCATATTTATGAGTATAAAATAGGCATTCACGCGCGGCCGCTCCATGTTGCGGCACGCCGGAATCATCCCGACGTTGTGGATCTGATTTCGAGGCATAGCCCGCCAAATCAGCGTCTATTGCTGGCATGTTTGCAAGGGAATCAAGCGGCTGTGCAAGAGCAACTTGCGAAGGATGCCAATTTGGTAAAGTCACTTTCGACGGATGAGCTAAGCTCGATTGCTGATGCAGCCTGGAAGAATGAAGATCAGGCTGTTCGAACGATGCTCGAAGCTGGATTTCCAGCCGATTCACGGCGTAGTAACAAAGATTGTACAGCGCTGCATAACGCAGCAATCCGTGGAAATAAAGAAGTGGTTCAGTTGCTGCTTGAGCATGGAGCGTCCGTCCAACTTACTCAGGGTTACGGAGGAAATGCTTTGGGCAGTTGTTTGTGGGGATCCGTTCACATGCGAGATTCAACAGGGGATTATCCATCGGTGCTTGAACAACTCATTGATGCAGGATCACCCTTACCAAACCTTTTAGCGGGAAGCGAAGAAGTTAAGGAAGTGCTGCTTCGTCACGGAGTTAAGAATGCAAACTAATGCATACATGCAACACGAATGATACATATGATAATGGGAGTGGAGTCAAATGGGAAAAGAGCATATGAGACCAATTTATAACGCTGGTGAATCGCTGTTGAAAGATATTCAAAGAACACAAATCCCTGAAGGTGGGGTAGCTATATGGAGTTTGGGTCAGGCAGGTGTGCTGATAAAAGGTAGCAGTTCAGATGAACTTATTTGTGTAGATCCCTATTTAAGCTATTCCATTGAAACAGAGGATCCCGATACAGAATTTAAGCGTGAAATTCCTCCTCCGCTTTCTCCGAATGAGTTGAATGTTAACTCGGTATTGCTTACACATTTTCATAATGACCACATGGATTTGACTACTATTAAAGGTGTTGCTCAAGCACATCCGGCAACGAAATTTGTTGCGCCTGCTTCTCATGCCTATCTACTACATGACATTGAGATTGATCGAAGTCGTATTCTGCCAGCAAGACAAGAACAAGTCATCTCTGACCAAAGCATCACTATTACGCCTGTGGCAGGAGCGCATACGGCGTATGAGTCTGATCAAGACGGCAATCAATATTATCTAGGCTTTTTTATCGAAATAAATGGTGTGCGTATTTATCATACGGGTGATACAGTAGTCACGCCTGAATTGATCGAGCAAGCGAAGAAATTTCAACCGCATGTCACGTTATTGCCAATAAATGGAGGGGATTATGCCAGAACTTCCAGAGGTATTGTTGGAAACATGAACTTCCGTGAAGCGGCTGATTTCGGCGTGGAAATCGGTTCGGATTTACTTATTCCTATCCATTTTGATATGTTTTCGAAAAATCGTGATAACCCATCCTACTTTGTTGATTACTTATTTCACAACTATCCAGCACAAAAGTTTCATATGATGTCAGCTGGCGAGCGATTCATTTATTTTACTTAATTTAAGAAAACCGCGTGAGCTTGGGACTTTTTTGCTAGTCTTTAAGCTGCCGCGGTTTTTTATGCAAGTTAATCCAGGAATAAAATAAAATGAGGTGATAGCATGGCAATCATTCAGACAGCGATCAAACGAAAAGAAATGCTGCTTATTACTGCCGTAGCACTTGGCACTTTGCTTAACCCGCTCAATACGACAATGATTTCGGTCGCTTTAGCCCGGCTACAGGAGGATTTCCACCTCACATTTGCTGATGTATCGTGGCTAATTTCAACTTATTACTTAATTAGCGCTATTGGACAGCCGCTTATGGGTAAGTGGAGCGATTTATTTGGCCGCAAAAAAGTGTTTATCCTGGGGCTGCTGCTCGTCACATTGTCATCGAGCCTAGCTCCGCTATCACCAACCTTCGGGTGGCTGATAGGGTTTCGTATTATTCAGGCTTTGGGCAGCTCAGCCTTATTTCCATCCGGGATGGGGATGATCCGCAGTCAAATCACTTCGAATCAAGCGAAGGCTCTTGGCATCATATCCATATTTTCCAGCACTTCAGCTGCTTTTGGTCCCTCACTCGGTGGCTTGTTATTACACTACGGAGATTGGCCATTGATTTTCCTATGCAATTTTCCGTTTATTATTGCTTCATTTGTACTCGCTTGGAAACTGTTCCCGAAAGATCCAAAAATGGTTGGCAGCGCCGCTGAAATGGATTGGCGGGGTGTAGCACTATTTTCTTCGGCCATATTCATGTGGCTGCTGTTTTTCCTAGCGCTAGCAGACGGACTAAGCCTGTGGAAGCTGATAGTCAGCGTAGGATTGACGTTCTGGTTATATCGATATGAGCTCGGGCAAAGTAAGCCGTTCATCAATGTTGCTTTTTTACGTAAAAATATGAACGTGACTCGTATTTATGCGCAGTTTATTTTGACGAATATTGCCTTCTATTCCATCATGTTTGGCATTCCGTCTTATTTACAGAGCGTACAAGGGATGGATCCGCAGAAGACAGGTCTAGTCATGCTGTCTATTGCCGGTTTCAGTGTGTTGGTCACCCCACTAGTCGGTCGCTGGATTGACCTTAGCGGATCCAGGCCGCCGCTGATTGCCGGAACGGCTCTGGTTGCTGTGGGCAGCTTGCTGCTCATGCTCATACAGGATAATGCAAGTGCAGTAACCATTTTCCTTGTCCTCTGCGTGCTAGGAATTGCCAACGGATTTAACAATTTATCCATGCAGACTGCACTTTACGATTTCGTTACGAAAGAAGAGACAGGCATTGCTTCCGGACTATTCATGACTTCGCGGTTTATCGGAACCATTCTGTCTTCAAGTTTACTTGCGGCATTATTCGGCAAAAACATCACGACCTCGCACCTGCATAGCATGGCGTGGACTTGTGCAGGACTTGGTGTGTTAATGTTCGCTTTGACCATGCGGATGCCCAGTCGGAGTGTACAAAAAGCTATCCAATAACAAATGAACATACCTGAAGTCTCATATACATGAACGTAGGAAAGCGAGGAGGTAGGGGCGGAGATATGCGTGTAAAAAAACTAATTTATATGACCGCGCTTGTTATGGTTACCTTTGTTACGATTGTCGTCCTATGGTCAACTGGATTAATGGGTTTATGGACTGAAGGTATCGCATTTATTGCAAACAACACAACTGAATTTACGAGTAGAAATAGTCAGGTCATCGATGGTAAGTATGCTCTACAAGTGGATTTGTCTGATCTTGAAAGCAACATCGGTAAAGTGATCTATAAGGATGACGAACATCAGATATACGTATCTTGGCTTCAGAGTAGACGTGTTGGCGAATATGACATTGGATTTCGATCAATTGGAACGTATTCGTTATCAGGTGCTTCTCTCATTTCTGGGATTCACCATGAGACTATAAATGATCATGCTTTTACTTATTCCATGTCTGCCAAAATGACTGTAAAGTACGAGGATAAAACATACCATGCAACGGAGTCAGGTCAATGTGGTTTGAATTTTAAGGATGGCGATTGTTTCTCATTTAACATTTACTTAAGCACGGAACCAAAAGGTGAGCCTATTAAAGATGCGGGGATTGTGGAAGTCATGATTACTGACTTATATAAGAATACTTGGCTTAAAAAATAACTTCATAGCGTGTTACCCTCCTTACCTTAAAAGTGTATCTGGTGTATTTCTTCTTGCTAATTTGGAGAGCCTATATCCAAAATTATGGAAGGTGATACACCATGTGGAGAATACTAGTGTTGTTTGGATTACTAATCGTTTGTACTAGTTATGCACCACGTGATGTGGAGGCGAAAGAGCCTTTTGAAGAGATGCATCTTAAGATGGGGTATACAACGGTTGATGATGCAGTGGCGGCATGTGAGAAGTATTTCTCGCGTGACATCAAATTGCCGATTGCGGTGCCTCCAGTTGTATTTACGCATCAACTTGGGAGATGTTCGACCACATTTGGCAGTCCCGCGAATGATGAACTTGAAATAGAATATCTGAACGAACGTGATACTGTCTATCATTACATGATACGGATAAGACCTTCCGAATATCGAGGTAACTTATTCCAGAATAAGAGTGATTTACTTGGTACCTACGAACTCCGTGATGGAACTAAAGCACAATACGGAAAGGTGTCATCTGGCCGATTTTACATGCTTACGTTTGAAAAGAATAACTATCAATATGCACTAATTGTCGGCTACCGTGTGAAAGCGAAAATAACAGAGCAAGTTTTGGTGGACATTGCGAATTCGGTGAGAGGAACGTACCCAGATCCAAAAGAAAATCCCCTTCGTTAAAGAGTAAGTTAAATACTTAGAGGAGTGGTAGCTAAGGGCAGCTACCACTTTTTCTTATGGAGAGGATGAGATACGCAACTATTCATGGTTTTGCAGCGTCTACACGTTTGGGATAATTTGTTATTTAAGGATGAAGGAGTGATGGTTTGTATGCTCATGGAAGAAGAGGTCCTTGTATATCTCAAAATAGGTTTGTTAGTTGTTATCATTCCTGTTTGCGTCCTGGTGATAAGTTTGATGCGTTCTTTTAAGAAACAGGGTTATGGGTTGTTTTTAAGTCACTTGCTATTGTTTACGTTTGCAGCATTCAGTTGGATAAGAATATTGGAAAATAGGGCTTATTCAAGCTCGTTAACTAATTCTTTATCAATTGCGGGGATTGGCATGATGTGGTTAATCAGTATGGTTTGTTTTGTTAAAGGGCTATTGTTATTGAGTTATTTAAAGAAAAAGACAGTAAACAGTAGTGATTAACTGTACATCGAGTAGAAATGGAGACTTCTATGAAAAGAATGTATACAGACCCCAAAGGGGAAGCTTACAAGCAAGTAATCGATTTGGCGATACGAAATTCGGCATATTTTGTGCTTGGGGAGAAATTGGCAGCTGCCGAGGGAAAGGGAAATTATGCTCATGTATTGGAGTCATTGGAGCCTTTCCTGCTGAAGACAATCGTACTCCAAGGAGATATCGAAGAAATCAAAAGGATGAGAACTACTTATGACTGCCGTGCTTTCTATACAGCGGGAACCTATTACTTATATAGATCCTGTGAAGAGAGCGGGAACTTACTGAAGCAAATGGCAAACAGCTTGTCTGATTGGATCTATCCTTCACTGCCAGAAGATTTGTGTTTCGTGAAAGCTAGTGGCGGCGATTATCTATACTCCGTTGTACATGAACGCTGGTATGGTATGGATGTAACGGAGGAAGAAGCTATTGCATTAATGGAACAAATAACGGGGCTCTTTTTGCAACTAGCGTCTCACAGTGATCTGGATAGTCTGCTAGATGATGCAATCAAACATCAAACGGATTGGCTGTATCTGAGTAGACATGGGTTGACTGAACTGACAGAGAGGATTCGTGAACTTACGGAGTTGCGCGAACTAGAAATATTTGAACAGGATTTGTATCAACTTCCTGAAGCGTTATTTGAGTTAAGCAAGCTTGAAAGTTTGAAAATCATGACCGCCGATTTAGCATGTATTCCAGCATCCATAGCCAAACTGAAAAACTTGAGGGAGCTTAGCATCATATGTGCGAGTTCGGATCGGCCGACTCCTGATTTGGTGTTTAAGCCAAAGGAAGAAATCAGCCTAAATCGTATCCCACCTGAGATTGGTGAAGTAGAGAATCTGGCGTTTCTTACGATCCAATATTCGGCGATCCATGAGTTACCGCGCGAGTTAGAGAAGCTTCAAAACTTGCGACTTTTGAACATCAGTATGAGTATGATCGATCATAAACCTGACTTTCTTTTGGAAATGAAACAACTGGAATATGTGAACCTGTCGAGGGATGCGCTGTGGTAATTTAGCCTAATTTATGGATGAAACATATGTTCTCATCATTCGAATTGTGCTATGATGTATTCATCATGAGGATGGAGATGACGTATGAATATACACAACACAATCAGTGATTATGAACAATTTAACCATTGGACACAAAGTACCTTACAGCCATTAAGTGATCATGATTGGCATCGTCCCATTCAAGATGGAAAAGCTTCCATCGCTGAAATAATTGCACATCTAAGAAACTGGGATCTTCATCTTATTGATGTCGTCATTCCTTCCATTATGCAAGGCGGCGGGATTGAATTTCCCGATTTCAACGTCTACAATAGCAAAGCCTATGAACACGCAAATTCAGGTGTATCCAAAAATGACTTACTACAAGAATTCTCAGATGACAGAAAGAAACTGATTGATCTTCTAAGAAATATGACATGGGAAGACTTATTGTTTGAAACAACCGCAAACGGTGTCACACATTGCCCTCATACAGGTCAACCTTACTCCCTTCTTTACATCATTCATGAATTTATTGAGCATGACGAACATCACAAAAAACAAATGATAGACTTTCTACATGATTTACAAGTAAAAAAGTGATCATGAGGTATTCGAATAGGCAGCCAGTGGTTGTCTATTTCTCGATTTTAAGGGTAGTCATATCTGTGTTATATTCAGAGGGGGAGAGTTATCTTGAAAATCGGAATAATTGGTGATTACAGACCTGAATATCCATCACAAAAAGCAACAAATGATGCGATGCGTCATTCCTCAGCGAAATCAGGTATACAGGTCGATTATCAATGGATTCCTACCCAGTCTATACCTGAACATTTCAGTGTAATTACTTCAAATTACGATGGTTATTGGATTGCTCCGGGTAGCCCAGAATTAATCACAGGTGTCTTGGCAATGATCACTTATGCACGCGAACAACATGTGCCACTGCTAGGAACATGCGGAGGATTCCAACATATGATCCTTGAGTATGCGAGGAGCATTTTATCGATTGAAGATGCAGCACACGAGGAGCAATCACCAGATGCATCTAAATTACTTATCAGTAGGCTAGCTTGTTCACTTGTGGGCCAGCAAAGCGAAGTTCAGATTAGCCCATCTTCAAAGGCATATAGAATTTATCAAACACCGAAGACTATAGAACACTTTCGATGTAACTATGGGCTTAACGCCAACTATCAAAATCAAATTGAACAATCAGGACTAAAAATTGTCGGGACAGATCAACTGGGTGAACCCCGAATCATAGAAATACCTGAGCATCCATTTTTTATTGGAACACTATTTGTACCACAGCTAAGTTCAACCTTTGAAACACCGCATTATTTAGTGGATGCTTTTATTGAACAGGCATGTATATATGCGGGTGAAATTAACAGAAATTGAAAATGGAGTGATACCGCATGATAAATAAGGATTACTATTTTTCACTTTGTAAGGATGCAGAATCAAATCAAATTTCTTACATTGAGAAAGCTAAAGCAAAAACACACCGTTGGGAATATACCGATTGGAAACGCTATGATTCCACTCCTTATTGGTTCGAAAGAAACTTGGAACCGCGAGCACCACTCATGGAAATAGGAGCAGGCATAGCTTACGCTTTTGATGAAAACAACAACATTTGCTTCATTTCAGCTAGTCAAGAGGAGTGCTTAGAACAAACGGAAAACCATGTAATTAATCGACGCTACTGGAATGGTAAAGTGGACTCCATAGAAGAAATACGAATTGTTGATGGTCTACCTGTAATGTATGTGGAGTTTATTGTCCGTAATGGGATGAATCCTGGCCAAGAATGGCATTTTGAAGAAGAGTACGCTTATGAGAACAGAATGCTTGTAAAAATAAAGCGAACTGAGTATTGGTATGCAGGAAAAACAGTCCGTAACCGAGAGTTTCAATTGGAATATGACCCGTTAGGAAATCTTTCGCTGATTAAGGAAAACGGAGCCGTAATATACAATAATATAAGCAGTGAACAGATCATTGAGCTTCGTGCTGAAATCGTGAACGGGCTAATAGCTGAATCCATACATACGATTAAAAAAATAGGTGAAAAGCTTCGAAACGACTCCGTTTGTTTTATCGGGATATATCTCCATGACGAGCCACATGGCCCGATTGACCCTATTTTTCACCCGGGCTTGCAGAGTATCCGAGATAAACAATTACTAGCTGGTGAAGATACCTGGACATTATGGAGCACTGGTGAACATCCCGTTCAATATCAAGAATGTCTATCCAATGAACAATTAAAAAATCAATTCACATTGTTAATGCAGTATTGGCAAATTCATTCAGATTGGTCTCAAGAACCTCAACATCCAGTACTAAGTAACTACACATGGTGGGGCGAGAGTAAAGCACTTTGGCAGGAAGTTGCAATGGAACTTAACCTTATCAATTGGGAGAACATGATTCCTATCTCGGAATCATTTGTAATATTTGCGGATGAAGAGGCCATGGATGTTGCAAGTGGAGATCTGGCTAAAAATGTTCCAGCTAACAAGCTTCACATCCTTGAACGAATGGGATTACTTTCAAGCTAATTGCTTGCAAATACAGAATTTATATTAATCATATCGTTGTACGATTCATCAGGAGGATATGTCAGATGGATATCAAAAAAGTGATCGTAACCGGTCGTATGTATAAAGAACTAGAAAAGCTTGCCTCACTGGACACGAAGAGGGAGTATCTGTTTCTTCCGGAAGCGGAAGTTCGTCCAAATCACTTTGAGTGGGCGGACGGTTTTGTGGCTTTTAAACCGACGGAGTCGTTTCATTTCGGTAATTTGCAGTGGGTGCATGCGCTCGGTGCTGGTGTAGATGCCTTTCTGTTTAACCGCGAATGGAAAAAGGATGTTGTATTAACTCGTACGGTAGGTAGTTTTGGACAGAAAATAGGGGAATATTGCTTAAGTTATATACTCGCTGATATACATCGACATGGACATTTTCAGCATACTCAGGTACAGAAAGTATGGATGCCTTCAAAGCAGAAACTTTTGCAGGAGCTGAACATTGTCATTTTTGGTACCGGAACGATAGGCGAAGAAGTGGCTAGGATGCTTCAAACGTTCGGGGTGAACGTATTCGGTATATCTCGCAGAGGCACTGCGAACAGTCATTTTACAAGGGTTGTACCTGTTTCTGATGTACAAGCTGTATTACCTCAAGCCGACTGGGTAATAAATACGCTCCCCTTAACACCTGCAACCGAACGTTTATTCGATAGCCGATTGTTTTCCTTTATGCATAGCGCAGGCTTTATCAACGTAGGAAGAGGAGCATCGGTGGATGACAATGCATTGCTCGAGGCAATTGAACAAGGTCATGTGCGCAGAGCTGTTCTTGATGTGTTTAGGGTGGAACCCCTGCCAGTAGAATCACCTTTATGGGCACATTCGAACGTGGTCATTACGCCGCATATTTCTGCTGTTACCGGTGTGGAAGAGGCGATTGAAGGTTTGCTCTCTGTACTTGAAGGGGTAGATCGTGGGCAAGAAATAAGTCAATCGGTGGACGTAATCCGCGGATATTAGATTTGTAAATGTCGTCGGGATAGGAAGAAAAAAAGAGTCCGAACCCAGGTTTTTCACCTGATTTCGGACTCTTTTATTATACCTAAATGACCATTACGCTTCCAAGCGAGCAAGTTCTTTACGAACGAGTGGAGCGACCTTTGTGCCGAGAAGCTCGATCGTACGGAGCAAATCTTGATGTGGCAGCGTACTGATATCTACATGTAAGAGGAACCGTGTTAACCCTAGGTTCTTGCGGAGCAGGACGATTTTCTCCGCTACATACTCGGGATCACCGACATACAGCGCTCCACGAAGGCTGCGCGCAGCATCGAAAGATTCGCGCGTGTATGGTGCCCAGCCGCGTTCACGACCAATCGTATTCATTTGAGCTGCCGTCGAAGGGTAGAACATGTCCGCTGCCTTCTCAACCGTATCTGAGATGAAGCCATGCGAATGCGTAGCAATTTGAAGCTTGCTAACGTCGTGTCCTGCTTTCGCGGCTGCTTCCTTGTAGAGATTGACTAGCGGAGCAAACCTCTCCGGCATACCACCAATGATCGCAAATACGACTGGCAAACCTAGCATACCGGCACGAACTGCGGACTCTGGATTACCGCCAGTTCCGATCCATACGGGTAGTGGCTCTTGTACAGATCGCGGATAAACACCCAGATTGTTGATAGCTGCTCGATGACCGCCTCTCCAAGTTACTTTCTCGGATTCACGAATCTTCAGCAAAAGTTCGAGATTTTCCTCGAATAGTGCATCATAGTCGTTTAAATCATGTCCGAATAAGGGGAAGGATTCAATAAAAGATCCTCTTCCAGCCATAATTTCCGCTCTTCCGTTGGATATGCCATCCAGTGTGGAGAAAGCTTGATAGACACGAACCGGATCATCGGATGACAACACGGTCACGGCACTAGAGAGCCGGATTCGTTTGGTCGTGGCAGCGGCTGCAGCTAGAATGACAGCAGGTGCTGAGCTCGCGTAATCTGCTCGATGATGTTCGCCGATCGCATAGACATCTAAACCGACTTGATCAGCCAGATTAATTTCCTCAACTGCTTGGCGGAGACGTTCAGCGTGTGTGGTGCCATTTGCTCTCGGAGCAGCTTCGAGAAAAGTACTTATACCAATTTCAATAGAAGAAGTTGTAAGATTAGACATAGTGATCGCTCCCTTCAAGATACGATTATTATACTATATATTTTAATGTAACTCAACAAAAGTAAGCGAAGTGATGTTAACTAATGAAATACTTACTATATTTGAGGCTATCCCAGTATTCTATCTTGTAGACTTCCCGAAACAGGTATAATATACCACAAAGAGCATAAAGAAGGGTGCTGTGAATACGTATGTTTTTCGTTAATTCGCGTGCAATCATTGAAAGACATGTGAATGGAACCATGGAAATCGTCATTCAAACACGAAACAAAGCTGGTGAATCTCAATTGCTTGAGTTGCCTGGTGGGCGACTAGAACCTTTCGAATCCTTCGTAACAGCACTTATTAGAGAAGTGAAGGAAGAGACGGGACTTGATGTTGTCGAAATTGAAGGTGAGGATACAAGAATGGATACTGTAGGTATCGATCCTAGTTTTGAAGTGGAATGTATGAAGCCGTTTAGCATGTATCAGACAATTAATGGCCCTTTTGACTCCGTCGGAGCGTACTTTCGTTGTCGAGTACAAGGTGAATTATTACAATCTGGAGATGATACAAAGAACCCTAGATGGATCGCCGTTGACGAATTAAGACGACTAATGAACGAAGATCCCCGCCAATTTTCCAGTGTAGATCGAGCAGGCGTATTATATTATTTGACCTATTTAGAAAAGTTGAAATTGTCCGAACGATAGTCAAACTTATATGTTTGATAAGAGATGAACCTTCTTTCTGCAAATGCGGAAGGAAGGTTTTTTTGTACTTTGAAAAGCAAAAAAAATCATATCGCAATAAATAAACACAATGATAGCTAAGCTGTACAAACGTATATTTACATTGACCGCGGAATGTTCAAACATACCAAGTAAGTACTTAACAGTAAGAAAGGTTGTGATATGGATGATTAAGACGAAGGTGGACTGGCCATCCTTTATGGCGAGACATGATATGACTTGGTCAGTAAAACCGAATTCGTGGAATGAGGGAGTTTTTATTGGCAACGGGTTTATCGGAGCCATGATATATAGTGAAGAGCATCGTGATAAACGTAATGTACTGCGCTTTGTACTTGGGTGTACGGACGTTACGGCGCAAAAACCTGGAGGCGGTTTTCCACCACGCGTGCCAGTAGGGGAGCTGCATCTGGAGCTAGTCGGATGGTATTATCAACCATCGAGCATACGACTTGATTTGTGGAATGCTGAGATGCGGGCCGAGATAACAACGACAGTTGGCACCTTGAAGGTGCGCGCATTTGTACACAGCCAAGATCAGGTACTGTCTGTAGAGCTGGAAACGAGCGAAGGCGAAAGAGAGGCTCGTATGTCGTGGTACGCTTTTAGTGAAGTGGATCATGTATTGAAAAATGCGGACAACTTTAACCTAAATCAATATATCCCAAAAGCGGAAGTCGTACGTGAAGTAAAAGAGGATGGCTTACATGTTGCTGTCCAAACGTTTAACTATTCAGGAGGATGTACTACGGCATGGATGGAAAAACGGCCAGAAAAAGGCGAAAACCTACATCAATTATGGTTATCAATTGGCAATGGTTGTCATGAGCTGGTGAAACAAAGGATTGAAACCAATGTTAGATACGCGGTCAATCAGCCACGGGAGTCTTGGCAGGAGTCGCACCGAAGTTGGTGGCATAATTACTATCAGCAAAGCTTTGTATCCATCCCGGATACGATGTTGGAAAGCTTTTATTGGATTCAAATGTACAAACTCGCATCTGCAACCCGCTCCGATGGAATGATCATGGATAATCAAGGACCTTGGCTCACAACTACACCATGGGCGGGGGTGTGGTTCAACATGAATGTACAGATGAGCTACTCACCTGTGTATACATCAGGACGCTTAGAGCTAGGCGAGTCACTTGTTCGAGCATTCCGAGACAATATGGCGCAGTTGATTCGTAACGTACCAGATCAATATCGGGAAGACTCAGCAGGATTGGGTCGTAGCATGAGCTACGATTTAGCCGGAAGTGTAGGCACCGAGGTCGGAAACTTAACTTGGGTTTGCCATAATCTATGGCGGCATTATCGACATTCGATGGACCGCTCAATGCTGGAGGAACTATTATTTCCGCTGCTGAAGCGAAGCGTACAATACTATTTGCATCTGCTCGAAGAGGGGGAAGACGGGAAATTGCACCTTCCTCCGATGATCTCACCTGAATATGGATCTTTCTTACAGTTGACCGTGCCAGATACTCACTACGATTTGGCTTTGCTGCGCTGGGGTTGCCAAACTTTGCTGCGTATTGGCCGTATTCTTGACAGGGATGACCCGCAAAAAGCTCAATGGGAGGCTACCTTGGAGCAATTAGTGCCGCTGCCCGTTGATGAAACTGGCTTTATGATCGGCGCGGACCAGCCATTGGAGTTTGGACATCGGCATTTCAGCCATTTAATGGCTGTGTTCCCGCTTCATTTGATGACTGGGGACACAAAGGAGGAAAGAGAGCTCATCATGCGTTCGCTTCGACATTGGTTTTCGCGTGAGGGAGACTTGCGTGGTTTTACTTTTACAGGGGCTTCTTCAATTGCTGCCGCATTAGGTGAGGGTGACGAGTCGCTCAAGTATTTGAAAACGCTGATGCATCTTCTGAAGCCGAATACCATGTATAGGGAAGCTGGTCCAGTCATCGAATCACCGCTCGCTGGTGCTGAGGCCATACACGATATGCTGCTACAAAGCTGGGGAGAAGAGATTCGCGTATTCCCGGCTGTTCCATCTAAGTGGAGGGAAGTCGCATTTCATGATTTACGAGCTGAAGGGGTATTTATGGTCAGCGCGAATCGATCCGAAGGAGCAACCGTGTGGATCAGGGTCAAAAGCTTAGCCGGACAACCATGCCGCTTGAAAACAGACATGACGGGAGACGTTCGTTTGTCAGCAAGTTCGACCGTACAGCATCATTCAATAGGCGGTGGTGTGTATGAGCTTGATTTGCCGCAAGGTGAAGAAGCTGTGCTCTATCGTGCAGACTTTGCCGATGCGGGTTCTTGGGAAGTCGAACCTGTACCAGCAGAGCGTCATATGTGCGGCTACTTTGGAGGAAACAAACCTTGGCGTCTTTATGGGCTGCCAATTCAATAATGACATTGCATCAATAGACTGCTCGGTAAGCCTTACCGTGTGGTCTCTCTTTATTTTGCATACACATTTCGATAATTAAGGGTTCATAGTTGCGATTTTGATGACGTTGTTCAGGTTTTGATGGGTATTCAGCTAAAAGCAAATCGTAACATAATAAAGGTATGGAGCTCTTGCAGAGGCGATTACAGGATTTCATTATGAAACAGGGGGCAACCGAATGACTAGAATCTGTATTGTAGACGATGAACCTATTATCGGAATTGGCCTCAAAACACTCATCGGTGAATATCAACGGTTTAGTGAGATCGATACGTTTACGGATGGTGCCTCCGCTTTGTCGCACATTATGGCAAACCCTCCAGACATTGTATTGACGGATATTCGAATGCCTCGGATGGACGGATTAGAGCTATGCCGAAATATTCAACAATTAAAACTATTTACCAAAGTCGTTGTGCTCTCCGGTTATGGCGATTTTGTATATGCTCAGAAGTGCATGTCATATGGCGTGCAAGAATATTTATTAAAACCTATTACAGAGATTGAACTGTTCCCTGTATTGGATAAAATGCTTGCCATGCAGGAAGCAACTCTGATTTCCTACACGCATTTTGAACAGTGGATCGATCAATTGGAGGAAGCCGTTTGGCTCATGGATAGGGATCACGTGGAGGAGCTGCTTGAGGAGGGAAAGAGGAAGTTGTTCGATGTGAAAACGGAGCATCAACAACATCTGCGTGTATCCGACGCTGTCAGGCTGCTGCATAAGAAATTGAATGCTAGAGGAGCTTACCGGATAGAGGCAAAACCGCTTTTAGAAGAGAATGCTCTCAACATAATGACCTATGAATGCTTTCAGATCGAAATTAGAAGCTGGATTGGGCGGCTGAGCGAATACCGTAATCATGAAAGAATCGACGTTTTGGAGGCGGCTGTTCAATACATTGATGAGCATCTTTTTGATGAAGAACTTTCACTGGACAAGGTTGCAGGGAAACTAGGCCTAACGCCAACCTATTTCAGTCATTATTTTAAGAAACATACGAACGAGACTTTTGTACAACATCGGATGCGTAAACGAATTGATAAAGCGAAGCAGCTGCTTGCCGTACCGCACTTCAAAATCATCGATATTGTAGCCGAGGTTGGTTATGAAAGCTATCCCCATTTTTCCAGAGTATTTAAGAAGGCAACCGGCTATTCCCCCACGGAATATCGCGGTGTGCTTGGGATCAAGTAATGAACAGCAGATTGGTACGCAAAGTGTATATTTCCTTCATCATTATTATCACGTTAGCCTTGGTGACACTGGGGGTCACTAGCTATTGGCGATCGTCCAACGAATTGGAGAATCAGTACGAAGGGCTGCTAACTCAAATCGTGGATAATGTGTTACATGAAACTGATTTATTTCTGAAAAGTTATGAGAGAGCAACGCTTTCTATTCTGATATCACCTGTGGTAAAAGAAGCACTGGATCTACCTTATCATTCAACATCTGGGTTTTATTCATCCGAAGTGGCCATGAAAGGAGTATTTCAACCTGTTCTCATTAACAACCCGGAAATATCGATGACCTACATCGTCGGGTATAACGGTTTTCAGGCAACGGATTTCAATGTCCACATTGTCCCTTTTAATTACAAAGGCTTTGAAGAATATGTGGAACAGATGAAGGAAGACGATAGGATCAACGGTAAGCTGATGATACAAGATTCCGGATTTCTGGATGGTCATCTTACGCTCATTCGTAAATTAGCGGATCGCACCTCTTCGACCGTATTCAAAGGCATAATGGGCTTGGAACTCAAAATTGGGGAATTAAACACGCTATGGAAGGGCATAAAACTCGGAGAATCCGGGTATTTCTTTATCGTCAACGATCGCGGGAAAATACTCTATCATCCAGATCCAGGTCGTATCGGGAAACAGCTAAATGGTAATTTTTACAATACGGTTGAGGCCAAAACAGATCAAATATTTGAGTTGCCCGGAGAACCGGGGCGAGTCTTCTTTAGTCGAAAATCAGACTATTCCGGATGGACATTGGTTGCCAGCATGTCCGTTTCTGAACAGCGTCAGCCGATCTCAGACTTGCGACAAACGACGCTAATTGTTGGTATCGTTACTTTGATACTGGCAACCTTGTTAGCTTATCGATTCGGTCAAGCGATCGTTCGTCCTGTTCGACTACTTGAGAATGGGATGCGTCAGACGGCAAAAGGTTTATGGACCCGCGTTCCGCTTACGGGAAGCCTTGATGAGATGGATCAGCTGATTATCAGCTACAATACGATGGTCTCTCGACTGGAAGAGCTAGTTGAGCGTGTTTACGAGACCGAGCTGCGCAATCAGGACAATTTAATGAAACGGCAGCAGGCTGAATTTCAATCACTGCAATTACAAATTAACCCGCACTTTCTATATAACACGTTAGAAATAATTATTTGTTATGCTGTCATTCAAAAATCTAGCGAGATCAAAGATATCGTTCGTTCTTTGTCCTATATGCTGCGCTACTCCATTCGCACAGATTTGGAAGAAATTACGGTAGCGAATGAGCTTAAACACATTCTTTATTTCATGTCGATTATGAAATATCGCAATCAGCGTGAATTTGAGATTGATGTTCGGATCTCTACGGACTATTTGTTGGACAGCATGGTTCGTTTGACGCTGCAACCCTTGGTTGAGAATGTATTTAAACATGCGTTTCCTTATGGCATCGAGGATACACACACCATTATTATTGACGCCTGGAAAGATGATGCTGATTTCTATGTTGTTGTACAAGATAATGGCTGTGGAATAGAAGTGGAATCGCTACTGCAATTAAACACACGACTGCAGAACAGCCGACAGGAGAGACTCGTGGATTCGCAACCAACATTTGAGGGCAGCATTGGGCTCCTCAATGTACATAACAGGATTCAAATGGTCTACGGCCAGCAATATGGGCTTTCTGTCCAAAGCGAACTTGGAAGGGGCACGAAAGTTACGATTCGTATGCCATCGTCCAGTGCAAAAAAAGTCATAGCGGTGTAAATGAACACAATGCTCGGCTACCCATCATTTTGTATGCTACATACAGAAGTACATCAAACATAACGAGTCATGGTCATCGAAATGGGGAGGGATTTATGGAAATTTCGGCTAGCAAGAATGGCACTTTGTCTACAACCGTTAGTAAAAAGGAAAATTACTTGTTCCGATTGAAGAAAAACGCATCGAATCATTGGCAGCTCTACCTGCTTATGCTGCTGCCGATTATTTATTTGCTCATCTTTAAATACGTACCGATGTATGGGGCGTTGATTGCGTTCAAAAATTATATCCCGACAAAAGGAGTATGGGGCAGTGACTGGGTTGGATTGAAGCATTTTGATCGTTTTTTTCATTCGTATGAATTCGTTCGAATTATGAAAAACACGATTGTGCTCAGCCTCTATAGTTTACTTGCAGGCTTTCCTTTTCCCATCATTCTCGCGCTTTCATTGAATTACGTAAATTCGCGTTACTTTAAGAAAACCGTACAAATGGTCACGTATGCACCGCATTTTATTTCGGTCGTCGTCATGGTAGGTATCATTCTGCAAATGATGGATCCTCGCGTGGGTCTCGTTCAAACGATCATGAAGTATTTCGGACTACCCGCCATCAATTTTATGGGAATACCTGAATGGTTCTCGCACGTTTTTGTCTGGTCGGGTATTTGGCAAAACGTTGGCTTTTCCTGCATTATCTATTTGGCAGCGCTTGCAGCTGTCGATCCTTCACTTCATGAGGCAGCAGTTGTAGATGGCGCCAATAAAGTGCAGCGCATGTGGCATGTCGACATACCGGGTATTCTACCGGTTGCCGTAATTCTGCTAATTATGAACACTGGTCATGTGTTGGATATCGGCTTTGAGAAAGTATTGCTGCTGCAGAATCCGTTGAATATGAGCTCATCAGAGGTCATTGATACGTTTGTGTACAAAGTCGGCTTGGCATCTACAGCCATCAACTATTCCTATTCATCTGCGATTGGATTGTTTAAATCAGTAATAAATTTAATCTTACTTGTTCTTGTTAATCGGATAGCTAGACAACTGGGACAAACGAGTCTGTGGTAATAAGGAGGCGCATCAATGACGGGAAATATTAAAGAAAGTGCAGATGACAGGCTGTTTACCATTCTGAATTACATCATCCTTTTTGTATTTACGATCACAATCTTATACCCGCTAGTTTACATTGTAAGTGCTTCCTTCAGCTCATCCACAGCAGTCATTTCCGGGAAAGTCTGGTTGTTTCCAGTAGAGCCGACGTTAGCGGGATATGAGGCGGTATTTAAACATCGGTTGATTATGTCGAGTTTCTTGAACTCGGTCTTTTATACCGTAGTAGGAACGACGATTAATGTGCTATTTACACTCATAGCAGCTTATCCGCTATCGAGGAAAGATTTTATGCCACGCAATGCGGTCATGGCTTTGTTTGTTTTCACCATGATGTTTTCTGGCGGATTGATCCCGTCTTATCTGGTTGTCAAAGAGCTGGGAATGATTGACACAAGGTGGTCCTTAATTATTCCAGGAGCGCTTGGCGTTATGAATATGATTATTGCCCGAACATATTTCCAAACAACGATTCCAGATGAGTTGCTTGAAGCTTCTCAAATGGATGGCTGCAGTGATTTTACCTTTGTAAGAAAAATTGTAATTCCGTTGTCAGGTCCAATCATAGCTGTCATTTCCTTGTTCTACGCAGTTGGTCATTGGAATCAATATTTTAGCGCTCTGCTTTATTTGAAACATCAAGAGTTGTATCCGCTTCAATTGGTATTAAGGGATATTTTGGTGCAAAACGAGGTCGATGCGTCGATGATAACCGACATTGCCGATCAAGCGGCACGAGATGGTTTGCGGGAACTATTGAAATTTTCCCTTATCGTTGTGTCTACGCTGCCCGTGCTCATCATCTATCCATTCATACAACGACATTTTGTTAAAGGCATGATGATTGGTTCACTAAAAGGCTAAAGGGAGGTTTTTTACATGAGAAAAGGGTTAAATGCATTAGTAGCCATTACGGCGGCTTCAGTAGTACTTCTCAGTGCTTGCTCGGACAGTGGACAAAAAGACGCAGTTCAGAAGACCGAAGCTATCGTTGATGATCTAGTAACGCCAGCGGGTGAATTCCCAATTACCAAAGAAAAAACGACGCTCAAGGTGATGGTCAAAGGTTCCAGTATTGTTGAAAACTTTGCAACGAACGAGTTTACCAAGTGGCTGGAAGAGAAAACCAATATTCATATCGATTGGGAAGTCGCACCTGAAAAAACATTTGCAGAGAAGCTGAACGTTTCACTTGCCAGTGGTGACTATCCAGATGTACTGTTAAATATGGGTGTTTCCCCCGTGCAGCAGTCGATCTATGGGAAAGATGGCGTGTTTATTCCTCTGAATCCCTATATCGATAAGTACGGCGTTGAGATGAAGAAAATGTTTAGTCAGGTTTCTTATGTCAAAGATTTGATTACGATGCCAGATGGCAAAATTTATTCCGTACCCCAGGTGAATGAGTGCTACCATTGCTCCCTCGGTCAAAAGATGTGGATCTATAAGCCTTGGTTAGACAAACTCGGATTGAAAATGCCTGAAACGACGGAAGAGTTTTATCAAGTGTTGAAAGCTTTTAAAGAAAAAGATCCGAATGGAAACGGTAAGGCAGATGAGATTCCATTAGTTGGCGCTACCAACGGGCCATCATCCACGTTGGATTTATTCCTGCCAAGCGCGTTTATCGAGAAGGATTTTAACCTGCGCTATGTGAAGGATGGCAAGGTTCAAGTGGCCTTTAATCAACCAGAGTGGAAAGAGGCTTTAAAGTATTTGAATAAAATGTTTGCTGAAGGTTTAATTTCTCCGCAAACGTTTACACAGGACAGAAATCAACTGAAACAAATGGGCATGAACCCGGAGATCCCAATCGTGGGCGCCATTGCATCACAAAATCAAACGGTATTCGTTGAAGTGGATAACGCGAGATTTAAAGATTATATCTCCGTGCCGCCACTTAAAGGACCGACAGGTGTTCGTTCAACTGCGTTCAATCCATTTGCGGTGTCTGCAGGACAATACGTGGTCACGAACAAAGCGAAAAATCCAGCTGCCGCATTCCGTTTAGCAGATTTGCTCCTCTCGGAGGAAGCAACACTTCGCAGTACACAAGGCCGTCCGGATCAAGAGTGGGTGCGTCCAGCCCAAGGAGAACTTGGCGTAAATGGGAAGCAAGCAGTATGGAAACCGATCGTCTCGTTTGGCAAATTGCAAAACATACATTGGGCTCAGGCAGGACCATCGCTACGTACGAATGAGTTGCGCTTAAGCGTGGCGGCAGATCCGAAAAACTCACTTGAACTTGTTTTATATAATGAAACGAAGAAATACGAGCCATTCCAAATTAACCCAAGCAAAATTGTACCGCCATTATTCTTCACTAACGAACAGGCTGAAGAGCTTTCAACGCTGGAGAAAACACTAACAGACTATAGAACTGAATTTTTTGCTAAAACAGTGACAGGCTCACTGGACGTTGAAAAAGAGTGGAACAACTACTTGAGCACGTTGGACAAAATGAACATTAAACGTTATTTGGAAATTTATCAAGAAGCTTATACCCAGTATAAATCAAAGAAGTAAAGCACAGCCGGAATCAAATCACATGAAGTCGCTTGAGAGTGAGGGTTAACATGAAAGAGGAACACATCAAGAAGCAATTGGCTGGAAGACCCAATGTCGTATTTCTTATTGCGGATGATCATCGTGGCGAGGCTATTGGTGCATTCGGTAGTGAATCGTTGCAAACACCGGTATTGGATTCATTAGTGGCCAGCGGGACAGCATGTCGGAGTACACATATATTCGGTGCACTAACTGGAGCGGTCTGTGCGCCGAGCCGAGCATGCGTCCATACGGGTATTCCGCTCTTCCGGGCGACGATCGGCAAAGATATGAAGATCCGAGAACATTCGAGCGTAATTCGCTCGGATGTTCGTCTTATGGCGCAGACGATGCGTGAGGCAGGGTATTACACACATGCGGTTGGCAAATGGCATAACGACAAGGCAAGTCTCACCCGGAGTTTCGAAGGGGGAGATAAGCTTCATTTTCACGGAATGAGCGATCATACCCAAGTTCCTGTGTATGATTATGACGCAACCGGTATATATCCGAAGGAACTGGAATATATGGAGAATACGTTCTCTACTGAGTTGTTTACTAACGCGGCCGTCAACTTCATCGAGGAGTATCAGGAAGAACGACCGTTCTTCCTGTATACCGCATTTACGGCACCGCATGATCCACGAACCGCACCTGAGCCGTATGCAAGTATGTACAACAAGACGAATATTAAGCTGCCTCTGAACTTTGTACAAGAACATCCTTTCGATACAGGTGATATGGTTGTGCGGGATGAGAAGCTTGCTGGATTGCCGAGGGACGAGGATGAAATTCGTCAGCATATGGCCGATTATTATGCAATGATAAGCCACTTGGATGCGCAGATTGGTAGAGTTGTCGATGCGTTAAAAGAAAAGGGCATCTATGACAATACGCTCATCGTATATACAGCGGATCATGGCTTAGCGGTTGGTCAGCATGGACTGATGGGCAAACAAAACCTTTACGAGCACAGCGTGCGCATTCCCCTTATATTCCGAGGGCCAGGCGTACCGGAGGGCAAGCAGGTACGTGCGCTGGCAAGTAATATCGATATTTTCCCAACGGTTGCTGGGCTATGTAATGTGGACCTGCCAGACGAAACGGAAGGCATCAGTCTGCATCCGGTTCTTGCAGGTGAAATCACAGGCGTTCGCAGCGTCGTGGGCTCCGTGTATCGAGATGTTCAACGGATGGTCACAGACGGGCAATGGAAGCTGATTCGATATTATCGTTCGCCAATTACGAACGCAGGAACGGAACGCATTCAGCTGTTCGATTTATGTAACGATCCATGGGAAACTCAGGATTTATCTGAAGATCCTTCACATGCAGAGACCATCGAACGTCTAGCCTCTGAATTAGCATCCTGGATGCAGGATTGCGGTGATATTCTGCAAGATAAAGCCGTGTTGCCTGTTACCTCGTAGCTGGAACGCTGCAAGCTGTTACATAAAAAGTCGCTTACATGCGACTTTTTTGCTTTAGGGATCTTCTTATTTCAGATTGAAAGGTGATTGGCAAATATGCAAACAATTGAAATTGATAATACGTGGTTTCGGGGTGCCGTTTCCATTGAAACGAAAGAAACGGGACTCCAACCATGGCGATTGCCTCATGATCAGCTCAGATTATATGATCTTAAATTAGTGGAGAAAGCAGGGGAAGCAGCGGGTGTAAGATTTGCTTTCCTTAGTGATACCACTTCAGTGGAACTGCATGTCGCTAGTACGGATCAAGATAGACAATTTGACATCGTTATTGAAGATCAATTCTACGGCACTTACGCTTTACTAGCAGGGCAAGAAATATGTTTATTCTCAAACTTACCTAGTGATATGAAACGAGTAGAGATTTATTTCTCACAAAAATCGGTCGTTCATGTCATTACGCTGCAAATCGAGGACGGAGCATTGGCCACTCCTGTACTCAACAATCAGCCTCGGTGGGTTACCTATGGCAGTTCGATTACACAATGCAATGCTGCTGAAAGTCCAGCACATACTTGGCCTGCGATCGTAGCTCGCAACAAAGGATGGGACCTGACTTGTCTAGGATTCGGTGGACAATGTCATCTAGAACCGATGGTTGCTCGTGTCATTCGAGACCTCCCGGCAGATGTTATTTCACTGTGTCTCGGCATTAATGTAATGGGGAACAACAGTTTAAATATTCGAACGTTTCGTGCTGCCATTATGGGTATGGTATCCATTATTCGGGAGAAGCATCGCTGTACGCCAATCTTTCTATTTTCGCCAATTTATTGTCCTCATAGAGAAACGGATGAAAACGCAGTAGGCATGAACTTAGTAATCATGAGGAATGAGATCCAAGAAGCAGTCAAGATACTGACATCTTACGGGGATACCCACATTTCTTATGTAGATGGGTTAGATATTTTTGGAGAGGCTTATGTTGACTTACTTCCAGACAAGCTGCATCCGAACGCGGAAGGATATAAACGCATGGCAACTCATATTACGAAAAAATTAAGTGAGGGGAGTCCAATACATGGTTAGAAAAATGACAGTTCCGCCCATGCAGCTGGTTGATTATGAGGGAGAGGGGACACAGTTGTGCGCTGTTGTGGAGGATATTGGGCAAATCACGTTAAAAAGAGCGCTAATTCCCGAACCAGCTGAAGGGGAAGTACGTGTTAAAGTGAAATGGGTAGGTATTTGTGGCAGTGATCTAGAAGTATTTCGCGGGGCACGTGAACCAGAGTTTGTCTCCTATCCCACAAGGCTTGGGCATGAAGTTGCAGGTATCATCGATAAATTAGGACCCAATGTCATTGGCCTTAAAGTAGGGGATCCAGTCGCCTTACGCTATATTTGGGGGGCATTTGCAGAATATGTCATCTGTACACCTTTCTCTGTAAAAGTCTTGCCACAATCGTTACCACTGATCGAAGGCTCGCTTATTGAAGTGCTTCCGGGTATTATTCATGCGGCAGAGCTTGGCGATATTTCGCCTCATAAAAATGTGCTGATCACAGGACAAGGTGTCAGTGGCTTAGTCATGACGCAGGTAATAAGCTTATACAGTCCACGTAATCTTGTTGTAACGGATCTGTTTGACGAGAAGCTAGAATTAGCACGCAAGTATGGGGCAACGCATACCTATAAGCTTCCTTCTCCAGATGCAAACACCATGGATATCGTAGGGAAAGATTTCCCTGATGGCTTTGATGTCGTTATTCCTTGCTTGCTGGAAGGGGACGGCATGGTTGATGCCATCGATGCCGCATCTCAGAATGGGCGTATCGTTATGTACGGATGCATTGGGACTTGCCATAAGCCGGTCGATTTCTTTAAAGTACATAAGAAAAGACTCGATATCTTTTCGACAGAACCCAAACGGGACATCGATAATCGTCATTATTTCGATAAAGGATTGCAGCTTGTACTGGATGGCTTAATCAATACGGAAGAAATGATTACGCATGTCGTCCACTTAAGTCAGATTGCTGATGCGTTTAAGCTGCGTAATGAGCATAAAGGTGACACCATCCATGTCATGATCGATTGTGAAACGCATAACTAACCTATCAGTAAGCAGAAAGTACCGTACAAGGAGAGGATACATTCATGATGGGCCGTACAAAAGCAAGTGATCACAAGGATCGTCTATCCTTTTTTGATACGAAGTGGATAATTAAACAAGCTGAGGCGTCCATGTTAGAAAGTCCGATTTCAATTACAGATGCGATTGCCAGCCAAAGTGTAGGGGGGCTTCATGATTATTATTCAAACGGTGATTACTGGTGGCCTAATCCCGATACGGCAGACGGATTACCCTATATTCGTCTCGATGGTGAAAGTAATCCCAATAATTTCAATAGCCATCGTTTGCTTTTACGTAAGATGAGAACACATGTGGCGAATTTGGCCGCTGGGTATGTTGTGACTGGCAACGAGGTATATGCAGAGAAAGCTGTATTGTTCTTAACGGTGTTTTTCTTGCATGAATCTACGAAAATGAATCCACATCTTCTTTACGCGCAAGCGATACCAGGTATCTGCGAGGGCAGAGGCATCGGTATCATTGATACCTTGCATTTGATCGATATCCCCGTCGCCATTGAAGCGCTGAGCGCATCCTCATTTATGACCACTGACATCTATCAAGGACTTCAGAAGTGGTTTGCTGACTATTTAACATGGATGAGCACACATGAGAATGGAATAGAAGAGATGAATGAGGGTAATAACCATGGGGTCTGCTGGGTCGTACAAGCTGCTTCGTTTGCTCGGTTTACCCAAAACGAAGACATGCTTCGAATGTGTACGCATATGTACAAGGAGTCGCTGCTCCCAGACCAAATGGACCCGGATGGCAGCTTTCCGCGTGAGTTAGCACGTACTAAACCGTATGGGTATGCGATTTTTGTGCTGGATAACATGGTGACACTGTGTCACATTCTTTCGACGCCAGAGGATAATTTATGGAACTTCGAGCTGCCTGATGGTCGAGGCATTCGCAGAGGCCTAGCGTATCTGTTCCCATATTTGAGGGACAAATCGACTTGGCCATATTCACCCGACGTGGAACATTTCGAGGGCTGGCCAGCTAAGATGTCATTCTTGCTATTTGCTGGACTTGCCGATGACAATAAGGCATATATGGACCTATGGAACAGCCTGGATCCCGATCCTACAGATATGGAGATTCGTCGTAACATTGCCATCCGGCAGCCACTGCTTTGGGTAAAATAAATTTATTGAATCTAGAGGGCTGCCGTATGGCAGTCCTTTTTCTTTACGAACATTTGTGAAATAATGGTATACTTTAATAAAATAGTAAAGAGCTTTTTCAATTGTGGAGGAAAATGTGACATTTTCAGACGAAGAACCAAGGATTGCTTTTGAAATAAAACGAACTAAAAAAAAGGTGTTCACGTTTTTGGTTTTTATTGGATTACTGGTCATTGGCATAATAGGATATGGCATCTACTGGGCATTCTTTGATATGAATCGACTTCCTACGGGTTCTTTACTTGATCAATCCAACTCTCCTAACGGTACCTATACGATCAGAGCTTACCTTACTAATGGAGGGGCAACGACTGGTTTGGCAGTAAGGGCAGAGCTCATTTTCAACAAGAATGACAAGAAGACAAAGAATATCTATTGGAATTATAGAGAAGAGAATGTACATATCGTTTGGATGGATGAAGATACAGTTCAAATTAATGGCCATAAGTTAAAAATGCCCTATGAGAAATTTGATTTCAGGAGAAACTGACCAACATTTTGTGAAACAATAATAAGGGAAAAATAGCGCTGTAAACGAAAGCTGCGAGTGTTCACTTGGCAGCTTTTTTATGTTTTAGCCTAAGTTGGTTACGTTGAGGTTGGAGATGAACTGACAGGAGATTGAAACTTTCACTGTTTAAAAACGTATAGAGTTGTAAAAATTTTCAATGCAGAAGTCATGTTGGCGGATCTTGATTCGAATCAACAACTAGGAGAAGATGGCGATGAAACCTGATTGGAAACAAGCTGAGGAAGCCTTGAAGGATGTTGAGATCGTTGGCTACGATACCAATAAACCCGTTTCGGTCATTAGGTTTTCTGAAGAGCTACGTTGTATCGGCATTGGAACGGATGCCGCAGTTTTTTATCATCCAAACACACCTAATTATGCATATAAAGTATATTCGGACAAAGCTTTAGCAAAGAAGGACGTGGAAGCGGGTATTTATGAACGTTTATCGGAATCACCGTTTTTCGCGCGCTGTTATGGCGTAGGATCTAACTTTTTGGTTTTAAGTTTTGAAAAAGGAGTTACGCTATTCGATTGCCTACTGCAAGGTGTTCATGTTCCTGAGCAAGTCATCAAAGACATTGAAGAGGCCCGAGAGTTTGTACGAAGCAAGGGGCTGAACCCGAGGGACATTCATCTAAAGAACGTTCTTATGCATGAGGGAAGAGGAAAAGTTCTTGATGTATCCGAGTATATCAAAGAAGGTAACGATAATCGCTGGGAGCACTTAGTGTGGGCCTATAATCAATTTTATCCTCTGATTGGCGATGTTCAGGTACCTCTGTGGATCTTGGAAACCATCACGAACTGGTATAACCGAATAGATACAACAAGTTTTCGAATCGAAGATTTTTCCAGACGCGTAAGTCGTTTATTCTTTGGGGAGCGCAAATGAACGTAAGGAAGAAGTAATAGTGCTGTGTAATGGAAATTTAATGAGCTCGAATGATTTGAAAATGGCTGCTTAGGCAGTCATTTTTTTTGCCATTAATAGGCTAAATACATGTGAAAAAGTCACATGTATAGCTTATTTTCTAAATTAATGGTTCCCTTTAACAATTGAACAGTGAAATTTGCGATTTTGATGGTACGTTTGAGGTTTTAACGATTTCTGTTTTGTAAGGGTTTCCATAAGATGTGTGTAGTTGCTCTGACCGCTTGTCTGGTTGTTGTCGAGGAGCAAGATAATAAAGAAGAGGTGATGATTAATTGATAAAGAAATCGAGGTTTAATGCAAAACGAACAGTCAGCATGCTGTTGGCAGCCATGTTAACATTTGGAGGATTACCAGTAAGCATCACTAAATCGTATGCGATTGCCGCTGAAACTGGAACGCCAGGCGGCGTCGACGCAAACTTACTGAAATTATGGCTGAAAGCAGATGCAGCTAGCATGACCCTTAACGGGAATGGTGAAATAACGGAATGGAGGGATAGCAGCCCGAAAGGCAATCATTTCGTAAATGATGGGACGGTTGGCGACAAAGCTCCAAGGACGAAGCCGAAATATGTAACGTCCAATCCTCTGCTTAATTATCGGCCATCGGTGCAATTTATTCGGTCAGGTAACGGAAGTCTCTTATTGGATAGGGACGGTTTGTTTGAACAGAATGAAATCGTTAATCGTGCGAGTGTATTTGTGGTGACTGGCGGCATCTCTGTAACGAATCAAACTTCACAAATTTTTTATGAAACTTTACAAGGGAACGGGAGGTTCGGAGCGTATATCCCTTTCGTTTCTTCAAATACCTCGCAAATTCTATGGGATTCTGGGGCTGTCACATCCGGTAACCCACGAATCACAACGGGGAATCCAGTGCCACCGCTGCAATACAACAGTTGGGGCTTCCAGTATGAAACGCAACCGAGCGTAACAAATGTCGTTTATCAAGCAATCACGCTAGATGGGCAAACGATCGTTAAATCATCACAACCGCGACTTCCGATGGCTGGAGTTGGGAGTAATCCGATGTCCCTTGGATCGGCTCTCGCAGGAGGCTCCGGCTACGATGGACAAGTCGGAGAGATGATCGTGTTTGGTGAGGGGCTTACCGATTTACAACAAAATCAAGTTCAGACCTATATGGCCCTCAAGTTCGGCACACCGCTGAAAGAAAAAGATTATGTCTCGGCTGGCCCTTCCTCGCGAGTCGTATGGTCGGCAGCGGCCAACACGGGATATGCCAATAACGTAGCAGGAATCGTAAGGGATCAAGAAGGTGCACTGGTGCAAGAATCAAGTCGAAGCAGCGATACGCGTGCATCATCGCAAGTCATTATTAGTGCGAAACAACCGCTAGCTGATAAGCAATATCTCATCTGGGGAGATAATGGAAGTACCGCGGCATCCGCACCCTATGGGGCTGGCTTTAAGCAATCATCACGAACATGGAAGGTCCAGAATACCGGCAATGTCGGCAGGGTGCAAGTGGCCTTCCCAGAAGGGATGCTGCCGCTTGGCGGTCTGCTTTTGACAAGTAGCAGTAGTGATTTTAGCAATGCGATTCCGCATACGTTGAGCCCAGTGGAGCTGCATGGGGGAGCCTATTATGCTGTGGATGCTGATCTGGCAGACGGAACGTATTTCACTTTTGCTGAAAAAATGCCTGCTATCCAACTCTCCAGTCTTGACGTATGGGCGGGCGTACAAAAACTGGGATTGAATGCTACATTTATACCATCCAAGATGGACGGCTATGAGGTGATTGTTCCACAGGATGTTAATTCAATCCGGCTAGATCTGCAAGCCAGTGCTGGCATTTCGACATCTGTGTCTCTGAGTAATAACGTGGGTCTTCAACAACCGGTGAATGATTTGACGCAGTTGCCTTTAGAGCCAGGTGTGAACAAGATTACGATTCGATTAGCAAACGGTGATGCTACGAATACGTATACGTTGCAAGCTTATCGGTTATCGGCTAAAGGAACGAACGGTCAGATCCAGCAGAATGCAAGTACTGTTACGGCAAGTTCTTATCAACCGAACACGACGAATATTCCCGCCAATGTGGTGGATGGGATCTGGGATACGGATGTCCGCTGGTCCGCATCAGGACAGGGGGAGTGGCTGCAGTTCGACTTGGGACAACCTGAGAAGATCACTTATTTGAATATAGCTTTTTTAAACGCAGTGGATCGTCAAACCAATTTTGAGTTAATCGGCTCGAATCAAGCAGATTTTCAGAATCCTACTGTACTGTTGACTAAAAGGAAAAGCCGTGTTTTGAAGGCTGGTGATGAAATTATACAGCCTTATGCGATAAGCAATCCTTCATCTTTACGATATTTGCGCCTTGTTGGCTACGGGAACACAGCATCCGGAAGCTCCGGTAACTGGAATAGCCTAACTGAAGTTGAACTCTACACAGGCATAGTGCCTGAAATCAAGGAACCAACAGCACCTGCAGGACCGCCGCAAGCTGGCGATAAGCCAGTCGAGTCGTTGCCTCCCATTCAGATTGTGAAGGTCAGTACTGCGGATCAGTTACAGTCGGCACTAGATCAAGCCACCAAAGGGATGACGATTGAACTGCAAAACGGTACCTACCAACAAAATGGTCCTTTCGTAATTAAAGATAAGACAGGTACAGCCGCACTACCGATTCGAATTATTGCAGCCGAACAAGGGAAGGCAATCATCGCTGGAGATAGTTACATGCATCTTGAGAACGCCAACTATGTTGAGGTGGAGGGGCTTACTTTCCGTTCTGGCGGCGGCTCGGTGAACGGTGAAGATACACTTCGGAGCAGAAATGTTTCTGATAACCGTATAGAGTCTCTGCAGGGGGTGCACCCAGGTGTACAACTGTTCGATTCCAGCAATATATCCGTATTACGGAATACATTTGCGTTGGATGAAACGGGTCAGCAATACCGTTTTACAAAATCGGAGAATGGGTCCAACAAGCAAATATGGTGTGTGATCGGTGTTGAGAATAGTTGCCGTTATGGCAGTAATTATGATCCGAATGGGCCGGTATATACAGGAGAAACATCACATTCACCGAATTCAGTGCTGCTAACGGATGGTGGAACAGACCGGCATTATATTCGGGTAGAGGGCATCAGCAGTCATAACCGGATCGCTTACAACGATATCGGACCCAAGACTGGTTTTGGTGCGGTAATGACTTACGATGGTCAGAATGCAGTTTCACAGTATGATGTGATTGAATACAATCACTTTCATGATATTGGTCCACGTGTGACCAATGGATTAGAAGCGATCCGTCTTGGACTTTCTGGGCTATCCTTGGCTCCTGGTCATGTCACGGTTCAATACAATTTGTTTGACGGATTGAATGGCGAAGACGAGATCATTTCGGTTAAAAGCAGCGACAATACCATTCGGTACAACACGGTTCTTAATTCATTTGGCGGGATGGTTGCAAGACATGGTCATCGTAACAGTTTCTACGGCAATTTCATCATTGCGGATGGCAAAAAGCCTGGAACAAGCGGATTCCGTATCTATGGAAATGATCATAAGATTTATAACAATTACATGGAAGGTCTTACCGACGATGCCATTCAGTTAGATGGCGGAACGGAAGACGCGGGGCCAGACGGAGGCACGAATCCAGTGATCCATTGGGGAACTGGGCCCAACGATTTCGCAGAGCTGAGGAGCCTTTCAGCGGAGAGACAACAAGAGTTGCTTCGCGGACATTGGCGGCAGTATAACGTCCAAATCTATAATAATTCGATTATCAATTTAGGTGAGAAAGCTTCAGCGGTGAAACTAGCTCAACGCACGTTTCAGCCAACAGGAACGTCTATTTATAATAATGTCATTTTCAGCAACGCAGGAACGATATTCAACGAATCCAAAGATATTACAGGCGATGGCCGACCAGCGTATGTCGGCAATATGACGGATGGTCTTGCAGCCATTGCGGCTAATGCGACCGTTGTAAGCGCTACGTACAAAGGTGATCTTAAGCTGGTTCGCGGAAGTGACGGACTCATCCGGTTATCACCGCTGAGCCCAGCAGTTGATGCGGCTCAAGGACCTTACTTGCCATCGGATGATATGGATGGACAGAGACGGACGCATACTGCCGATGCAGGTGCGGATGAGTACGATCCGACAACGGAACGGGTGCAACGGCCACTTAGGGCTGTCGATGTAGGTCCTATGGCAGGAAAGCCTAAGCCGCCGGCAAGCAACGAGTCCTCATCGAATTCTTCGTCCGGTTATTACCCGGCACCTGTGCCGAAACCGGAAACAAAACCGACTACACCGTTACCTACGAATCCAAAGGATCCGTCGGAGACAACTGCGCCACCGGTGAAATTCACGGATGCACCGAATCACTGGGCATCGGATGCCATCGCGCGCGCTGCTTCCAAAGGCATCGTGAACGGCTATTCAGATGGCAGCTTCAAGCCTGATGAACCCATGACGAGAATGCAATTCGCTGCTCTGTTGGTTCGCGCACTTGGGTTGAAGGGAGAACCGCATGCCCGTAATTTCGCCGATGAAGCGGACATCCCGGCATGGGCAAATGGAGAGCTAGGGGCAGCCTTAGAAGCAGGGATTCTCCAAGGCTATGAGGATCAGTCATTGCGACCTAATCAACCGATTAATCGTGCGGAAATGGTTGCAATGCTAATCAGAGCCTATTCTCCCAAAGAGCAGCTGTCGTCCTCAACTAACTTTAGTGACAGTTCACAGATCCCAGCTTGGGCGCAGCCAGCAATCTCGTTAGCAGTTTCCTTGGGGCTCATAAGC
Organism: Paenibacillus sp. J22P165; assembly: GCF_059692015.1. Taxonomy (NCBI): domain Bacteria; kingdom Bacillati; phylum Bacillota; class Bacilli; order Caryophanales; family Paenibacillaceae; genus Paenibacillus; species Paenibacillus sp. J22P165. The sequence goes on along the minus strand of NZ_JCAUAP010000008.1, from coordinate 223,868 downwards.
GGCCGCGAGAATAATGCCTTTGAGCCTATGGGTGTGGCAACGAGGGCGGAAGCTGTAACCGTTGTGATGCGAATGTTGGATCGTTAACGTCTCTAACGTCTTCAAAATGAAAGCAGCAGATAAAGTTCCCCTTATTCGGGGCTTTGTCTGCTGCTTTTTTGCATTGTTCATAGGTTTATTCGCAATTAGAACAGCCTCTAAAGGCCTAAATTTTGAATCCGATTTAGTAAGTTTGCCGCATCACTAATGGTCGTTAAAATTTGTGAATTCTGAAGTTTATCCAGTGCCAAATGTCCATTCACGATGACTTTATTGATCTCTTCTAACAAAATTTTGTTTTTCTCTACAATTTGCTGATGAACATCCTTAGCAATCGAAGGGACACTGCTCAAATTAAATTGTTCAATTTCCTTTTTTAACGCGTTTAATTTATTTTCGAGTTCCTGTTTTGTCTCTGGATTCGTAGCGGCATCTTTGATCATTTGAGGCGCTTGTTCGGCAAATTCACGCAAGTTCGTTAAGTGTTCGGTAGCTTGGGTTCCGTAATCAACGGTTTGATTCGCTTTTTCTAACAATGAACATGCACTTACGAATATGGTTGAAAGTAGAACAAGGAAAAGCATCCATTTCCGCATCTATCTTTCACATCCTTACCCTAAATTTTTAAACAAAATCAGGTTTGTTATTGTTTTACTACGTTTTTGGATACAAAGCGTTTCATTTCCGGCTTCTGGAACATGACAAAATTGAAAGATTGATGTTAGGGAAGTCGATAGCTCGACAATTTGGGCAGTGCTACAGTTAACTTACGATTTTGACCAAAATAATAATATGTAAAGGATGATAATGATGAAAAAGTGGCTATCGCTTAGTGTGACCGTGATACTAATTATTCTAGTAGGAAGCCGCGCTGTTAGAAATGAATTGAATGAGTTATATATGCGTTCAAATAGGGAATTATAAGCGATGCCATGTAGTTGTTCGTTTCGAATAATAGGTATCGAGAGGGAAGTATCCATTTCGATTTGACTTAACTCGGTGAATGTTTTGAATCAGTAAAGGAGTAGGCGTATGGGAAAACTTGATGGCAAAGTTGCTTTAATAACAGGTGGCAATAGTGGGATAGGTTTGACAGCCACCAAACTGTTCTTGGAAGAAGGTGCAAAGGTTGCAATTACAGGCCGTAACCAAACTACGTTAAATTCGGTGGCAGAGGAACTAGGAAGCAATGTTCTTGCTATTCAGGCAGATGCCTCCGATCCAACTAGTATGGTACATGCGGTTTCTCAAATTATCACGGCTTTTGACAGACTGGATATTGTGTATGCGAATGCCGGTATAGCCTCTGCTACGCCTTTAGGCAGTACTGAGTTCTCGGTTTTCGAGGAGGTACTTAAAGTTAATGTAACTGGCGTGTTCTTCACGGTACAAGCCGCTCTGCCTCATTTAAAGGAAGGAGCTTCCATCATCTTGACTGGCTCTACGCGAGCAACAGATGGTGCTCAGGGAAGAGCAGCCTATGCAGCAAGTAAGGGAGCCATCAGCAGCATGGCCAGAGTTTTCGTATCGGAATTGTCGCCGCGTGGTATCCGTGTCAATACGGTAGTGCCAGGTGCAACACGCACAGCCATTTGGAAAAAGACGACGCCTGAAGAAACGGCGAAACTGGAAGATTCACAAGCACGAACGATACCGCTTAATCGAATGGGCGATCCAGAGGAGATAGCTAATGTTGCCTTATTCCTAGCATCCGATGAATCTTCGTTTGTGCAAGGCGCAGAAATCACGGTTGATGGGGGAGCACGTTCGGCACCATTAGGCGCACCCATTTACCGATAAAATTCGAATACCTGATCTAGGAGGCACTTATGGGAATACTTGATAATAAAATCGTACTAATAACGGGCACAGGCGGCGGTTTGGGCCGTTCCGCGGCACTTACCTTTGTACGAGAAGGTGCAAGGGTCATTGGTTGTGACATTAATGTTGAGGCTAACAATGAGACGATAGAACTCGTACGTCGTACGGGTGGTGAAATGGCAGGACTCGCGCCAATCAATCTGACAGACCCGGAACAAGTTCGAAAGATGGTTGAGGATAGTGTGGCTGTCTATGGCGGACTTGACGTAGTCTACAACAATGCAGCCGTACAACGATTCGGTCCCATGCCCGATTTCTCGATTGAAGATTGGCGGGCGACTATAGCGGGAGAGCTCGATATTCCATTCTTTGTGTCCAAATATGCATGGCCACATTTGGTACAGCGCGGTGGCGGTGTTATCATCAACGTTGCCTCATTGGCAGGGATGATCGCTGGAGAAACACCGCCGATGGTTGGGCACTGTGCAGCGAAAGCCGGCGTCATCGCCATGACGCGGCAATTCGCGCTTGAAGGTGCGCGCCATGGCATCCGTGCTGTAGCCATCAGTCCAGGGCCATTCCTGACTCCAGCCAGTGACCGCGACCTTGGCGACAATCAAGCAGCACGCGAGGCAATAACGAAGAAAACGCTGCTGAAACGCTTCGGTCAACCTGAGGAGCTTGTTGAGCTCGCGGCATTTGTTGCATCTGACAGGGCTTCTTACATCACAGGAGCCAACTTCGCAGTTGACGGTGGAGCTTCGGCTTGGTAGACGAGCTCTAAAGATGATAGCGTAGAGGAGTTGCATTCCAGCAACTCCTCTATTTCGTTTGATTTAATACTTTTGGTACTCGTTGCTTTTATACTGCCACTTATTATCGGTTGACAAATGGGTTGAATCAAGATATCCTACTATTAGATTAAATAATATTATTATATATAGCATTATCTTTTTAATGTTTACTTGTTTACTTTGAATAATTGATTTTTACTTAGCCTGTAGGGGGAATTGAAATGGAAATAGGTGTAGATACGTTTGTTGAAACAACGCCAGATGCTCAAACTGGTGAGATGATGAGTCATGCGCAGCGATTGCGCGAGGTTGTAGAGGAAATTGTTCTGGCCGATCAGGTTGGATTAGATATATTTGGCGTTGGTGAGCATCATCGCAAGGAATTCGGGGATTCCGCAACTGCCGTTGTTCTAGCGGCTGCGGCGTCTAGAACCCAAAGGATACGATTAACCAGTTCGGTTAGCGTACTATCTGCAGCTGATCCTGTTCGATTGTTTCAACAGTTCGCCACGCTTGATGGCATATCGAATGGGCGTGCAGAAATTATCGCGGGTCGAGGTTCCATGGTCGATGCATTCCCATTGTTTGGGTATGATTTGAAGGATTATGAGGAACTTTTTGAAGAAAAATTGGAGCTATTATTGAAATTAAGAGATTCGGAGAAAGTAACTTGGAAGGGTGGCCATCGACCAGCCTTTACGAATCTAGGTGTGTATCCGCGTCCTGTTCAAACCCCTTTGCCGATATGGTTGGGCAGCGGGGGAAACGCGGAGTCAGTCATTCGTGCTGGCGTACTTGGTCTGCCCCTTGTTTTAGCGATTATTGGAGGGAGCCCTTTGCAATTCGCTCCACTGGTTCCGCTCTATAAGGAAGCCGCGGCTCGGGCAGGACATGACCCTGCGAAATTAAAGGTTGCTGTGCATTCCATTGGGTATGTTGGTGAGACGACTTCGCTTGCGGTTGATAAGTATTTCCCATCCACACAAGCATCATTTAATTATTTTGGTAAAGAGCGTGGATGGGGACATTACAGCCGAGGAAACTTTGATGCTTCACGCAGCTTAGAAGGTGCCTTGTACGTTGGAGATCCTGAAACGGTAGCCAATAAGATTATTTATATGTACAAGCATTTAGGCTTCTCACGTTTCTTCCTTCATTTGCCTGTCGGCACCATGCCACATGAGGATGTTATGAAAGCCATTGAACTCTTAGGAACGGAAGTTGCACCGCGTGTACGAGAAGAGGTTGCAAGATTAGAAGCTGCAAAGAAAAATTCGTGATGTAAGGGTCATTTTAGAGAACTTGTTCGTAAGCTGATAGAGCCGCGCTTTGCGCGGCTTTTTGTTTTGCGTCGCTATGTGAGAAATAGCGGCGATCTTTCTTTTTTAAAACAAATAAACGGAATGGGAGAATGTTCTTGTCATTGTTCTTACTGAAATTGGGATAATAGCAGTGATTGTGTTAATCAGGAGGATCTTTCATGAGATGGTTTAAAAGAGGAAAAGCCCAGGAAAACGAAAGTCTTCAGAAAATGAAAACCATTAGCCTGGAGGAAGACATTACGGATATTGAGTTTTCATCTAATATTCTGCAGAACGAAACCATTTTAAAAGAAGCCTTTCAGGATTGCTCTGACGTTGTCTTTCGTAAGGTAGAATCTAATCAACACACACAATGGCTCATTGTTTATATTGATAACTTGATTGATATGAAAATGCTGGATGAGCATGTCATAAAGCCAATGTTGATAAGCATCACAAAGAATCAGATTCCGAATGGAGCAGGAGAATTACCAAGTGAAATCTTCTCTATCGGAACAACCACGAGCTCTACCCAAGTAGCTGAAATCATTGCAAATGTATTAGAAGGTTATGCTGCTATTCTCACGACAGGTACGAACCAGGTAATGACAGTCTGTATTCCTGCTACAACCCATAGAAGTATTGAGGAAGCGACATCTGAGCAGGTTATACGTGGCCCAAGAGACGGGTTCATCGAACAAATTTCAACCAATCTAAGTCTGATAAGGTCAAGGCTCAAAACAACTAAATTAAAAGTCGAATATATAACCATCGGAGAGCATACCCGGACTCGCATAGCGATTACATATCTAAAGGGTATCGCGTTAGATACCTTAGTTGAAGAAGTGAGAAGAAGATTAAAGCCAATAAAATTGGACGGCGTACTCGACTCTGCCTATATTGAAGAATTCATTGAAGATCAACCCTATTCACCATTTCCCCAAGTGCATAACACGGAACGTCCAGATGTGGTGGCGGCTGAATTACTAGAAGGCAAAGTAGCGATTCTTGTGGATACTAGTCCATTTGCACTTGTTGTGCCTATGACCTTCTGGACAGGACTTCAGGCAAGTGAAGATTATTATGTGCGATGGCCAATCGCTACATTTATTAGATGGATTCGATTGTTTTTTATTCAATTTGCGATATTTGCTCCGCCGCTGTATGTTGCGATAACAACCTTCCATCAGGAAATGATACCCACTAATCTAGTGCTGAGTATTGCTGCATCGAGGGAATCAGTTCCTTTTCCTGCAATGATTGAGGCTTTTGTAATGGAAATCATATTTGAAGCCTTACGGGAAGCTGGAATTCGTCTACCGAAGCAGATAGGACCTACCATAAGTATTGTTGGGGGCTTAGTTATCGGTCAAGCAGCGGTACAAGCTGGATTGATTTCTGCTCCAGTCGTCATTATTGTATCGATTACAGGAATTTCGACGTTTACGATTCCTCGATATAGTTTTTCAAATGGTATCCGATTACTTCGGTTCCCCATATTGTTCTTATCCGGAACATTAGGGCTCTATGGCATTGTTCTAGGATTTCTCGGTGTTATGTTACATGTGACTTCGCTTCGCTCATTCGGGGTTCTCTATTTTTCACCGATTACACCATTAAAACTGCAAGCTTTGAAGGATGTATTAATTCGAATACCCATATGGGCGAAGCGTTCGGGGGGAAATCGATGAGATCAATCAGATATATCATTATTCTCATGGTCCTTGTTATTACCAGCGGTTGTTGGGATCGGATCGAAATTAATGATCTCGCATTTATTATGGGCACTGCCTTAGATCTGACAGACGAGGGCAATATCCTATGTACTCTTCAAATCGCAATACCCTCATCAGTTGAAGGTGGAATGAGCAGTAAAAATAACGGTAACAAGTCATTCATCATCACGGAAGAAGGAAAGTATGGGAATGAGTTACATCAAAAACTTCAGAAGAAAAGCTCACGCCATTTGTTCTACTCGCATCGCAGCGTTGTGTTCATTAGTGAACGATTAGCCAAGCATGGCATCGATAATGCGCTGGATATTTTTACGCATGACCCAAGAAATCGCTTAAAGACCTATCTTGTCATTGTAAAAGGAGGAGAAGCAAGGAGTATTTTGCAATTGAATTCTCCCTTAAAGCCTGTCCCCATTGAAGCAGTAAGAGGGATGGAAGTTTCTGGGGAAGATGTCGCGGTAACATTACGTGACTTTTATCTTTTGTATGGAAGTGAAGGGATTCAACCTGTTATTGCTGTCATCGAACCCGACGTCCACGCCAATGATCCCCAAAAACAAATTTTCAAAGTAGTGGGTACCGGTGTATTTAAAGAGCTCAAACTTGCTGGGATGTTAGATGAGAACGAAACATTAGGTCAAATGTGGGTGACTGGTAAGCTTAAAGTAGGTTTTCTATCAGGTAAATTACCCAAAGGAGAGGGACAAGTTGGCATAGTTTTAAATCATGTTAGCCGCAAAATTACAACATGGATAAAGCAGGATGGTGTCCATTTTAAAGTTCAATTGAGTGGTCAAGGAAGCTTAGATGAGAATAATTCCACGCTGGATATCAACAATCCTCAAGAATTACAAATAATAAAAAAGACATTAGAAGATGCAGCCAAGAAACATGTACAAGCATTTATCGACAAAATCCAAAAGGAAGTTAAAGCAGATAGCGTTGGTTTTGGTCAAGAAATATATAAGAATTACCCAGATGAATGGAGCAAGTTGAAAGATCAATGGGACACGCGTTTTCCAGAGGCAGATATAGAAGTTGATGTCAATCTGAAAGTCCAAGGAGCTGGCATGGTGCATTCCACTTTGGAAACTCACAACTAGGAGATTAAATCATGATTGTACAAATCGTAGCCTATGTGCTAGTTACGTTGGGTTGGACGTTTTACCAAGCGTGGCATTTCCTGAAAAATAAACATCTCAAATTGACCGTCATCTACAGTTGTTTGATGGGAATTTGTACAGTAGTAGGCGCATTGGTGATTGCCCATGTTCATTTGCCAAGTTCAACGCTTCCTGCAAGATATATGTATAGTCACATCGGCAGACTCATCTTACAGCAATGACATCTAAGGCACGGATTTCCTCCAGTGCCTTTTTATCGTGTCAATCGCCAAAAGTGAAAGGGGGAGTACAAATTGTGTAGCAAATGCGAAGCTGGGATACGTTTCTTTCAGATAGCTGCTTAAATCAGTGGCATAATTCTCAAAGACCACAATCGATCCTAACACGGATATTAATGTGATCGGTACTACAAAGCTTCGATAACTTTTCACTTCAAATAGATGAGCTAAAGTAAGACAAATCATAAAAAAAGTGAGTGACACTTTGATAAAGCATCCCATTACCCAAATAGCAACCGCGACAGCTTCTAAGCGTTCAAAGCTACCTTTAATGCCAATATATTGAATAACACTAAGAATGGGAAACGATAATTTTCTCGTTAACGGCCCGAAGATCATGATGAGTGGTAAAACAGTGATACAGAATAGGCAAGAAATAATACTCAATGACGAGAATGAAGCTAGGGCTGCTTTCTTTGGTTGATTTAAAAAGGGGAGAAGCCACCCCAAAATAATAAATTGACCTAAGTAAGCGATGGGGAAAACAGATGACTGAAGGACAGGGACAATTCCCTTACTTAACACGGGACGGAGCAGTTGTGGGTTTGACTGGGCGAGCATGAGAAGCAAAAGTGGTATTAGTAAAACAAAGATGAGTAAGGCCAGATATTCATTGCATCTAGCAATAGATTCAATCCCCATATAGACGGCGATACCGCACATGATTGCCAGTGTCAGACTAACTACAACGGAAGGCGTTCGCATGAGAAAGACGCTATTAATGAACTGAATGTGTTGGTTCAAGATAATGAAATCAAAATTGATCCAGTAATAAAGCAGATAGCATCCAACTAATTTACCGAAGAATTTGCCTAGAATTAGGGAACTGTATTGAATGATGGTCAAACCTGGATAGCGCTTAGCTAATGTAAGCAACACCCACACATGCAGAATTCCAACCAAAAAAGCAGGGAATATCGTCAACCACGCATCTTGCTTCGCTATTGATTCCATAAAAGATGGTACAACTAGAATCAAGGTTGGCGCAATAAAAGAAAAAATTAATAAACTTAGTTGAATGCCTGATATTTTTTCGGTAGATTCCATTCAGGATCTCCTTTCTTCAGAACTTCTAAGTATTCCCCCTGTAAGCCCCTACACTCGCCGAACTTTGGTTTCTTTGCCGAATATAAGCAGTATCCCACTACCTAAGACAATAACTGCTGCGAAAATACTGAATATCCATGCGTAATCCATATCCTTCTGTACCAAAGCGCCTACTAAAAAGGGGGCAATCACACTGCCGATCCTGCCGAAACCAGCTGCAAAGCCGCTTCCAACACCTCTGATTTCCGTCGGGTAGTTCTCTGGGGTATACGCGTACAGAGCTCCCCAAGCCCCTAAGTTAAAAAAGGATAGTAACGAGCCCGTTATTAAAAGCATAGAGATGCTGTGACTTAGCCCGAACCCTATTGCCATGCCACCGGACGAAATAAGAAAGATGGATAAGGTCGCTTTACGTCCCCATTTCTCCACAAAGTAAGCAGCTGCAAAGTATCCAGGGAGTTGAGAAAGTGTCATTAGGAGCACATAGCGAAAGCTCTGGATCATGGAGAACCCTTTATCAACTAGAACGGAAGGCAGCCAAAGAAACAGCCCATAATAGGAAAATGCAATGGCAAACCACACGGCCCAAAGCGCAATGGTCTCCCTTTTATATGTCGTGAACAATTCCCTTAAGCTAATTTGACGGTTGTTAGCCCTGCCGAATTGGGGTGATTCTGGGACAGCACGTCGTACCCAAAAAGCAAATAATACCGGAATAGCACCGATCATGACTGCTGCACGCCACCCTAATGGAGGGATAACAAAGTAAGAGAGTACAGCCGCTATAATCCAGCCTACAGCCCAAAAACTCTCCAATAATACAACGATTCGCCCTTTTTTATCAGGGGGTGCGAATTCGTTAACGAGTGTCGCAGCTACCGGAAGCTCGGCGCCCAGTCCAAGTCCCATGAAAAATCGTAGAATAAGCATACTACCGAACCCACTTGCAAACGCGCTGCCAAAGCTGAATACACCAAAAATTACCAAAGTGAGTAAGAACACAGGACGTCGGCCTATCTTATCTGCTAAATATCCCCCAAAAGCAGCACCGATGGTCATGCCGATCAGATTAACCGACCCGAGAAGCCCAGCTTCCTGGGCTGTTAGTCCCCATTCTTTGCGTAGTGCAACCAGGATAAAAGATAATAAACCAACATCCATGGCATCAAATAACCAGCCAAACCCGGCAGCCCAAAATACTTGACGAAAGACGCTTTTTTGATCTCTATTGTAACTTAGCCTGGTTATAAAACTTCCTCCTCTTGAGCAAACGGTGTTTACCTATCCATCAATTCGTTTATATTTTCCATATATAGCCTAGAAGATACGGGTTTACTCGAAGAAATTGAGAAGAGTGGACAATCATACTCCTTGCGATTTGTTATTTTTCTAAATAATAATTGGGTAATAAAGGGTTTCGTATATAAAAGCCGAATAAAAACTTACAACATTTGTTTGAATTGGGGACGTTACTTATGATAATGAAAGAATTTTTAATCGATTCTTTGATGAACTTAACCTCCGATAGTATTGTAATTGTTGATGTGAATGGAACGGTGTTAGAAGTCAATAAACAATTTGAAGAATTGCACGGTTGGAGTAAGGAGGAAGTTATTGGGGAAGTGTTGCCAATGATTCCTGAGGAATATAAAGAGGAAGCCCTTAGACTATATCAAACCATACTTCACGGTGAACAAACCAAGGATTTCGAAGCCATCATACTTAAAAAAGCTGGCGCTACCTTTTACGCGAATGTTACGGTTTCACCCGTTAGAAATTCGGAAGGCGTGATTGTTGGATTTGTCGGAGTGGAGAGAGACATCAGTGAAAAGAAGAAAGCGGAAGAGGAGCTTTTAGATAGAGAAAAACAGTTTAGTAGGTTGATTAAGCTGAATCCTGAAGCTATTTGCTTACATAAAGATGGAATCATCCAATTTGTGAATGATGCTGCTTGTAAACTGTTTGGTGGTGCTTCACCAGAAGAATTCAATGGTAGATCGATTTTTGAATTTTTCTATCCAACGGATAAGGATGTTATTATTGAGCGGCTTCAACAGGTCATGAAAGCTGATCTAGACAGCTACAGTGAGTTTGTAGAGCGAAAGATGCGAAGGTTAGACGGTACTTCTTTCGATGTGGAAATATCCTCTATTTATGTCTATAAGAAAATGGGATACCCTGTCGTGCAGAGTGTAATTCGTGATCTCACGGAGCGTAAAAAGTCGGAAGAAGCGATGATTCGTTCTGAAAAATTGGCGCTCATTGGTCAGTTGGCTGCTGGCATCGCACATGATATACGCAATCCTTTAACTTCGTTGAAAGGGTTTGTACATTTACTAAAAGCGAAACATACCGATTATGTTGATGTGATGATGGAAGAACTCGAACATATTAATTATGTCGTTAATGAGTTCATGACGCTAGCGAGACCACATCTGAATTATTACGTAGAGAGCAAGATTGAAGAGCTTGTTCAAAGTGTCATTCATTTTTTACAACCACATGCCCTCCTGCATAACGTTCAAATCCAAATGGACATCGAACAAATACTTCCTCCCATCTTCTGCATACCGGATCAAATCAAACAAGTATTAATTAATGTATTGAAAAATGCGATAGAGTCCATGGCGAATGGTGGATTCATACAAATCTCGTTCAGAAATCATTCCAATCAAGAACTGGTTATTTGCGTCAAAGATCAAGGTATCGGTATTTCAGAAGATGGGTTAACTCAATTAGGAGAGCCATTTTTCACCACGAAAGCTAACGGAACTGGCTTAGGTCTCATGGTCTGCAAGCGAATTGTCGAAGATCATGGAGGCAGCATCTCAATTCAGAGTAAAATTAATGAGGGTACAACGGTTGAAATCGAGTTGCCACTAAGAAATAGAGTTAGCGTAGAGTCTTAACTTTAGTTCGATAAAATATTAAAATGTGGAAAAAACACAATGAAAACCTTTAACTTGTAAATTGAGTTCACGTGTCAAATCCCTGATGATAGATCTAAGCCGTTTAAACTTAATCTCAGGGAGGGAATGCTATGTTAAACACCAATCAACTTAAGCAATACGAAGATGAAGGTTATATCATTTTTGAACAATTATTCAACGCTAGTGAAATGGATCGTATTAGAGAAATTATCGATGAATTTGATGATGAAACAGAACGACGCTTAAAGGAAGCCGGGCAAAAAAACTGGAGTATCCCGAATCAGATAAGCTTCACAGCTGGTTTGAACTTTAGGCATCCCGAGCTGCAGCAATTTATCGCTGATGAGCGATTCGTTAATCTAGCTACTACCATTCTTGGGCCTAATATCCGCTTATATTGGGATCAATCGGTGTATAAACGTCCAGAAGCAAATCGGGATTTCCCATGGCATCAAGATAACGGATATGTGCCGACAGATCCGGTACACTATATGACCTGTTGGCTGGCATTGGAAGATGCGACCATAGAGAATGGATGCATCTGGGTGCAGCCTGGTACACATCATAAAGGACTTGTTGAGCATGTAAAAACCGATATCGGACGGGTATGCTACTATGGAGATGAAGAAGGAATTCCAGTGGAATTGAAGAAGGGAAGCATGGTTGCTTTTCACTCACTTTTGTTCCATCGCAGCACGCCGAACCGTAGTCAGGCCACACGGAAAGGGTATGTCATTCAGTATTCTGTTGATGGTGCCAAGCATCCGGATACGGGGATAATTTTCAAAAATGGACCGATCGTAGCTCGTGAAAGCAAAGTGGTTTATGAAAATTTCCTCACAAAAGAGGAAGTTTGATAAGAGTGAGATGAGTATACGATAGATGAGAACTAGGTGAGGTTTGAGTATGGGCGACGGAACTGTAATGGATGATACTTGGCAGGTTCGACTCTATCGGATCGAGAATGCCGCTTATGATGCGATCGATTTGCAAAATCGAACATTTTCTAATTGGGCTATCAGCTTCATAAAAGATGGTTATGTCGAGATGTCTCATGGTGGGATCAGTCGGATAGCTCGTTCAGGACAAGTGATGATTCATGCCCCAGGCATTCCATTCTCCGAACGGGCGACAGTGCCCGGTTTCCATCAATGGCTCCATATGGAGGCCTATAATAGCTTTCATGTTGATTTATTTCGATTATTTCCGATTAATGAAATCGTTACTTTACTGGATCCGAGCGCATTCTCAGCAATCTTCGATCGCATGTTGCTTGCCTGGGAGAGGAAGGACTCACCATTCCAGGAACTCGAGCTATCAGGATTAGGCCTGCAGCTCATTCATCTGTTACTCCAAAATTGGCATCGTGAAGGTAGTGTCCGCAGAAGCTTTCGGCCGAACAAGAACGATGATCGTCTGGACAAAGTTATTACCTATTTACACACAGCCCTGAGCGAGAAGATAACAAGATCAGCTTTAGCGGAGCTCATTCATCTGAATCCCAATTATTTGGATAAAGTTTTTGCAGAGAAGTTTCATATGAAACCAATGCAGATGCTTCGCGAGCTTCGTATGAAGAAGGTAAGAAGAATGCTGGAAACTAGTGAACATACGTTAACAGAAATTGCGGAGCAATGCGGTTTAGGCGACGCCCCTTATCTAACACAGCAATTTTTTAAACGTTTTGGGTTAAATCCAGGGAAGTATCGTCAACAAGTTCGGATAAATGACCAGACCTATTACAAAAGCCCTTGATACAAGGGCTTTTTTTATCCCCATTTTGCATATAAGGTTTGAATCTCATGCTAACTGCATTTACAATTGTAATATCTTCCAAATTTCTTGAAGTGAATAGCGGCTATCGGTTTTGTAATCATTAGATATGGAGGACTTCGGATGAACAGATCGGAATACAAGAATTTTTACGACAGAGTTGGACTATCGAATGGATGGGACTTTAGTAAAATGAAAACAACAACAGAAGGCGAGCAATGGGATTTTCTTGCGGAAGTTACAAAAAGATGCCAGAGTTCTAGCCTATTGCTCGATATAGGTACGGGCGGTGGGGAAGCTTTACTTTCGATTGCCGATGCTGCCTTACTTGTAATTGGCATTGATCGTTCAAATGGGATGATACAATCCGCAATTGAAAACTTACAAAAAGCTGATAAAACCAATATCCGATTCCTGCAGATGGATGCGAAACAGATTGACTTCCCGAAGTACTTTTTTAATGTAGTGTCCTGTCGGCATAGTGAATTTTATGCAGCTGAAGTATTCAAAGTGTTAACGCACGATGGTATATTCCTAACACAACAGGTAAGCGAGAATGATAAATTAAATCTTAAACAAGCTTTCGGTAGAGGACAGAATGTTGGAATTGAGGATGGTATTTTAAGAGAAAAATACATGACAGAACTCGTTGAAGCGGGCTTCACGGATATTCAGCAATTTGAATGTGATGCAACGCAGTATTTCCAAACATACGAGGATTTGGTTTTCTTTTTGAAAAATACGCCTGTAATCCCTAACTTTGGTGAAATGGATCGTGATTTCGAAATTCTACAACAATTTATTGAATCCAATCAGACAGAAAAGGGAATTAAAACCAACATGAAGCGTTTCATGTTGATCGCAAAGAAATAGGGCTGTAAGGGGAACAAGGAGATTGTCTATGAGGAGTGCATCCTATGCAAGCAAATGGCCTGAAATTAGCTGCGTATATTGACAAGTATCTGGCATTATGGGACTTTTACGGCATTATTCAAGTTATCCAAAAAGGCGAAGTATTGTTTGAAAACGCATACGGATATGCAAGTATTGAATTTGGAATTCAGAATCAAATGAACTCGTGTTTCTCTCTTGCTTCCATATCCAAACAGTTTACTGCTTTTGCTATTTTACTTCTTCATGAAAAGAAATGGTTGGACATCGAACAAGCTGCTCATTTGTACCTACCTGCCGAAATGAAGATTGACGAGTCCATTACTGTGCATCATTTGCTATCACATACCTCTGGATTAGCTAATTTTTACCGTTTTGAAAGTGATTTCTATGCGGAATATAACAGAAAGGATTACTCGCAACGCGATTATTTTCTGAAGTATTTTAGCGATAACCTTGTACATCCACCTGGTACAACATTTCATTACAATAACTCAAACTATAATTTACTTGCATGGATGATTGAACATGTTTCTGGAGAGAAGTACGAAGATTTTATTCGAAACTATATATTTTTGCCTCTACAGATGAATAACAGCGATGTAGATGATGGATGTAAACTTATCAAGAACAAATCTTCAAATTACGAAAAAGATTTTGATACCTACATAAAGAGTCCCTATCATAATGAGAAATTTAGCGTTGGAGCAGGTGCCATCGTTTCAAACTGTGATAATTTGTACAAATGGTACATCTGTCTGCGGGATCGAAAAATACTGTCACCCCAAACGTATGCAAGGTTTTTTGAAGAGAACCAAAACAACTATTGCTATGGGTTAGAACATCATTTTGTATATGGCACAAACAAATACGCTCATGGTGGAGATCATCTTGGCGTGGGTACGTATATGCAAAATTATTTTGATGAAGATCTTTGTATCCTCATTCTTTCTAATAATACTGCTATCGATCAATACAAATTAGGGATAGCGATTTCCGATTCTCCATCATGTTGATGTAGATGTTCCGAAGAAACTTGAAGAATATCCACTAGATCATAATGCGCTCCAAGCTTACTGCGGCGTTTATTTAAAAGATAAAATTGAAATAAAACGTATAAAGGGCAAATTATACTTTACTAGATTCACTGGCAATCTTCATATCGAGATTTATCCGGTAGGTGAAGATAGCTTTGCGCGCAGACATTCTGATCAGACCAAACCTTACCTGTTAACTCGGAACGAGAAAGGCGAAATGACTTTTTTTGGGTTTGCGAAGTGTAATGATGCGTGTTGATTAGCATGCAGAAACCTATAAAGGTTTTTTAGTGGAACATGTGGAATTTGTTTATGGGAAATTATTACTGAGCTTCTATGGAGGGATATGCTTGCCAGTTGAAGTATGTATGGAAGAGTTTAATCCAAAGTGGTTTCAATCGTTTGAGAAAGAGAAGGCGGACATCCTACATATGTTGCCAGATCAAGTAGTTAGCATTGAACATATAGGAAGTACCTCGGTAGAGGGATTAGCCTCTAAACCTATCTTGGATATTGCCGTTGCAGTGAACGATCTTAATGAGGCAGATTCATTTATTGAGCCTTTGCGAATTCTTGGTTATACCTATGTACCTAAAATGGAGTTTCCCAATCGTCGCTTTTTCCGTAAAGGAGAACGGCGTAAGGGCACACATCATCTTCATGTGTATGAAATAACGAGTGATGAATGGAGAAATAACCTTTTGTTCCGGAATTTCTTAAGAAGTCATCCGGATAAAGTGGTAGAATATACGATACTTAAGAAACAACTAGCTGCGGAATATGCAGAAGATCGAGGGACTTATACCCAATTGAAAGCACCTTTTATTGTTTCTGTTATTGAATTAGCTAAGAAATGTTGATTATGTCATAGGGGCCGGTTCGGGAAACAAAAAGTAGCTGAACATGCAGGGGTACATCAAGGAGCTGAAATCTTATGATTCGAGAAGCAGAGCGGTCAGATCGAGATCAATTATGCGAGTTATATAGAATGTTAGTACCAAACAGTAAGAAAATGAATGTACTTGAAGAACAAATTGAAACGATAAAAAAAGATCCAAACAATTTTTTACTCGTATACGAAGAGAATGGTGTACTTCTAGGCTCGGTTACATTGAATATCTGTTTGCAGGCTATGCATGGCATGAGACCCTATGGTGTGGTGGAAAATGTTATTGTACATGAAAATCATAGAAACCGACTTATTGGACAAAAGCTGCTTCACTATGTTGAGGATTACTGCAAATCGATTCATACGCATAAAATCATGCTTTTAAGTAACGCTACACGCCAGAGAGCGCATCAATTTTTTGAAAGAGAAGGGTACAGCGGTTCAGTGAGTAAAGGGTTTAAGAAATATTTATGATGAAAGTCTATTTGATATGATAACGTGAAAAGAGGCTGTCCAAAGAGTCAATTTAGACTTTTTGAACTGCCTCTTCTTAAGGTGATAACCTAGGTATGCAGTAATGAATCTGATTTTTCTATTTCCGTAATTTAACTGTATTTTCTCCATCAAATTAAAGCGGATTTCTCGAATCCAAAAGGTTAACTGTATTTTCTGTAGTTAAATTCCTTCGATTTGCTCATTTCTTCAAATTTTATATAAATTAGCTGTACTTATTCCATCTAATCAAGAAAATAGGCCAGATTCGAGTAAATTAGATGTAGTTTATACATCTAAACACGAATAGGCACTCACCATGCGTTAGCAAGCCACATACCAACAACAAATCAACCTCAAACTAGTCTCAAACCAGCCACAATCCTACACCCAATGCCGGTGAGAGCCAATCCGCCAATTGAAATATCCCCTTTGGTATGCGCTTTAGGACATTTCCTCTCTGCTTACTAACACTTTTTTCTCCCATGCTCTACTTCTCCAACGGAGTAATAAAAGAAGTCCTCTTACTGCTTCGTCAAGGATGAACACGATCCACATGCCGACTAATCCGTATCCCATATGTACACCGATCCAATAGGTAAGAGGCACACAGAGCCCCATTATGACACATGAGCCAACAAGGAGAATAAATCGTGCGTCACCGGCAGCTCGAAGTGCTTCGCCAATCACTATGTTTAAACAGCGTACAGGCTCTAGAAGGAAGCCATACGTTAGTAATAAAGCTCCTAATGCAATGATAGCGGTATTGTCTGTAAACATGCCGATCAACTGTTTTCTGAACAAAACACTCAATGTAACCGCGGCAATGGAAAGGCATAAGCTAAGCAGCAAACTGCGAAACAACTGCTTGTAAGCTTCTTCTTTTTCACCTGCTCCGACAAGTCGACCAATAATAATTTGAGTCCCGCGTCCCAAGGAAATGGCCAGTACCATGATAAATGTCATAATATTTTGTGTATAAATCCTCGTGGAAAGCATTTCAGCGCCAAGTTGCGTGATAAAATAGGTCGTGATCAGTTGACTTATGGAGTAGATGAGCTGACTCCCAGCGGTGGGGACACCGATTGTTAATATTTTCTTTAGATCTGCGAATCTTGCTTTGTAAAAGTCGCTGAAAGAGAAGTTCAAACGAACGATTTTTGTTAAAATGGTACTATAGATAACCAATCCGAGTAATTGGCTGAATACGGCCGATATTGCGACACCGGGAACCCCGAGTTTTGGAAAGCCGAAGGGGCCGAAAATAAATAAAATACTACCGGTCAAATTTACGAGATTGATTCCTAGACTTACCGCCATCGTATACCTTGTATAACCATGCACCTGCGTTATGGCCGCAATCGTTAGATTAATAGCTTGGATAAATAAGCAACTACCAACGATCGAGAGGAATAGGCGCGCTTGCTCCAGAGTCTCCGGTTCTAATCCGAACGGCAGAAGCAGCTGTTTGCTAAAGCAAACGATACACAAGCTTATCAAGAAACCGAATATGCAATTTAGTGAGAGTGCTCCAGCCGCAAACTTCTTGACATCCTTGATTTTATTTGCCCCTAAATATTGAGAAATGACAATGGCTGTACCCGTTGAAATCACTTGAAGCAGTAAAAATAAAAAAATAATGAGTTGATTGCTGACACCTACTGCTGCAACAGCTTCATCCGACACATGACTGACGATGAACGTATCAGAGGTTCGCATAAACACTAAAAGAGACGATTCAATAAATATTGGCCATGTGATGGTGAACAAACTAAGTTTCTTAGGACTCGTCATTGGGCAAGAACTCCTTCGATACGCCTCGATATAGATCTTCTTTTAATCATGAGGTATGGCGAAACCGTTTTCATTGCATAATTTGGGCAAATGATTGCTTATATTGACTGTAATTGATTGCGAGATAAGAATCCACATGAATTTACTAGTAACGTGTATAACGAATAAAAATGGGAGATGAGATTAGTGGGAAATCAATGGCGAATAGCTGCATATGAACCAGAATGGAAGGATATATTCATGGATTTAGCTTCCAAATTGAAACAATCCCTTGGGGCTTATGCGATTAGGATTGATCATGTGGGATCAACATCTGTCATCGGTTTGGATGCAAAGCCAATTATAGATATCCAAATCTCCGTGCTACACCTTGATGATATAAGGAGCTATAAGGATAAGATTGAAAATGCGGGTTTTGTTTATAGGGAAGATAATCTAGACAAATCGAAAAGATATTTCCGGGAAATAGCAGGGACTCGAAGAACTCACATCCATGTTAGGCAAGCAGGTAGTTTTTCAGAGCAGTTGACATTACTTTTTAGAGATTTTTTAAGAGTTCACCCGGAAGACTGTATGAGATACGCGTTAGAAAAACACCGATTGTTCGCACTATATCAGCATGAGCGCGACCAATATGTTGAGGGAAAAGGCCCAATTGTTTGGGACATTATACAGAAAGCTCATTTATGGTCGCAAGAAGTAGGATGGAGTCCGAGTGTAACCGACATGTAAGGGAAACAAGGTAGCAATTGAAAAACTCCCCAACCCTTATAAGAAAGGGAAGGGGAGTTTTACTCATTTCAAATTAAACAGTTGCCGCGCATTTTCACTGAAAATTTTCCGTTTCTTTTCGATGGGAAGTCGTTGTAGAATCTTCGTCGGGTCATCAAAATCCCAATGCGGATAGTCGCTGGAGAACAGAAGCATGTTCTCAGCGTCAAACATATTAAACATAGATTCAAGATGTTTGAAGTCGTCAGGCTCCTCAATCGGCTGTGTAGTTAGGAAACAATGGTCGCGTACATATTCACTCGGCATCCGCTTTAACCATGGTGTTGATGCACGTAGAGCCTTGAAGTTTTTGTCCAGTCTCCAAAGCAACGGGGGCAGCCATGTTACGCCACCTTCGCAAAACACCACCTTAAAGCCCGGATACTTCTCAAATACACCTTCGCATACAAAGCTGACAAGATGAGCCATGAACGTTTGCGGCAAACACGTATGCCATTGCAAATAGTTCGACATATAACCAACTGCGGTTGGTGCGTTAAATATACCCGAGCCTTCAGAACCTGGATGAATGACAAGCGGTAACCCATTGCGCTCACAAGCTTCATAGATTGGATGGAAGAAACGATGGCCGTATGGCATATTGGAACCACCGGATACACAAACTGCGACGATGTCACTATGCGGACCGATTCGATCAATTTCACGCGCAGCTTCCGCAGGATCTTGTGTGCCGATGCACATGTATCCCTTAAACTGCGGGCTGACAGATAACCACTCAGCAATCAGGTAATCGTTGTAAGCACGGCACACTGCTGCAACATGATCACTGTCAGCAAAGCCAGACAAGCCGATAATCGAATCGGAGCAAAGCAGCGCATAGTCCATGTTGAATGGCTTGACCAAATGCTCGAGCATATAATGCGGATCAGACCCGACCGGCAAACCGCTTGGCGGATTCGCATCTTTACGCTTGTTTCCGATCGGTGATGCATAAGGAAGCCCTCCTCCTGGGATACCGAACCTCTCAGCATGACTCCTCCATGGTTCATCCAGATAAGGAATTAAGTCGTTTCTGCTGCGGAATTGATTATGAACATCACAGTCGATGACAGGCAATACCTCTTTATTTGCATTCATTCTAATCTTCCTCCTTATTTGCCGATTTCGATACTAATTTGACCATCTTCTACCACGACGGGATAGACGCGTGTACGCACTTTTTCACTGAACAGTGATTTACCCGTCTTGAGATCGAACTCCCACCCGTGCCAAGGGCAACGTAATATTTCTTGATCACGTCCATATATGAATTCGTACACTTGCGATTCGAGTGTCGTACCACAGACCAGCCCTTTGCACAACTCCGCTCCTTGATGCGGGCAATAATTATTCACGGCATAATAGTCACCCTTGACGTTATAAACCCCAATGGAGCGTTGTTCGATTTGTACGATTTTAAATGCGCCCGAAGGAATTTCTTCTATAGATGCGACCGGATATCTGGTCATACTGTTCAGCCCCCTTAAGCTTTGATATTTCTATCTTAAGTTCATAGCTGAGAAAAAACTATTGCGGAAACAACTGTTTTTTGTATAATTCTAAGGTATAGATGGAAAGGGGCAACTTAGGATGATGCAGCTTATATCTGTGTTTATTGACGATATGCAACAAGATTGGCAAAAGGTTGAAGAGGAGACTCTGACAGATATGCTGATTCTTGTTACTCATGGCGGAGTGAATTATAAGGTGGAAGGTGAGCCTCTCTTTCTCGAGAAGGGGGATTTCCTGTATATTCGTCAAGGTGTCATGCGCTCAGGTACGAATGGACCTGATGGCCCTCATGTGAAATATTCGTCACATTTTCATTTGAACAGTGGCTCTGGTTCGAAAGCGCTTACCAACCTGAAACCGTACCATAAAGTGAAGGTGCAGCGGTTTGACTATGTCAAACAGCGCTTTAGTGCATTAGCGCAACAGTGGTCTAGTCAGAGAGAGCATACAGACATCATCTGTACCGGAATCGCCACTGAATTGCTTGGTTATTTCTTACAGGAAACATCCGTCGAGCGATTCGCCTTTGCCAAGCAGAGATTAATGCGCGAGGTTCAGGACTATATTTCCCTCCATTACCGTGAACGGATTCGAATTGAAGATCTTTCTCGACTTGTAGACCGTGCTCCCAATTATGTCACGCAAACTTTTAAGGAAGTAACGGGGATGACGCCTATCACTTTTTTACATCAAATTCGGGTACATTCGGCACGTGATCTGATACTGAATACAAGAATGACGATAGGGGAGATTGCGGATTATTTGGGCTATAGTGATCAAGCTCATTTCAACCGTGTATTTAAAAAATTACTTGGCTATCCGCCTTCAGCGGTGCAACGGGAAGTCCAGAGAGGAGGTCTGCGATGAGGCTGCGTAATCAGCTACATTCGATACAATTCAAGCTAACACTTACTTTTCTGCTCATTTTGTTACCACTCGTAAGCGTCAGTGTATTCGCCAATAACTATTCCCAATCCATTATGGATGAACAGATCGGTGATCGCACGCGAGGCGCGCTGCTAACAACCCTTGAATATGTCGATCAGCTTACCAAAAATATGGACCAACAAACATTGATGATCGGATTGAACTCGTCTATCGTGGATATTTGGAACGATATAGATAACCCACTCAATCCGGATCATTTGTATGGACTCCATTCGGTACAGCAACAACTTTCCGCAATTACCAATGTAAACGGTGCCATAAAAGAAGCATTTATCATTCATGGAGAAAGCGGAAATGGTGTTTCCACGATGACTGGCGGCGTGAGATGGCCAGAGGTAAAACAGGAGTTTTGGTTCAAACAAACGGTGAACTCAAATGGGGGACTTGTTGTTCACATACCAACCAACACGGGTATCGGACAATCCAAATATTTGAATAGTGATATTATTTATTACTCAAGACTTCTCGATGTGCAGAGCAGCATTAAGGAGCCGAACGTGCTTGTGCTAGCGGTAGACAAAGCTTCTTTTCGCAAAATCATTCAACATCTGCAGACGTCCGATAATATGAACATTAAATTGCTCTATAATGATAGTTTCGTACTGGAAACAAATCCTGCCTCTGTTCGTGGGAAAGGTAACGAAGATGAGATGATGTCGATCAGTGAGGCTAGTAATTACTGGTCGATCCAGCTTGAACAGCCTCGTTCTGAACTATTTCGATTAACGCATAGATTGCAACAATTTACCTATTTGATCATTGTCGTAAGCATTATTATGGCGGTGTGGATTGCGTGGCTCGTCCACGTGGAGATATCTAAACCTTTGCAGAAGCTGCTTGCGGCGTTCAAACAATTTAGTGGTGGTAACCTAACCACACATATTGTGCATCACCGAAAGGACAAGTTCGGCGCCGTTATGAATGGGTTTAATCGAATGGCAGATGCACAGCGGATGTTGATAGAAGAAGATTATGAAAAGGAGTTGCGACTTGCTAAGTCAGAATTCAGTCTGCTGCAATCGCAGATTAACCCACATTTTTTGTATAATACGTTAGATTCCATTTACTCCGTAGCCATTAAGAATAAAATTCAAGAGATCAGTGAGATGGTCATCAATCTCGCACGATTCTTCCGAGTTAGTCTCGGCAAAGGTCGAGAGACATTTACACTGGAGGAAACGATTCAGCACCTGATGTACTACATTCGAGTTCAGCAGATTCGCACGGATCATTTTACAATACAGATTACCCTTGAGGAAGATGCTAAGCCGGTTCAAATCTTAAAGTTGTTGCTGCAGCCTGTTGTGGAGAACGCGATCATTCATGGCCTGGAACGAAGCTCGCGTGGAGGAGAACTACGGATTAACTCAACCTTAACAGAAGGGTTCTTGCAGATTGAAGTTGCGGACACAGGTATAGGGATACCAAGCGAGAAGCTGAACCATTTGTGTGATGAACTAGGTATGATCACTAGTCATTCGTATCGGATTTCACCGAGCAGCCCAACGGACATCTATTTTGGACTCAAAAATGTAAAGTCTCGGCTCAAGCTGTATTACGGAGAACAAGCAGATTTGACTGTAGAGAGCGTAGAAAATGAAGGTACCCAAGTAACGTTAAGAATTCCTCTGAGGAAGGGTGAAGAAGGATGAAATTGTTAATTGTGGAAGATGAGTTATATGTTCGGGAAAGATTAGCGGAAGGCATCGATTGGAACGAGGTTCAAATTGAGCTGACGTCGGCAGTAGGTACAGGTAAGGAGGCTATGTCCGTACTTCAGAATGATCATATCGATATTGTACTGACGGATATACGGATGCCTGAGATGAATGGGCTGGAACTAGCAAAGATGGTCAAAATGCAGTACCCGCATATCAAACTCCTAATTCTTACCGGACATGATGATTTCGACTATGCCAGGGAAAGCATTGAACACGGCGTATTTAAATATTTAATCAAGCCAGCTGAAAATGAACAAATTGTGGAAGCTGTGTTGGAAGCGAAAGAACAGCGGGAGAAAGAGCTAAGTGAGAAGCATAATATGACCCTTCTGCAAACGCGATGGAACGAACATTTACCTCACTTGAAGGACTTATTTTATAAGAATTGGCTAAACGGCCGTTACTCCGCCTGGGAGATCGAACGTAGAGGAAATGATCTTGCAATTCGTTTGGAAAACCGTAAAGCGTTACCCATCATTCTTGATATTGATCCAATTCCTGAAAGTAATGACCGATTTGATGTGAAGGATAGACCGCTTGTGCAGTTTTCGTTGTTCACGATCGCTCGGGATTTGCTAGAAAATGAAAGTTGTGTTGTATTGCAAGATGACGATAGTCTGACCGTTGCGATATTTTTCGCATCAACGGAAGTGGGGGACGAGGTCTTGCAAGGACAAGTGAATGGGCAGGTCCTGGGGCTTCTTGAGACAGTTAAGAATACGTTGAAGCTGACGGCTAGTGCGGGTATTGGTACTTCAGTCGTCGATCCATCCATGTTACCTCGTGCATACAAGCAGTGTCGTCAAGCGTTGCAAGAGAGGTTGATACTAGGAAACGGTGTGGCAATTCCATATCGAGACGATGCACCTGCGGAGGATTCTTGGGCTATTCTACAGGAACTCGAACGTGAATTTGAGGCAGTTATCGAGGCTGGTAGTCAGGAGGAGCGAAGAGAAGAGATCGTTCGCCGTATCATCGAGGTGGGATTTGCAAGCGGTAAACCGGTATCGGAGGCTCGCGAGGTCTTGTTTCGGATTGTGTGTTTACTTGCAAGGATCGTACATGCACAGGGTTGGACACTTAGAGGTACGTTGAAGAACGATTACGAAGACTTTGAAGCATTCACTTGTTTACTGACTCGGGAACAGATCGAAAGCTGGTTGAATCGAATGGCGGGTAGAATTAGTTTGGCTATAATACAGAGAAGGCAGTCCAGTACACAACGAACATCACACGAAGTCATCAGTTTTATACAGGAGCATTTGCATAAGGAAGAACTGAGCTTACATTTTGCAGCGGAAAGTTTGTTTGTTAATTATTCATACTTAAGCCGTATTTTTAAAGAGACGATTGGAGAATCGTTCTCTGATTATGTGCTGCGGCTGCGGATGGAGAGAGCTAAAGAGTTGTTGAGTAAAGGAGTCAAGGTATCTGACGCCTCGGAACAGGTGGGGTATCGGCACATGAACTATTTCTCCAAAAGCTTCCAGAAATTCTGGGGTGTTAAACCGAGTGAGGTTAATAAATAAAGTCCAATCCTTGGATTGGCTTTTTTTTTATTCAAAAAGTAAAAAAAGTTGCAATGAAAGTTGAAAGAATGGAATACGCTTTCAAACCGACAACAGATATAATGAGGGCACAGAAGTTTAATCTAGCAACCTTGAGAGGAGAGAACCAAGAAATGAAAGCTTACGTCCCTACAGAATCATCCCATGTAGTAATCAGCAAACGAGCAAATCGACATCCATTACTAAAATATTGGGATCTCTATTTGATGGTTCTGCCAGCGCTAGTCTTTTTGCTAGTGTTCAAATATGGACCGATGTACGGAGTCTTGATTGCTTTTAAAGACTACAACATTATTCAAGGGGTATTTGCAAGTAAGTGGGTCGGTCTTCAGTATTTTCGCGAATTGTTTATGTTCGACGAGTTTCCACAGGTAGTACGTAACACGCTGATAATTAGCTTTATGAAGCTAGGTATCGGGTTCCCAGCACCTATCCTACTGGCGCTTCTGCTTAATGAGCTTCGCCTAGATAAATTCAAGCGCTGGGTACAGACCTTTACGTACCTGCCGCATTTCATTTCGTGGGTCGTCATTGGGGGGATAGCTGTTGACGTGCTGTCACCGAGCAGCGGTATTGTGAACAAAGCGATTCAAGCGCTTGGCGGTGAACCAATCTTCTTCCTATCGAGTGAGGGCTTGTTCCGCTGGATTCTCGTATACTCCGATGTGTGGAAAGAAGCAGGATGGGGAGCGATCATTTACCTTGCGGCGTTGCTAGGCATCAATGATGAATTGTTTCAGGCAGCCACGGTGGATGGTGCAGGGAGACTCAGACAAATATGGCACATTTCACTTCCAAGCATACGATCGACGATCATTATTCTACTTCTACTGCGAATAGGTCATTTGCTTGACGCTGGCTTTGAGCAAGTGCTCGTGATGTACAACCCAACCGTATATGAGGTCGGTGATATTATTGATACTTACGTATTCCGTGTTGGACTAGGAACCATGCAATTCGGATTGAGTACGGCAGCGGGGCTATTTAAATCAGTCATCGGATGTATCCTTCTAGTTATCGCGAATACGTTAGCCCGCCGTATGGGTGAGGAAGGAATATACTAACTTAGAGAGGTGGAGCCTGTGTGATTCGTACTAGAGGAGAAATCGTATTTAATTACTTCAATATGTTCATTCTTTCAATCATCTCGTTATCGATGATTCTGCCTTTCATTCATGTTGCAGCTAAAGCGTTCAGTAGTGAAGCTTTTGTTCTATCGAAAGACATCATATTTTGGCCTAAGGGATTTACGACGATATCTTTTGAATATGTGCTTTCAAATAAGCAATTTTACTACTCATTTGGTAACTCCGTGTTCATTGCTGTTGTTGGAACGGTAATCAGTATGGCTCTGACCGTACTTGCGGCTTATCCGCTTTCTCGCAAGGGGTTACCGTATACGCGCTTTATGATGTTACTGTTCGTTATCACGATGTTCTTCAACGGCGGGCTGATCCCTACGTATCTTGTCGTCAAGCAAGTAGGGTTGCTCAACTCACTATGGTCACTAATTTTGCCTACTGCATTGGCTCCATTTAATATGATCCTAATTCGCAACTTTTTCATGGGAGTGCCAGACTCCCTGGAGGAATCGGCTCGGATGGATGGCGCTTCAAACTTGCGCATTTTGACATCGATCTACCTGCCATTATCTGTCCCTGCCTTAGCTACCGTTGGCATGTTCTACGCAGTTGGATATTGGAATGCGTTCTTTCAAGCCATGATGTACATTACTGACCGGGAATTAATGCCTCTCCAGATGTTTCTATTACAACTGGTCACCGATGAGAGGTCAGCCGATCTGGTTGTGAATGATATTTTCCGCGATGTCACCCCTGAAACGATTCGGGCAGCGGCAATTCTGTGTGCAGTGGTTCCAATTCTTTTGGTATATCCGTTCATTCAGCGTTATTTTGTCAAAGGGGTTATGCTGGGCGCAGTCAAAGGATAATGGCCAGCCTGCGAGTACGCCCGTTTACTTTATACAAACACTATTGGGGAGGTTCTATTCAATGAAAATTCAAAAGAAAGTGCTTTTAGGAATGTCTGTCGTTCTGCTGGTTGGTGTTACAATTGGCTGTAGCAGCAATAACGCATCACCTGCTAGCACGAACTCTGGTTCAGCAAGTACAAGTGGACCGATCAAAAACAAGGACTTAAAAGTGATGCGCACGTATCATCCATCTATGGAACAATTCAAAGGTAACGACACTATCAACGACAATAAGTTGGTGAATGTACTCAAGGAGAAATCGGGTTTCAATGTGAAATTCGAGTCACTGCCAAAGGACAACCCGAACCAAAAGATATCGATCATTTTGGCTTCAGGCGATGTGCCAGATGTCATGTGGATTCCTGGGAAATCGGACTATTTCAAGTTAGCACAGCAAGGGGCGTTTGAGCCGCTAGACGATCTGGCTAAGCAATATATTACTAGTCTATCTAGCTTCCTGCCCAAGGAAATTCTTGACTCCGCCAAACTAGATGGCAAATTATACGGTATTCCAGTTCGAGTCGCACAACAGGTAGGTAACGGCATTTTGGAGCGTTCAGACATTCTGAAAGAGCTCAATTTGAAAGAACCAGCGACCATGGATGAGATGTATACGACGCTTAAGACCATCAAAGAGAAAAAGAATATAGCACCGCTAACAGGTACAGGTGGAAATCCAGGCGCGTTTATGGCATCATTCTTACCTTACGCTGCTGCTTACGGAGTAGGCACTACAACAGTCGTCAAAAATAGTAAGCTAGAGTTCGCATGGGTGCAGCCGGAATATAAAGAGTTCCTTACGACAATGAAGAAATGGTATTCCGAAGGCTTGATTGACCAAGAATTTGCTATCAATAAAGACATCAAGGACAAGATGATTAATGGAACAGCTGCATTTAGCACCGTGTATTGGGGCGATGCGCTGACAATTGACACGTCTATCAAGGATAAGAAAGGAAGCGGAACCTTACAGTATATCGCACCGGTTAGCGGCAAAAACGGTTCCTCTGGCTTCCAAGAGCAGGGTACTCCAGGCAATTTCATCGTAATTCCGAAGCAAGCGAAGAACAAAGAAGGCGCTGCCGCTTTTATCAATTACATCATGAACGCTGACACTGACAAATTCCTAACTTACGGTATCGAAGGTCAAGATTACAAGGTGGACAATGGACAAATCGTGCAAACGCCAGATCAAAGCAACAACATTCCTTGGCGGACATTGTACTTCTTCGGTGATACTGACCCGAGCTTCAATGCTCGTTTGAAAGTAAAAGGATTCTTGCCCTACTATGAGCCATTGCTGAAATTTAAACAGAATCGTGAAGAAACCGCATATGCACCTTCGATCGAGGCTTTTGATTCTAAATTCACTGAGCTGCGCAACTATTCAGAAGAAAATGCTTTGAAATTTATTATGGGTAAACGTGATCTAGCTGAATTTGATAAATTTGTCCAAGAATTAAATGCCAAAGGCGGCAAAGTTGCCATCGAGGCGATGAATGATTGGTATGGGAAAAAGAAATAACGAATAAGAAATAAGGAATGTTCATCTGGAGGCTGCAAAACATGAAGAAAAATACGGACATCATTCTCAAACATCCGAATCTGGTCACATTTTGGGATTTCCAGGAGGAACCTGGGCAAGCACGTATGTCAAAAGGAAGAGAACCATATGCTCTGCTGGAAGGTTCTGAAGCGGTAGAAAGAGACGATGAAGGCATTTTCGGCCCGTATAGTGCTTTGTTAGAGGAAGGGAAATGGTTTCGTATTCCACGTCAAGAACTCAGTGAACTGAACATTCATGGCGAGAATGCGAAAGTAACCGTTGTTGCTTGGGTAAAACGCAGAAGAAAATCGAATAATGAGTGCGAATTTGTTGCTGGCATCTGGAATGAAACGAATAAGAAACGGCAATACGGACTCTTTGTGAATCTATCCATTTGGGAGAGCGGCCAGCAGGTATGTGGCCATGTATCTTCCATAGGAGGTCCGACACCTGGTTATCGTTGGTGTATGGATTCATCTATTGGTAACACGGAAATTCCGCTAGAAGAATGGCATCTCATTGCGTTTACTTATGACGGCGAGTATGTGAGGTCTTACTTAAACGGTAAATTAGATGAACGTCCCGTTCGAAATCCTTATCATTATCCAGGTGGGCTCTTCGACGGTGGCGAAGATGGTGCAGATTTTACTGTTGGTGCAGTGAATCGTTCCAATGAGATCGGCAATTTCTTTGTCGGCAGCATCGGGGGATTAGCGATTTACAACCATGCATTAACCGATGAAGAAATTTACAATCTTGCTTATATGTAAACAAGTGGAATGCCGCATGATATGCGGCATTTTTGCTTTTTTTAAAGTAGTGATCTCATTAGAGGGAAGAAAGCAGGAAATAATTAACTATAGCCATACTTTCCATTGCTCCCTAGATTCAACTCACGGTATGGTGAATGTAAGTTCAATATTGCAATATTATTCTGAAATTGAAAGAATGGTGCTATGCGAATGATTACACTCCAATTTGTGGCTGTTGGTATTATAACGAGGCGTCCAAGCGGACTTTAGAGAGTGCGGGGATGTTTACAAAGACGAGGTTATTAAAGGTTAAAGTAACTCAACCATGAAACTGATCGATAAAAGAAAGGGGGATTACATAAGGCTCCTCTTTTGATTATTATAGGAAGTATATAGAAGAGACTGATATCAAGGAGGTTGTGAAGATGGAAAGAAGAAACACATTTAATGAAATAGCAAAGGAATATGATACGTCTAGACCAAGCTATCCAGATCAGTTGTTTTCCGACATACTGGATTTATCAGCTATAACGAAAAACGATTCCATACTTGAAATTGGCTGTGGTACAGGTCAAGCAACGAAAGGATTTGTAGATTTAGGCTTTGATAATGTGACTTGTATTGAATTAGGGCATCAATTAGCAGAATTTACGCGCGACAAATTTAAGAAATGCCCGAATGTTAACATAATTAATGCCCCATTTGAAACTTGGCAGGGTGAACAGAGCAGTTTTGATTTGGCTATATCGGGTACAGCTTTTCACTTCATTCAGCCACAAGAGGATGGTTATCGGAAAGTATTCAATTTGCTAAATGACAAAGGCTCTATCGCATTCTTTTGGACTGTTCATGTACCTTCTTTTGATGAGGTCTCTAATCGCATTCGAGCAAGTTATAGACGATATGCACCGCAGCTGGATGATTCGAAGAAACCAACCATTGAACAGATTATTGAAGAAAGGTCATTGTTAACGTTAAAGGATGGCCTGTTTAAGGAATTAGAAGTGAAGCAATATATCTGCAATCATGCTTATTCACCTAATGAATATGTCGCATTATTAAACACGAATTCCGGACATAGACTCATTCCCGAAGATGTGCGATTAGCATTGTTTGAGGAAATCAAAGAGGCGATTGAAGAAAATGGCGGTACGTTGTTTAAACCTCAAGCCGTAGTATTGTTTCATGCTAGTAAGAACGTAAACTGATGGACGGATGGAGTGATCGCATGCATTTTGAATGGTCTACAGCAATTATCCAGATATTTTTAATAGCTGTCGTGGTATTGTTTGTGTTTTTGATTATAAGATTTGTAAGAAAAAAGAAACCGTAGACGAAATGACATATGTTTAATGGCATTAACTAAATTATTTAACAGCATTAATTAATTTTCAAAAGAAGAATTTTAAGGACATATTTTGTAACAATGGAGGTGAATATTCGTTGGTAAATGAACTTACTTCAACTATGGAACAGCAGGTACCCTTATTTATTGTAACTGGATCAAGTGGATCGGGAAAAACCTACGTTATCAATGAGTTGCGAAAAATAATGCCTGAATTTGATATTTTTGATATTGATAATCTTCGCGAAGTAGGCATTTCAGATGAGCAACAAATACGAAATGTTTGGCTCCGAGTGGCTCGAAATACAGCTGAAAGTGGAAGAATGACGATCATATGTGGAACAGCAATGACTTGGGATATTGAAAAATGTGTGGATTATCCTTATTTTAAGCATGTATACTACTTGAATTTGCATTGTGATGATAAGACGCGTGAGAAACGATTACGTGCAAGAAATTGGCCAGAAGAAATGATTGAAGACTATAAGAAATTTGCAAAATGGTTATTTGAAAATGCGGATACCGCATATAACCCACCAATGCCAATCGTTGATACGACTGTAGCTGATGTGGCTGATGTAGCTGCTCAAATCAAGAAATGGGTATTGCAGGTTGTTCAATAACTGCTTCAGCTGTTATTGAACTTTCAGGAGGATACGTTGAATACAAATGAAAAAGCACTTGAAAAACTAGAAAATAATGAATATGAAGAAGCCTTTGCTTTATTCAAACAAGCTGTTGTAG
This sequence comes from Paenibacillus sp. J22P165, assembly GCF_059692015.1. Taxonomy (NCBI): domain Bacteria; kingdom Bacillati; phylum Bacillota; class Bacilli; order Caryophanales; family Paenibacillaceae; genus Paenibacillus; species Paenibacillus sp. J22P165. The sequence goes on along the minus strand of NZ_JCAUAP010000008.1, from coordinate 193,022 downwards.
AGACTAGAAACATACAGTCGTTAACAAATCTTGCTTGGATATATAGTCATGAGGAAGGCGACTATGAGACGGCACTTGTTCTTACTAAAGAAGCTGTTTCATTGAATCCTACTTCTATTATTCCTTATAACCTGTTAGGTGAATTATACATACATTTCGAAAAATGGCATGAGGCTCTTGATGTTCTAACGCAATCGTTAGCCATTGAGCCTTCACATGAAGCTTATAATAATTTAGGTGTAGCCTATTATCATCTCGCTGAGTTGAAAGAAGCATCAGCTTGTTTTTTGAAAAGTGCTTTACCCTCAAGTTATGCGATGTATAGTCATATTCAATGTTTAATTGAGCTTGGAGATTTGAATGAAGCAAAAAGTAAACTGGATGTCTTTTCAGAAAAAGACGATGAGTTCGTTGGGGAGCTAAACGTTGCTGAATTGTATGTTGAATTGAAATGTTTTAATGAGGCTGTTCACTGGTTTGAAAAATCATGGAACAACTATTACAAAATGATAGATTGGGTAAGTCGATATATGTACTCACTCAAAAAAACTAATAATTTGGACCAAGCATTTGAAATCATAAAAAAATGTGTGCAAGAAAAAACAATCGAAATAGATAATGCGAATAACCAAGAATGCGATGACATTTGTACTGAAAGTGTTAATGAAATTGATTTGGAAAGATTAAGATATGAGAGGATAGAATTTGAAAACATAATAGACAAAATAAATACAGGTTTTATTCCTCCATATCAATTTACAACTTCCTTAAAGACTGGTTGTTATTTGTTCGGATGTAAAAGACATAATCACCCGGAATACAATAAGTAATAGGCATTGCACTGTCATGATTGATGGTTATAGCGATGAGATAAGGGGGAGGTTCTTTGAACAAATGGGTCGGGGCTGCAGCTGTTTGCGTTAATTCTGAGCGTCAGCTGCTTATGGTTTTACAGGGTAAACCAGAAGAAGAGAAACGATGGTCAGTACCTTCTGGCGGTGTAGAGTTAGACGAAAGCTTAGAAGAATGCTGTATCCGAGAAGTTTATGAGGAGACGGGTTATCGATGTAAAATCATCCAAGAGATTAAAAGTAAAGCAGGAACATATGGTCCAATTTCGTTCAATGTGACATATTTTAAAATTGAAATTGTAGGAGGACAACCAAGCATTCATGATCCAGATGGACTTATCTATGAAATTGCTTGGAAGACCTCTGCACAATTACAAGAACTGCCATTCTCATTCCCTGAAGACAAAGAGTTTTTATTAGCGCATATGGGCGAAAAATAATGATCTTCAACTGCAATGGGATCAATAATGATTTGCTTTAAATCATCTTTGCAATAACAGCTCTTGATATTTTTGAATGTCTCCGGCACCCATGAATAGGAGTATGGAGTCGCTGTACTTATTTAAGTCTGATACAAAATGATCGGATACCAATTGAGCATCTGGAATAAGGTTTCTTAAGTCATCAATGGAAATGTTTCCAGTTGCTTCTCTTGCAGATCCAAATATAGGACAAAGGAAGATATCATCTGCTTCTTTTAGCGAATCGGCGAAATCGTCCATTAATTTTTCTAAACGACTAAACGTATGTGGCTGAAAAATGCCGACGACCCTTTTACCAGGGTATTTGCTTCTTGCAGCTTCAAAAGTGGCTCTTATTTCAGACGGGTGGTGTGCATAGTCATCAATTACGATATTGTTGCCCCATCGTTTTTCTGTAAATCTTCGTTGAACGCCTGAGAAAGACGCCAATTGCTTTTTTACAATTTCCAAGTCTCGATCTAATAAGAGCGCTACACCAATTGTAGCTAGGGCATTGAGCACACTATGCTTCCCAAACAACGGAATGCTAAAGCGACCTAACTCAGTTTCATTGAAGAAAACGTTAAAGAATGTGGCATCCTCATCAACTGTCACATCTGAAGCTCTCAGCGTATTATCCTTACCAAAACCATAAAATAGTGTATTTGTGTTTGTAGACAGTAAACGCACTTGTGGATCATCTCCGCAAGCAACGATATGTTTGGTCGTTAAGGCAGTCATTTGCTCAAAAGCATTCCTAACGTCATCGATATCAGTAAAGTAATCTGGATGATCAAAGTCAATATTAGTAATAACCGCTATATCAGGTTGATAAGCAAGAAAATGACGTTTGTACTCACAACTTTCAAAAATAAACTGAGCAGCATCAGGATGACCAATACCTGTCCCGTCTCCAACGAGGCTGCATGGCGGATGATCAGCACTTAACGCATGAACTAACATGCCAGTCGTCGTCGTTTTACCATGAGATCCCGTTACTGCAATGCTTGTGTAAGTTTTCAACATTTCACCAAGGAAGTTGTGATATCGTATAACAGGAATCCCCAATTGTTTGCATGTTACGATGGAGGGATGTGTATCTTCGAAGGCATTTGAAGCAATGACCGTCATAGTTGGAGATAATGGCGCCTCACCGAATGCGTAAAGCGGAATATTTCGCGAGTCGAGGTTTACTTGTGTGAAAAGAAAAGAGTCAATGTCTTCTCCTTGGACTTTATGGTTGAGATCAAATAGAATCTGCGCTAATGCACTCATACCACTACCTTTAATGCCAATGAAATGATAACTTCCCATCGCAACCTCCTGAAAAATAACCGAAAATGTTTATGATCTTTAGCCATGTATGTCACTAGAAACATCCTAATTGTATAGCTTATCCCATAAATTTACACTGATGATACAGTGATAATTAGATGATTTTTGATAGATCATTTGCCTAATCAACCTACATAATCTGTATGTCATGTAATACACTGAGTAGAGGTGATAAACATGGATAAAGGCGATCAAATAGACATTCTTGCTCCTGCTAATGAGAACGATAAAGAATGGCTGCTTCATTTATGGATAAGTGAGTTTGGCGGCGAAACTGTCATATCTAAAGGCAAGACGCATCATGTTAAAGACATGCATTCACTCATCGCCTGGGCGAATGGTGTACGCGTTGGAGCAGCAACGTACCGACTAGGGATCGATTACTCTGAGTTAGTGAGCATAAACTCGCTAGTCAAAGGTTCAGGTATAGGAAGCCAATTAATTGCAACTGTCGAACACACGATAAAGCAATTGGGGATAAGTCGCATCTGGGTCATTACTACAAATGATAATGTGGATGCCCTGAGATTTTATCAACGCAAAGGGTACCGAATAGTCGCACTATATCCCGATGCCGTCACCGAGGCTAGGAAGCTAAAAACCACAATCCCCCTAATAGGTTTCTTCGATATACCGTTACGTGATGAAATTGAACTTGAGAAAATTCTTTGATTATAACTGATGTAGGTTCCAGGAAGGTAGGTTACTATCATTATGGAGAATGAAAATGTAATCTATGGGATACTGCTACACCCTACTAACAAAGGTCAGGTATTTATACGAAAAGAATATGAAGCATGGTGTCTTCACGGTACGAGCGTGCAAGGTGAGATCACAACAGTCTTAGCTACGCAAGTAATGTCACAAATGTTTGGGGAGCCTGTTGTCGCATATAGGAATGTTTCTATGACAGAAAGTGTGCTATTGGGTGTAACAGAGGGAATTTTTTTATTGCAGAACCTCAGCATGAACGAAATATCAACTGTGGGAAAATGGGTGAGTAGGGGAGACCTCACACATGTACAATTCAACCGGATGGATCATCTCGAAGATGCATGCAAAGCTTACCGAATACGCTGTCCCATCCACATTAATTCATGGTGATCTCAATCTTGGAAATGTTACAATTGTAAATGACAAGCTTAATTTCATCGATTGGACAGATGCATCTGTAGCGCATCCTTTTATGGATATGTTTCTTATTTTTGACGAGAGTGATTTAACGCTACGTGATCAACTGAGAGATGTATATTTGGAACAGTGGACCCGTTTCGAGCCAATGAATCGTCTGCAAGAGCTCTGGTCACTCTGCGAGGTCGTACATGCCATACATCACGCAATAAGTTACCAATCTATCTTGCATCACACTGAGGAAAGATCGCATTACGAGTTGGGAGATGCACCGTCTTTTTATCTTCGTAAGGCATTGCATTTTCTTCAAGAACATGGTTAAAACTTGAATGGATACAGTTGGAGGTTGTCACTTCAGATGAAAGAGCACTATTATTTCAGGCAAAATGAGATCGAACATATCATTTACCGGTTTGGCAAGGATTTTTATGATAAGGTATTGATTGATATTGATACTTATTCTAATAAGTGGGAGTTAGACTCTTTTGAGTTTATCCCTTCTTATTCCGCAAATATAGTTTTGACATGCTTTTCAGCTCGCTATGGAAGGGCTGTATTAAAAATCGGTAATCCAACAAGTCTTCATACAGAAGTTAATGCTTTGATTCAGTATACGAACAGAAGATTTTGCAAAGTGTTTGAAGCTGACATTGACAGAGGTATCCTACTTGAAGAATGTGTGCAACCAGGTACATCTTTAAGGAATGAGTCTGATCTCGAAAAAAGACTGTCTGTATTTTGCTCCCTTTATAAAGGATTGCATATTACACCAGTAAACGCTGACATATTTCCGACGTATACGAATTGGGTCAGAAGAATAACTGATTACATGAGTAAGCGAGAAGATTGTAAAGACATGTATGTGTACATGCAAAAAGCAAATGAAATATGCAATTCACTCTCATCTTCGTATTCGCAGCAGATGCTGCTTCATGGCGATTTCCATCATGATAATATATTGCTTACTACGAATGAAGAATACATCATCATCGATCCTAAAGGTGTCATTGGTGATCCTATATTTGATGTTCCACGATTCCTATTAAATGAATTTGAACAATTGGCAGTACAGGAACGTTTTAAAAAAATCATTGAAATCATAGATTATTTAGCGAAGCACCTTCATATTCCAACGGGAGTTTTAAAAGAATGCTTATATGTAGAAACGGCAATGGGAGCCTGCTGGAGCGTTGAAGACGGAGCTACCCCTGAGGAATATAGACGAAATTTAGAAAATATTGCTTTTGCTGAAGCCATTATGAACACTTAAGATGGAAAGGCTGTCTAATAAGTAGATTCATCTACTTGAGGATGGCTTTTTTTGTAGTTCCCTTTCGAAGGAGAACGAATTAGCGATCCATAAAATCGATAGATAAATGATCGAGATGCTTCTTTACTTCATGCCAGTCTGCAGCGCGATAGACCTTGTCGTTGGTTATGTGTCTATTGTAAGGATGATCATAGAGGATAACGGGTTTACACTGATTGGCAAACTCCTCCGCATAATGCGGCGCATCATCAATCAAGACATCAATTTTTAGATCCATGCAGGCTTGGAGTTTGTTCTCGGTAAAAGTGATATGATGATACATAAATTTGTGCAAATTCAACCAGTCAGTCGTAACTATACGGAATTTTTCGGGGCGAGCAGTAATAAACGCAACATGATGGTTTTGTGAGAGTTGGTATAGCGCTTGAATTGCCAAGGGGTAGGGTTGCGAATTCCAATGGATGTCATGTCCGTATTGGCGAATGACTACCTCACGTTCTTCCGAACTCCAGCCATATAGGCGATAGATGTAAAAATCATTGACATCGTCCGGCGTGAATGATAAGCCAGATGCTAAGTTGTAGTAGTGCAAGTGCGAAGAAGTAGCGTCAAGAATGGTATTATCTAAGTCTATTCCAATACGCAAAACGATCAACTCCAGTCTACTGAACCTTATTTTGTAAAATAAACTATACCATAATGTTACCGAAATGTGAGGAAGCCGTCAGTAAAAAGTAATTTTATTCATCGTCAATTTGGGTTACGATAAACTATGGTAACATCCCCCAGATTGCAATCGGAGGTACAAATATGGAAGAAGACTTTGCATGTCTGTACGTTATTCGCGGCGAGCCATATCGATCTGGCACATGTGTGAATCTAAGTGCTGTCAAAACGCTCGTCGGTCGCATATCCAATCAGTTCACTCCTGAATTGGCCTTTACAAACGCATTTATTTCACGGCAGCACTTCATCATTCTCAAGGAGCAAGACAAGGCCGTGCTTTACGATTTGGGTAGCCGTCACGGAACGGAGATTAACGGTGTAACAATAAAACCACACACCCCGTATCCGCTACATAATTTTGATATCATTAGGCTCGCGAAGGGGATGAGTGTCCTCCATTTTTCTTATATGTATGCGGATCAAACGCTTGAAATTGAACCACTCAGCATCACTAGGCAGCTCGAAATCCCGGATTTACCACTAACGATTCATTGGGAGAAAAGGGAGTGCGTGGTAGATGGTAAGCGAATCCCCATGTCAGAAAAAGAATATTTGCTAATTCGTTTGCTTCATCAGAAAGCGAACCAACTCGTTACACTTGAGGAGATCAAATCCAACGTATGGCCGGAACGTTTACCTGGAGTAGGGGGTATTTCGGATGTTTCCTTCGACGAATTGAATGCACTGATATACCGCGTACGCAAAAAATACGGCAAAGACACCTTTCTGATTAGCGCTGTGCGTGGTAGCGGCTATGTGCTGGAATCAGAATTGATTTCGTTATGACGAAAGTAGGTATACATGCATGAAATATATACAGACAACATATTCAGGCCCTTTGAACGGAAGTGTACATATACAAGGTGCTAAGAACAGCTCACTTGCTCTTCTTGCCGCCGCTTGTCTGGCAGACGATATCGTAACACTAGGTGGTATTCCATCTATTGATGATGTCAGTATTATTGCGGGGATTAGCCGGGACATCGGTATGGAATTTACACAAGAAGGTAGACAAGTCGTTATCGACCCACGCATGATCCACAGTGCTGTGATAGATCCAGGTAAGGCATCGAGTTATAGAGCGTCCTATTATTTTGCAGGTGCATTATTATCCAAATTCGGCAGAGTCACGATCGGTTTCCCGGGAGGGGACGATTTCGTTTCAAGACCGATCGATCAACATATCAAGGTGTTTCAAGCACTTGGCGCAAAAGTTCAAATGTTCAATGATTATTTCGTAGTAGAAGCTGCCGAACTGAAGGGCGCAGACATTTATTTCGATACGATTACCTCGGGCGCGACGATTAATGCGATGTTGGCGGCCGTGCGAGCCAAAGGTCGGACACAACTGCATAACGCTGCTATGGACCCGGAAGTAGTTGATACGGCTGTCTTCCTGAATCGGCTCGGAGCGAAGATTTATGGGGCGGGAACCGACCGAATCCGAATTGACGGCGTCTCCTATCTAAATGGGGGAACCCACGTGACCATACCAGACAGGCTGATCGCAGGGGCTTTTCTGATGGCCGCAGGGCTGAATGGGGGGCAGGTTACTGTTCAAGATGTCATCCCTGAGCATCTTGGCTCTTGCCTAGCGAAGATGGAGGAGATTGGGATTCATGTGGAATGCGGCGAGAGCCACATTACCGCTTATAGTACAGGATCACTGAAAGCAACGCGGATCCGTACAGGCATGTATCCCAGCTTCGCGACGGATCTACAACAACCAATGACCGCACTTCTCTTGCAGGCCAAGGGGAAGAGCATCGTGACGGATCGCGTTTTTCCGAAACGGTTAGCCCACGTGGCACAATTACGACGGCTCGGCGCAGAGATTGAATTGCGCCATGAGAGTGCCATCCTCCGCGGAGGTGTTCCCCTGCATGGCGGCTGGGTGCATGCGACGGATGTGCGTGCCGGGACCTGCCTGTTACTAGCTGGTTTATCAGCTGAGGGTAACACGTGTATTACTGGCATTGAGCACATCGAGCGCGGTTATGAGGACGTAATCGGCAGCTTTCAATCCATCGGAGCTAAGCTTTCCATGCGCGAGCTGGATGCACAAGATCTACCCGGCTTGATCCACCTGAAAGGTTAACACGATGAGTACGATTCTATAAAGGAATCGTGCTCTTTTTCAATATCCTTGAAAAGTATGCCAATACACAGTATCTAGGTGGAGATGATGGAATGAACGAACAGGTAGTTAAGAAAGCGGGAGCGTTTGTCCTTTCCAATAAGCGAATGGTGTTTATGATGGGGCCTACTGAGGATCAATTCGCATTAGCTATTGTCAGACTAGGCGGGCATAGAGAGGGGACAGAATCTGCTTGGGAATGCGCTCAACGTGAGGTGCTTGAAGAGTCACAAATGCGAATCACTTCATTAATGCCATTAATTACTTTTTATTGTCCTAACACCAGGTTCGACATTGATATCGAGCTAGCACCTATTCTTGAGTTTGAACACATACACATTGAACCACGCCCATTGATTATCGGACATCAGAATTCCGTGGCGAGCATAACACCGATTTTCCTAGCAACATCTGATGACGAACCCATACCCAGCATGGAGACGAAAGCTTTAATGCTAGTAACACGCAAAGATGTTATCCGACTATGTTCGGAAACCATCACATTAGATGAATTCAGGTCCTCAGGCGGAAAAGTCATATTCGCGCAAAACATAAATGGACAATTACCTTTGAAACCATTTGGACACTTACGTATGCTTGCACATATGTTAGAACAATATCCGAATGTGATTTCATCCGAGCTGTTTTAAGGTCATGTCAACTCATAAAAATAATATCGTTTATTTGTTTAGTACGACCTAAGTAAGAATATCCTTATAGTAGGAAAAAGACATACTTGGATTCAGTCAATCGCGATAGGTGGTGGTTCTGTGATTTGCCATAAGCTAAAAGTTATTGAAACGATGACAGCAGGAAGTGGACTTCCAGTGGGTCTCGAGGACCTCAAGATTCAAGGCGTATCAATCGATTCTAGAACTGTAAAGAGTAAGAACTTATTTATTCCCATCATTAGAGATTTGGATGGTCACGATTTTGTGGAAGAAGCCATATCCAAAGGAGCGACTGCCTCACTATGGCAAAAGGATCATCCCAACCCGCCTATCCATGTGCCGTTAATTTACGTGGATGATTGCTTGATTGCCCTTCAAACACTTGCTGCTAATTATAGGAGAGAATTATCCATACAAGTAATAGCTGTTACGGGCAGCAATGGCAAAACAACTACCAAAGATATGATTAATTCCGTTTTACAGACGACATATCGCGTTCATAAAACAGCAGGGAATTTAAATAGCCAAATCGGGGTCCCCTTGACCATTTTAGAGATAGATAAGAGCTCAGAAGTAGCCGTCATTGAAATGGGGATGAGTGAACGTGGTCAGATCGATCGACTTTCGCGAATAGCTCAGCCAGATATTGCGGTCATAACCATGATTGGTGTGTCTCACTTATCAAGTCTTGGATCAAGGGAAGCTATTGCTGCCGCGAAATTAGAGATTACAAATGGCTTACAAGATCATGGTGTTCTAATCTACAACGGGGATGAACCACTTTTGACCCATGCCCTTACTAAAATGAAGAAATCAATTTCCACAATTAGCTTTGGTGAAGGTGATTCTAATGACTATTATGCTAGTACTATCCAAACCAACTCTGAAGGCTCTATTTTTACAGTAGGTGGCGATTCTTTCAATCTGCCTATTCTTGGCGCACATAATATCTCAAATGCACTTGCAACGTTAGCTGTCGCGACAACATTAGGTGTAGGTCCATCTGAAGTTAATGCGGGTTTCAGCAATGTGATCGTAACCGGGATGAGAATGGAAAAGGTAGTTTCTCCCTTAGGTCATACCATCATTAATGATGCTTGGAATGCAAGCCCTAATTCCATGAGAGCTGCAATAAAAACATTTGAAGATTTAACCGGTTATGCAAGGAAGTTTGTCGTCTTAGGTGATATGCTCGAACTCGGTGAGCAAGAAGAGGAGTTCCATCGGGAAATAGGGAGGCAGTTGGATTCGGCTAAAATAGATTATGTGTATACGGTCGGTTCACTCGGTAACTATATCGCAGTAGAAGCGGAAGAACGATTTCAGAATGGTCGTGTTCATTCGTTTGTGGATAAAGAAGCTTTAACTAAAGCATTAAGGGACATGGTAAATCAAGATGATATAATGCTATTGAAAGCCTCAAGGGGTGTGCGATTGGAGACGATTTTAAAGGATTTATTCTAAAATGGTGACAGCACCTTTTCACAAATATGTGCCTGAGAAATCAGGCTTTTATCTTTTTACAAGTATGATTTAATCTTATATTGAGATGAGCTTAACCGAACTAGGAGTGATCATGTATTCATGAATAACCAATCAGGAAGTTTAACTGGTAGAATCGCAATTGTAACCGGTGCAAGTCGACGTATAGGCATAGGTGCAGCAATTTGCAGAGAGTTGGCACATAAGGGTGCTGATATTTTTTTTACACATTGGGTTAACTACGATCAAAAAATGCCATGGGGAAGTAACAGTGAAGAACAGGAGCAGCTTTGTAAGGAAATACGTTCACTAGGCGTTCGTTGTGAGCATTTACAGTTGGATCTTTCTACACCCAGAAGCTATGTTGATTTATTAAACAAGGTTGAGCAAGATTTAGGCAAGCCTTCCATTCTTGTGAACAATGCTTGCTATTCCGTTAACGATGACTTAACCACCATGACGATAGAGTCCCTGGATGCTCACTATGCCATTAATATTAGGGCAGTTGCATTGCTTAGTGTAGAATTCGCTAGACGATTTAATCAATCAACAGGTGGTCGTATTATTAATATGACATCTGGCCAGTCTCTGGGTCCAATGGCTGGTGAAATCTCCTACGCTACAACCAAAGGAGCCATTGATGCTTTCACACGCACTTTTGCTGCAGAAGCAGGACCTAAAGGCATCACAGTCAATGCAGTAAATCCAGGTCCAACAGACACGGGTTGGATGACGCCTCAACTCCGTGAGCAGCTTGCTGGTCATTTTAGTATGGGAAGAGTAGGTTTACCTAAGGATGCTGCTCGTTTAGTTGGCTTCTTAGCCACAGATGAGGCGGAATGGATTAATGGACAAGTCATGCATTCCACTGGCGGATTCAACTAAAAGGAGGAGCATACATGGTATCTCGCATTTTATCAAGAATGGAAACGTCATAAAGAGATATTGGATTGATTTATTTTAAATAAGGTGATTGAGATAAAACCGATTGCGATTTGTATACGTTTCCTCTTATAGATTGAAGAAGGAGGAAGAGAAGGATGCAAATAGCAAAAAAAATTAGCGCAGCCTCATTGATCTTATTAGGGATTATCGGCGTTACGACTGCGGTCACTGCGGCAGCGGCTGAAGCCCCGAAGGTAATAAGTGAAACGGACATCGTAGGCCAGTTGGGTCTCCTTCAAGGCGAGGGGAACGGACTTTCAACGGAATATCTACACCGTTCATCTACGAGACTCCAAGCGGCCATTATTTCACTGCGACTGCAGGGTCTGGAAAAAGCAGCGTTAACGTATCAAGGAACGAACAGCTTTCAGGATGTAAGCGGCGTATCGCAACAGAATCAAGCGATTCTTGGCTACTTGAGTACGCATCCAGAGGCGGGCTGGCAAGGCACAAGTGATCATATGTTTAATCCACTCGGACCGCTAACCGCTCAGCAGTTTGATAAAGTGCTTTTAGAAGCTTTGGGGTATAAGCAGGGTGTTGATTTTGATTTTGTGCAGGTTACAGAATTCGCCCAGAAACATGGGTTAACGCGCTTAGCGAATGTTACCGCCATGAAGAACTTGCATCTAGCAAGCTCCATGTTGGAAGCGCTTAAAGCAACGGCGAAAAATTCATCGAAGTCCTATGCCGATAAGCTTGTCTCTCAAGGTACAATGGAGGCTTCAAAGCTGGAGCTGCTGAACAAGCCCTCCTTAAAGCTCATGCACAACGAGGCTGCAGGCAGCTACCTGACAGATGAGAAAGGCATGACACTATACGAATTCTCCAAAGATGTGGCGGACAAAAATGCTTGTGTAACACAATGTCTGGCAAACTGGCCTATATACGGCAGTCATGATCTCGTTGTCCCTGCCGAGTTCCAAGCAACGGATTTCAGCGCATTTACACGTACGGATGGCAAGGAACAGCTTACATATCAAGGGTGGCCGCTTTACACATTTGTCAAAGATACGAAACCGGGAGACACCCATGGTAACAATGTGAACAATGTTTGGTTTACCATTCAGCCATCTAATGGTGGAATTCGAATAGGGACGAAAGCGGAGCTCGGTAATTATTTCACTGATGCGAATGGGAAGGCCTTGTATTACTATGATTTAGATACGAAAGGTATCAGTAATTGTGCAGGCAAATGTATTGAAAAATGGCCTATCTTCTATGCTTCATCCATTACAGCACCACCAGGAGTCAAACAAGCAGATTTCGGGACGTTAGTACGTTCTGATGGGAAATTGCAAACAACATACAAAGGGTATCCGCTTTATTATTGGGTGAGTGATAAACTCATGGGAGATACGACTGGACAAGACGTAGGACATGTCTGGTATGTAGTGGATCCAGCCAAATTCACTGGAACCAAAGCAACCAATTCATCAGTTAAAACGTCGAAGTCAGATTCGTTGGGCACGTATTTAACTGACTCGAATGGGATGGCGCTCTACTTGTTTGCAAAGGATAAATTGGATCCAAATGCCTGTGTAGGCAATTGCTTAGTGAATTGGCCAATTTTCTATGATGCCAATTTGACAGTTTCCTCCGATTTAATAAAAAGTGATTTCGGCGTTCTGACTCGCAAAGATGGCGCACTGCAAAGCACGTATAAAGGCTGGCCCCTTTATTATTGGATCAAGGATCAGAATCCCGGTGATACGACCGGTCAAAATGTTAGTAAGGTTTGGTTTGTAATTGATCCTGCTCAACAATCCGAGCGCTCTTAAACGCTCGTTGATAAAAGCCCTCAACCACTGACTTGATCAGAAGGTTGGGGGGCTTTTTCTATCTTGGCTATTGCCAAGATGTGAAGTTGCGGATAAGGTAGAATTGATTACATGTCAAATCGATTCGGGGTGTAAGAGAATCATGCGAAATCGAACCGATGGGGAGCTAATGAAGCTTGTCATGAACAAGCATCACCCCGCATTGGAAGAGCTATACGATCGTTATGCGAAAATTGTGTATGCATTTGCTTTAAAATCTATGAAAGACGAGCAAGTAGCTAGAGAAATCGTGCAGCTCGTTTTCACCAGACTTTGGACGACGCAGAAGGGGTATGATGCGAGCAAGGGTGCTTTTGTAAATTGGTTGATTACGATCACTCGCAATATCACCATCGATTGTCTGCGCAAGCAAAGAAGGGAGAATCAGAATCTCCATTTTGACAACAACGCATGGGAGCAATCCTTCGTATCCACAGCAGAGAACCCTGATGCCGTCATTACTCGCAAGTGGTTGGGGGAGCAAATCCAAGAAGCTTATCTTCATTTATCGGAAAGTCAAATTAAGTTAATTCATTTGATGTATTGGCAAGGGTACACACTTAGTGAGATTGCCGAACATACGAATGAACCGGTGGGAACGATTAAGAGTCGGCTCCATCAAGGCTTGAAAATACTTCGTAAGCATTTGACATCACTGAGGGAGGGATGACGTGGTGGAAGAACGGGAGCATATAGACTGTAGTTATGTGGTCAATTATTTGACAGGCGACTGCACGGAATGGGAGCGAGCCGCTTTCGAACGGCATCTGCGCACGTGTGTCGCTTGCCGTGAAGAATTGCACGACCTGGAGGCGGTATGGGAGGCGCTGCCTTTTGACATGGAAGAAGTTGAAGTTCCTCCTGATCTGAAGGAGCAAGTGATGTCAGCCATTGTTCCAAATCGACAAGATCTGGTCATCGAGATGGCTACGAATGAACAGCCTCAAAACCAGTCAGCAAGACACGATAGTCATAGTGATTTATTGCCCAAAGGCCCCAAAAGACGCATATTTAAATGGACCTACGCTTGCGCTGCAGTTGTTCTTATCGGTGTAGCAGGAGGTCTCTGGTGGAACAATCAGGAGCCCGCTCAAAGTGGACTTGTGAAGACAGCGCTCAATCAACCAGCCGAAATCGAATCCATGTATCAGCTAAAATCGGTGGAGACCACGATGCCTTCAGCATCAGGAACGGTGTGGGTGCTCCAACATGGTGAAGTCCATAACGTAGTTGTGAATTTGCAAGGCCTGAAGGAAACAGAAGGCGACTGGACTTACCAAGTCTGGTATAACCGAAATGGCAAAAGGTATAACTGTGGAACATTGCGTGTCGATCCGAAGGGTGCCGGCATGTTAACCTATACGATCCCGGTGAAGACCGAAAATCTTCAAATTGACTCCTTTGGTGTTACGCTTGAACCGGATCCAAATGGAACCACACCGAGGGGCAAAAAGATTTTAGGCACATAATCCAAAAATATCAAACCGAATTCAACAGCATGACGTTTACTTAAACGAGCAATGCTAATCTGAAGGAGGATACGGGTATGAAGAAATCAATGATAGCCATACTGCTAGGTGCCGGGTTAATGGCTGCAGCAGTCGTTCCTGCAAGTGCAGAGGATCACGGGATGCACACGTCGATGCCAATCAGCTCCAAATTGGCTGTTGCTAATCAAGTAAAATCCGATATGAAAATTACGTTGAATGGGCAATCGCTTGCTCTCGATGAGTCCTATCTGATCGATAACTCGTTATTCGTTCCTTATCGAGCCTTTGCCGAAGGCATAGGGGCTGAAGTTGGCTACGATGCGGACACGCGAACCGTTACGGTGACGAAAAGCGGGAAAACCGTCAAGTTATCGATTGGGTCTTCCATGGCCAATGTGGATGGGACAAACGTAGCAATGGTCGGTCCTGCACAATTGATCAATAGTTCTACGTTTGTTCACTCACGGTTTTTGGCCGAAGTGTTCGGTGTCAACGTCCAATACGACGAATCTACAAGAACCGTAAACCTCGTCACAGGTTCTGGGCAATCCGTCGCGAAAACCTATTATATAAACATCGAGAGCTTTGCTTTTAGCAACACCGATTTGACCGTGGAAGCGGGATCTACCATTGTGTTCACCAATAAAGACAGCGCCAAACACAATGCGGTGGCAGAGGATGGCAGTTTCCATACGGCACTTTTAAGCAAAGGGGAAACGGAAAGCATTACGCTAACGAAGCCTGGTGTATATAACTACTTCTGCGAGCCGCATAAGGAGTTTATGAAGGGTAAAATTACCGTGAAATAAAAAAGAAAATCTCGTCGGTCTCCGTAAAGGAGCGTGGCGGGATTTTTTTGTCATGATTATTTTCTATATCGAAATGAGAACGATTTCATCTAATAGGGATGTTATTAAAGAAAATTCAGAAGCTCTATGATAGAAGTAAACCAATATTATCCAGAGGTGAATTGACTTGAGTACTAGTTGGCATGAATCCTATTTAGGGAATCTTCGCAAGTTGGTTGGACCCCAAAAAATATTAGTTAATTCCATAAGAGCGATTATTCGGAATCAAGAGGGACATGCTTTGTTCATAAAGCGTAGAGGCGATAAGAAGTGGGGGATGCCCGCCGGTGCCATGGAATTAAACGAATCTATTTATGATTGTTTACAGCGAGAAGTCAAAGAAGAAACTGGCATTGATGTAAACCAAGCAACCTTAATCGCCATTTATTCGAATCCAATAAGCCAATCCGTTATAGACCGATTTGGCAACGAACATCAAGTCGTTGAATATTTATTTTCGGTCGATGAATGGTCGGGCGTTCTTGAGCATGAAACAGATGAGAGTGTAGATGCCAAATTCTTTCATGTAGATGCGCTACCCGAGGCTTCTAATGCGTTTTTCTCGAAACATCACGAGGTCGTATTTGCAGATTTTAAGAGATTTGATGGGAAATTGATATTAAAGTAAACTTTGATTTGTATGAAAATAGTATCTCAAATGAGGAGTGATTGTATGGAAGTAAAAGCGATCTACTTTGATTTATTTGAAACACTTATTTCAGAATTTGAAAATGGTCAAAGGAAGGCTCCACGATCAACTCACATGGTAGAACAATTTGGAGTAGACACCAAGATATTTGATCATGAATGGAAATTAAGACAAGAAAAAAGGATGGATGGCACGTATTCGGACTTTCCGTCTGTTATTAGAGATATATTTAGCAACATGGGACATGAAGTTCATAATGACATTATTGAAACTTTACATACGGAAAGAAAGGCATCAAAAATAATCCCTTTCAACAAGATCGATCTATCGATCTTATCAATGCTAGAGCAAATTAAGAAAATGGGGATAAAGATTGGATTAATAAGTAATTGTACGCCAGAAGAAGTGATTGCTTGGGAATCCTCTCCATTATCCAAGTATTTTGATGATGCTATCTTTTCTTATCAAGTAAAATTAGCAAAGCCAAATCCCCATATCTATCATCTCGCATGTGAAAGACTAGGGGTTCATCCAACTGAATCCTTATTTATTGGTGATGGTGGTTCGAACGAATTGGAGGGTGCTGCCAAAGTGGGTATGTCATCTTACCATGCGACTTGGTTTATTCCAACATACATCAGCGAAAGAATTACAAACTACACATAACTAAAAGAACCATCTGAATTGATTGAACTTGTCTGTCAGAAGTGATTAAGAGAAATTATTCAAGCAATAAAATCATATGTATAATCAAAAGAGAGTAAACCTCATCTAAATAATTATTTTCAGGAATGGGTCAAAAGGCCGATAAAAAGTTTTTATAAGAACGGGTCGAACATTTCTAACAGGTATTTAACCACAAGGCATAGAAATTAGTTAAAAGGCAGTATTTACAGAGAAAATGGGGGAAATAGATTCATATGATCTCTAGAAGACAGTTTGTCAAAAGACTACTTGCAACTGTGTTTGCTTTAACGGGTGGGGGTGCCCTCCTGATGCAAACTCTAAAAGGCAAAGAGACGAACGGAACTGTAGTTGAAGCCTTAGAACAGAAAGAAGTTCCCCAAGAAACCGTTGCACCGGATGCAGTCGTTTCTGGTGAAAAACGATTATTACTATCCTTTTTCCTGCTTAGCGATGTGCATATTTCTAATAATGGGACCTCGACCATAACGGATCGACTGCATTCAGCATTGAAAGATATCACGCACTTCGAATCACCCGTCGATACAATTGTATTCGGAGGGGATATCACGGACGTAGGCAGAGATCAGGATTATAAGCTTTTCCGAAAAGTATTAGACAACTATAAATTACCGCCATTATATGCGAATATGGGTAATCACGACTATTATGATATTTGGATCAATGGTAAAGGTGATTGGTCAGCGGAAACGGTGCCTAATGGAAAGACCGACGCCATGTCGCGTGAACGATTTATGAAATTTTTCGGCTACAAGGATAAGCCCTATAAGGATGTTTGGATGAATGATGTTCATCTCATTATGATGTCTCAAGAGACGTATGTACAGGAGAAGCCAGAGGTTGGGGAGGGCGCGTGGTATTCGGATGAGCAGCTTGCGTGGCTCGAAACGATTATGAAAAGCCATGTGGATGGAAAGCCCGCTGTCGTCTTCATACATCAGCCGTTACCGGCGCCAGATACAGAGGGGAAACCGCCACAGTTGCTCAGGGCCAAGGAGTTTCGTGCCATTTTAGCTCCTTATAAGAATGTTTTTGTACTATCCGGGCACACCCATCGTAACTTTGCGACGGAGAATCACTATAATACGCAGAATACTTTTCACTGGTTCAATAATGCTTCTGTAGGCAAAACGCGAAGCGCTGACAACCCGAATGTAGCACAGGGCATGTATGTTCAGATCTATAACAACGAAGTGATTGTCCGCGGCCGAGAATTTTCCGATCGTACCTGGATTGAATCGGCTAAGTACACTGTAGCGTTAGTCTAATTGGATGTATTCTAAATATTCAGAGAGGCAGCCAGTCCATGTGGATCGGTTGCTTTTTTCACCTAATAGAGGAGGAACGCATGGGGATAGAATGGTACGATATGATAGCTAGAAGAAATGGTGGGTACAAAAGTAGAGCTGTATATACCGTTGTGGGAACATCCGCTGAAGATATTTTCGAAGCTCGCTTAGTCCAAATGTTACCTAACTTTAAATCGGTTCTGGATGCCGGATGTGGACACGGGGAATTCACACTAAAGATGTCCGAATATGCTCATCAAATAACAGGGTTCGATAATTCGATGGAACTCATCCAAATTGCTCAGCAATTACTAAGTACTAGCAACGTTCTTAACGTAAATTTTGTTTATGCAACTACAAAGGCACAAATGCCTTTTGATGACGAAGAGTTTGACTTGATTTATGACCGTCGAGGACCAACTTCGATTATCAATCACAGTAGATTGTTAACCTCGGGTGGCGTCATTTTTGGTATTCATACGAGCATAGATGCTGTCAGTGAACGGTTGAGTACAAACGGTTACCAACTTATTGAAATTGAGGAATTCAACGAAGCAATCACTTATTTCCCCAATGAGATCGAGCTCGCAAAATTTTTATCCGACGTACCTGGTAATCCCGATTATACGTTGCCCCAATTCAAGAATGAATTTGAAGGAAAGTTGAGAGAGCATGTTATTGAAGGTAAGCTAGGCGTGAGAGAACATAAATACATTTGGAAAGCGATTAAACCTTAAATAAGGATTGAATCTATGTAAAATAAAGTGAACAAACAAGGGAGCATTTCTTTCATGGATGCTTCTTTTTTATGTTGTTGTCACACTTCGAATCTGCCATTTGTCTTAATAGTGTTAAACAAGAAGAAAGAAGGAAGTAAGTTAAGACACCACATATCTTTTCCTTGTTCAAAAAAATTAAACTAGGAGTGACATCATATGAAAATTGTTGTAATCGGTGGTAGTGGGCTTATTGGGAAAAAACTTGTCGTCAATCTGCGTCAGCTTGGCCATGAGGTAGTCGCAGCATCACCTTCCTTAGGTGTGAACACGATCACAGGAGCAGGTCTAGCAGAAGCGCTTAGCGGCGCACAAGTTGTTGTCGATGTGACGAACTCTCCTTCTTTTGAAGACGACGATGTTATGGAGTTTTTCGTAACTTCCAATAAAAACTTACTTGCTGCAGAGGAAGCTGCAGGTGTGAAACATCATGTTGCTTTGTCCGTCGTTGGTACGGACCGGCTGCTGCAAAGTGGTTATTTCCGTGCGAAAATGGCTCAAGAAGAATTAATTACGGGTTCTAAGATCCCCTATACAATCGTCCGCGTGACGCAGTTCTTTGAGTTCATCGGAAGCATCGCATTTGTGGCTACAGAAGGAGATACTGTTCGTTTACCTTCCGTTCTCACGCAGCCTATCATTTCGGATGATGTTGCAGCCGCGCTGGTTGATTTTACAGTAGGGGAGCCAGTGAATAGTATCGTTGAAGTGGCGGGTCCCGATCAGATTCGCCTCGATGAACTCGTTCGACAATTCCTGAGCGCAAACCAAGATACGCGTGAGGTCATTACGGACGCCAATGCGCTCTACTTCGCATCCGTAGAGGTGAATGATCAATCTCTCGTTCCAAGCGATACCAACGCTCGTATAACCTCGACACGCTTTGAGAATTGGCTCAAGGGATCCGTAGTCCAATCGTAATTAATAATCAAATATAATACCTTAGCTAGACAAAAGAGGAGAGCCGTATTTCACGGTTCTTCTTTTTTTGTTGTTGACACAAATTCATCCTAATGATAGGATAATAAACGTCCTAACATTAGGATAAAGTGTTTCGAGATAAATAAAAATAGGATAAGGGGAGAGATGTAAAATGGGTATACTATCAATTATTCTTCAAGCTGTATTAGGTTTAGGATTTCTGATGTTTGGATTTATGAAGTTCGGTTCAAAGCAAATGGTGGATGAGTTTAGGCGCTATGGATATTCAGGAGGTTTTAGGGTTTTTACTGGCCTCGTTGAAGTAATAGCAGCGGCCATCATCATTTGGGGGATTTGGAATGATTCATTAGCGGCATGGGGAGCTGCATTAGTAGTCGTAACGATGTTGGGAGCCATTCTTACACATATGAAAGTGAAGGATGCTGCTAACAAAATGATGATGCCAATCCTTTTATTCGTTATTGGAATTATTGTATTAGGGATTAATTTTGGAGCTTTAACTAATTAATTTAATAAAGTGAACGTGGTATGAGCACAATGGTTTTGGAAACATTAATAAATAAAATAAACTAACCTTACTGGAGGAGAAAACAATGAGTAATGGAAAATTGAATGTAGGAATTATTTTAGGTAGTACAAGAGCAGGACGCGTGAGCCCGCAAGTGGGAGAATGGGTAAAAGGAATTGCTGAAAAGCGTGGAGATGCGAACTATGAAGTCGTAGATATCGCTGAATATCACTTACCGTTCTTGGGGACCACCGATGGAACGGAGCCAGGAATTGCAGCTTGGAATGAAAAACTTAACAGCTTGGACGGTTTCGTATTCATCGTTTCAGAGTACAATCACAGCATATCAGGAGCACTAAAAAATGCGCTGGATCTTGCACGTGAAGCCTGGAATAACAAAGCAGCTGGTATCGTAAGTTATGGTTCGACTGGCGGTGCGCGCGCTGCAGAACATTTGCGTGGCATTTTGGGTGAATTACTGGTTGCCGATGTTCGTGTACATCCTACGTTGTCTTTATTTACGGATTTTGAAAATTATACGACATTTAAACCTGCTGATTTACATCTGACGAATGTAACTGGCATGCTCGACCAACTTATTGCTTGGAGCGGCGCATTAAAAACAATCAGATAATAAAAAAAATGACAACAAAAGAGCTGCCAAGAGGCAGCTCTTTCAATTTCTAAGAACTTAATGAATTCAATTACTGGTACCATGCGCTAGCTAAATTATTGGTGAAATTGGAGTCGTTTAAAGGAACGTTTGCATCTACGAAGTTAGTCGTATTTAATGCCGTCCTGGCGGCAGCAGTTAGATCGTCCCAGCCAATTAACGGTTGGTACCCACCTGCCGTGCTCGTCATATATAGCGCATGGTTAAGCGGCCAAACACTCTTATACTCAATCTTAGGATGAGTTCCATTCGTGTTTGAGGAACTTTTAGCTACATTTAACCAGTCACCGTGCTGAGAATAGGAAATGGACAGAATTTGTGGATTGGCAGCTGCTGGATTATCAATCCAGACAACAGCACCTTCCCAGTCATGCCTGTGACCTAATCCCGAAGAAGGTGAATCTTTTGGAGCATACCAGGCATACATAATTGCCCATACCCCATTGTACCAAGCTGACCGTGCATAGACTTGTCCTGTACTGGAACTGCAATTCCCATTAGCCGCTCCACTAGGTGCTAAACCACCATTTGTATTCCCTGCTGCATCTACGGCTGGAAATGGCACACATCCGGTAGTAACCTTCAAAGTTGGCTGGAATAGCTTAGCTGCGATTTGAGTGGTCGTTGTAGGAGTCACTTCTGCGAATCCTACCACTTGGTTATGAGCTAGGACTGCTGCACTAGCAGTTGGAACAAAGTTGATAGAAGCTAGCATTGTCAAGGAGAACATAATTGTAAGTGCTTTCATTTTACTGTACATGTTATTTGAACCTCCAATTTTATTAAGATAACATACACAAACTAATGTCAAATTACCTCTGAAGTCTTTATAACGGAACATTTTGCTACCAAAAGCCACTTCAAAACTTCATCAAACTAGTTGCGTATTTTCGTATTGGTTATATTTCTATCACCTCCTTTAGCGCGTGAAAGGTTTACTGAATTTTAGAGATAAGAGAACCTACTCGGAGATGCCGAAGTATTGCCTGATTACATTCAATTCATGGTTCACACGCTCTGGAATCTCCTTAAGAAGCTCTGGCCACGGTACGAATAATGAATCGTCCCATTCAAATTCGATAAAGGACATCGTAGGTCGAAATCGAAACGTCTGCAAGTAGCGTTCAACTAATTCGTTAGTTTCCTTATCAGCAGTTAACTTATCTTGCAGCATGTCTGGGACTAACAAACCTGCTCTGCCTGCCGTCTCATAGGTACACGTAGCTAAATTCGGGATGAGTTCAAGCATAGCAAGTAGTGGGGAAAAAGCGTGTTTACCTGGCTGAGAATACAGTCTTACCTGGTTAGGATTGCTTTCAGCTATATTGCTTCGATCCTTGAGTAATCCCTTAAAATATTTGCCGTGGAAGCTGCACTCACAATTGATAACACTGCCATCGCGTCCTACATAAATCCACACATGCTCTAATTCATACAAATGCTCGATATCATAATCCCAGTAGATCGCATATTCAATGACCTTTTCAATCCTAGCATCCGACTCGAAACTGATAATGCGACGAAAGGAAGGGGATTGACCATCTTGATCAAAAATGGTTACGCCAACACGTACTGGATAAAAGGGCTCCAATTGATCAAATAACAGCTGTGGTGCGTATGTTTTGGCTAACGATACATCCATTTCAATTTGCTGATTCTGCAAAGCCGCTGCCTCCTTTTTGAATGACGAATCACTATAAGCTTAATTATAGGAAAAATAGAAGGGCATACCTTAAATTATTCTAGAAAAATCTATAAAGTTATTGGAATTTATTGACATGATTTAAGAAATCCCAACTACGGTCTCGAATCCAAGGAGCACGCTACGAATCACGAGCAGGGCTTCTATTTCTAGTTCTTGGAATAAAGCAAGAGCTAAACACACAAAATAAAAAGCGAGATTTTGGGAAGGAGGGGGATGTGAAATGGAGCAAATGAGTCCGTTGGATGTGAACAAAAGTGTAAAGATTAATCACGACGCCTTATTACATATTTTTCATAATTGTGCTGATGTCGTATTTAGACCGTTAAAGCTTTCAGATCATCTTGATATTCTACTCGTTTATATTCAAGAACTGACGGACACAGAAAAGTTAGAACTTATTATTTCAACTTGCATGATAAACCGAGATTCTGATCGACTGACACAATATACAACATCTAATAAATTGTCGGAAATTGTAGCTAATGTCTTAAAAGGCTGTACGGCTATCTTTCTAGATGGGAAACCTTTTGCATATTTAGCTGAACTGACGTCTTTCGCTCAAAGAGCGATTAATGAACCCAGCAATGAAGCGTCGATACGCGGACCACGTGAAGGATTCACCGAAAGCTTAAAAACCAATTTAAGCATGATTCGAAGAAAAATAAGCAATCCTCTATTAAAATTTGAAAGGCATCAGGCAGGGGATCTAACTAATACGGAGTTTGTCGTAGCGTATATTGAAGGGCAGGTTAAACCAGAGCTGCTTCAAGAAGTAACAAGAAGACTTGATGCTTTTCGTACGAATCAATTGTTAGACTCTGGATATATTGAAGAATTTATCGAGGACAAGACCTTTTCCCTTTTTCCGCAAATCCAAAATACAGAACGTCCGGACACCGTCTCTGCGAGTCTATTGGCCGGCAGAGTGGCCATTATCGTTGACGGATCACCGAATGCTTTATTGTTGCCGATGACATTTTGGTCTGGATTTCAAGCTGCAGAAGACCATTATGAACGCTTCTTGTACGTCTCCGCAGTCCGACTAATCCGGTTCTTGTTAGCTATAATGTCTTGCTTACTTCCTTCCGTATATGTGGCGCTTACGACGTTCCATCCTCAGATGATTCCACTTGCTTTAATGCTTAGTATCTCAGTATCAAGAGAAGGGATTCCGTTTCCAACAGTGATAGAAACATTACTAATGGAACTGATGTTCGAAGGGTTGCGGGAAGCCGGTCTTAGGTTGCCAAAAGCAATCGGTTCAGCCGTGAGTATCGTAGGAGCACTGGTTATTGGAGAAGCAGCGGTGCAAGCTGGTTTTATCTCGGCACCTATCGTGATGATTGTTGCGGGTACAGGGATTGCTTCATTTGCATTTCCGAGCTATAGTTTGGCATTGCCATTTCGACTGCTACGGTTTCCACTTCTGATCTTAGGTGGATTCCTGGGTCTGTATGGCGTCGCCATCGGTGTCATTTTCGTCATGATTCATCTTGTATCGCTGAAGTCATTCGGTGTTCCTTACTTAAAACCAGTAGCACCCATAGGACAAAGATTCTGGAAGGATACCTTGATACGCATGAATAAACGATACGTATCGACACAACGAAAACAATGAAAAAAATGTGGCTAATCCTATGGATCATACCGATGATGTTCGTTTCCGGATGTTGGGACAGGAATGAAATTAATGATTACGCTTTCTGGATTGGAACGGCTTTAGATATCTCAGATAGTGGAAAACTTCAAAAAAGTGCCCAGGTTGCAGTCCCCGCAGATTTCAAAAGCACCAAAGGAGGAGGGACTAGTGGGCAAAGAGCAAATATTGTGCTTACAGCGACCGGTAGTTCAATCGTCGATTTGACCCAGCAAATTCAAGACAAGCTGCCTAGAAGGGTTTTTCTCGGACACCGTAGGTCTATTTTCATTGGAGAAAAGCTGGCGAAACAAGGGCTAGTAGAAATTATGGATCAATTTACACGAAATACCGATACGCGTATGCGTACAGATATATTTGTTGTGAACAATGGTGAAGGAAAAGATGTCTTGAAAATCAACAGTCCGTTTAATCAATTCTCATCGATTGTAGCCGTTGATCAGGACCGATTTTGTCGTTTAGGTGACACAGCTTTACGAGATGTCTTACTTGATGTAGGACGTGATGGTATCCGGCCTTCCATGCCGATGGTCGAAATATCACCGAATAATGAACAAGAAAAAAATGAAATCATCGAGGTTAAATCTGTAGCTATATTTAATAAAAAACTGCAAATGGTAGGGGAAGTAAGCGGAAGAGAATCCTTGGAGATGTTTTGGGTCAAAGGGGTGTTAAAGGATCAATTTCTTACGGAAGAAACGGAGGAGGGGGTTATATCCTTATACGAATCCAATTTAAAAAGATCTATTCGTACCGAAATTAATGGGAACTCAATTAAAGCTTATGTGAAGCTTGAGGGAACTGGAAGAGTTCTTGAGAATAACTCGGATATTGATATTTCCGTTTCCGCAGAACGTATTCCTTTAGAACATAAACTGAATGAACTCAAAGCAAAAAAAGTAGAGGAAACCATAAAAAAATTGCAACAGCAATTCGGTCAGGATGTGTTTGGTATCGGAGAAGAAATTCACAAAGAGCATCCATACCAGTGGAAAGAATTGCGAGATAATTGGGATCAGATATTCCCGACAGTTGATGTATCGGTAAGTGTCAAGCTAAAAATTCAGAATACGGGGGATATTGGCAAGCGTATCCCAGGAATTGGTGATAGATAGTGAAAATTTCTCCATGGCAGTTGTTTTGGATGTTCACCACGTTAGAAATTTCAATGAGTATTTGGCTCACTGTATCCCCTTCGATTGAGATTGCTAAACAAGATGCATGGATCTCACTTCTCATAGCAGGTGTAATAGGACTAGCTGTGACACTGATTCTAGTCCTTATTTGTCAGCGTCATTCTTCACAAACATTGGTGGAGTTTGCACAAAAGTTATTTGGGAAATGGATCGGAAAGCTAATAGCTACGCTCTATATTATGGTTTGGTTTTCCGTTTCAGCCGATATCTTGCGAATATTTTCGTTATTTATTAAGCAATTTCTTTTTCACGATACACCGATATGGATCATAGCCGCGCTTATGGTTGCTGCGATGGTTTACATCAATTACTCAGGAAGCATCGAAGCTATAGCTCGCTTTAGTGAATTGGCTGGCCCCTTACTGCTGGTCGGCATATTAATTACGTTTGGTTTGAATTTAACGAATCTGCACCCAGCGCTTCTTTTACCAATCTATGCAGACACTGGGGTCATCCCCATTCTGAAAGGTTCCATGGTAAACGCATCGTTCCTCGGAGAGTCGATGATGATCATGATGCTAGCGCCTTTTATTGCGAATTCACAAAAGATGCTCAAGCCTACGCTACTTGCCATTTGCGTTCCTTCCTTAATCGGCGTATTAACGGCAATATTTGTTATAATGACATTTGGAACCAATATCGGAGGTACATTAATTTTTCCATATTTCAGTATGGTTCGGTTTATTAATTATCTAGAATTTATTCAAAACATGGATGTTTGGATTATGTTCATCTGGATCTTCAGCGTATTCATAAAGTTGGCGATTTACTTGTTCATTAATAGCTATGGAACTGCACAATTGCTGGGCATCAAGAACTGGCGAATCGTCATCGGATTTGCTGCAATCGTTATTTATACGATATCCTTAGTACCTGCTAACATCATAGGTCTGTTGGATTATGCAAAATTCGTCTGGATTATTTACATTTTTCCAATCTTCATTGTGGGTTTACCGATTTTCTTCCTGCTCGTTAGCCATCTTAGAGGTCGATCACTGGCACATAAGTAGACATTTAGTTTCGGATAAAAGTGAAAGAGGGGATTCGTTTGCGTAAAGTCGCAGTCATTACAGGGGGAAGTCAGGGCATCGGGCGAGCAATTGCTATAGCTTTTGCACAAGAAGGTTATGGCATTTCCATAGCAGATATTCACCAAGAGAAAGGGTTGGAAACTTTAGAACTCCTACGTCCCTTTAAAGAAGATGCCATTTTTATGAAGGTTGACGTTTCTAGGCAAGCGGATGTTGACCAATGGATAGCGCGTACGTATTCAGATTTGGGTAGCATTGATGTCTTAGTGAATAATGCAGGGATCATGCATAATACCGATGTGTTAGAACTTAGTGCAGAACAATTTCAGCGGGTTATCTCCATAAATCTGGGAGGTACTTTTCATTGCTCTCAGGCGGCAGCCCGAATCATGAAAGCACAAGACAGCGGTGGTGCTATTATTAATATCTCATCCACTAGAGCTGCGATGTCAGAGCCTAATACGGAGGCTTATTCCGCTTCAAAGGGAGGTATTTCGTCTCTGACCCATGCGATGGCTATCAGTTTAGGCGGATATGGCATTCGCGTTAACGCAATTTCGCCAGGATGGATTGAGGTGCGAGACGAAGGCAGTTATTCCCACACGGAGATAGATCGCAAGCAGCATCCCGTAGGTAAAGTTGGGAAACCAGAAGATATTGCCGCGGCATGTTTATTTTTAGCGAGTGAGAAAGCAGGATTCATTACTGGGCAGAACCTCACGGTAGATGGGGGGATGACAGTTAAAATGATGTATCTAGAAGAATAGCGTGAATAGTACAGTAGCAGAAAATCAAAAAAGAACCTGGGCAATGTTGCCAGGTTCTTCTATATTGCATAGGAAGAGTCACGATGATATAATCGACTCAAGACTGTTTATGGTAAAATGATCATAGTAAATCCATCTTATACTTTAATCTTACCATGCCAGTGACCTCTTGTCAAATATTTTTCAAATTCGTGATTAGGAGAGATGTTGAGTGAATTCTTGGGTACTCAGTTTTCAGGAAATGGAAAAAACACAGCTATCGCTCGTCGGAGGAAAAGGGTTGAATTTAGGGGAATTATCCAAAATTCAAGGGATTCAAGTACCAGAAGGATTTTGTGTTACAACTAAGGGATATCTGAACGTCATCGAACAAAACGAAACGTACCATGCTTTGGTGAATCAACTAACACTCCTAAAAGTAGATGATCGAGAACAAATTGGTGAAACCAGCAGGAGGATTCGAGAACTCATAACTGAAGTAGAAATTCCTAGCGATGTTGTGACAGCTGTTACTAATTATCTTACTCAATTTGGTGAGGGAGATGCCTATGCTGTGCGATCAAGTGCGACGGCGGAAGATCTACCACATGCCTCTTTTGCTGGTCAGCAAGACACCTTCTTAAATATTATCGGGAAAGAATCCATCTTACAGCATATCAGCAAATGTTGGGCTTCGCTATTCACGGATCGCGCGGTTATCTACCGTATGCAAAATGGATTTGACCACAGCCAAGTGTTAATATCCGTCATTGTTCAAAAGATGATCTTCCCGCAAACTTCTGGAATTCTATTTACCGCGGATCCCATGAGCTCTAATCGAAAACTGCTATCCATCGATGCCAGTTTTGGCCTAGGGGAAGCTCTGGTTTCGGGGTTGGTATCTGCCGATAGTTATCAAGTAAAAGGAGACGAAATCGTTGACAAGCGGATAGCAACCAAGAAGTTGGCCATCTACGGACGTAAAGATGGAGGAACAGAGACGCGACAACTTGAACCCCAACAACAAAAGTCACAAACACTTACGGATCAGCAAATTCAACAGTTAGCTCATATTGGAAGACAGATCGAATCCTATTTTGGCAGCCCACAAGATATTGAATGGTGTTTAGCGGAGGATACATTTTATATCGTCCAGAGTCGTCCCATCACGACCTTATTCCCGATTCCTGAAGCTAATGATCAAGAAAATCATGTCTATTTATCTGTTGGCCATCAACAAATGATGACAGATCCCATAAAACCATTGGGTTTGTCTTTTTATCTGTTAATTACTCCTGCACCTATGCGTAAAGCTGGTGGGAGGTTGTTTATTGATGTAGCGCCTAGGATGGCTACAGCAGTTGGCCGGGAAGCTTTATTAACTACCATCGGATCCGATCCGCTTATAAAAAGCGCACTCATGACCATCATAGAGCGAGATTATATAAAATTGTTACCAAATGATCAAACAGCGGCGATTCCGAACAGAAATAATCCAGATATGCTGGAACAAATTGAAAACAATACGAACATCGTATCTGAGTTAATTCAGAGTAATCGCGCATCGGTAGAAGAGTTAAATCAAAGCATTCAGACGAAATCAGGAGCGGAAGCCATTGATTTTATTCTGGCAGATATCCAGCAATTGAGAAAAACATTATTTGACCCTCTTAGTACGGCTGTGTTTATGACGGCCATCAATGCTTCCTTATGGATCAATGAAAAAATGAACGAGTGGTTAGGTGAAAAAAACGCAGCAGATACGCTTTCTCAATCGGTACCGAACAATATTACTTCAGAAATGGGTCTGGCATTAATGGGTGTCGCGGATGTGATTCGCCCTTATCCAGAAGTCATTGATTATTTACAGCACGTAAAAGAGGATAACTTTCTGGATGAACTAGTTAAGTTCGAGGGTGGACAGGAAGCTCATGATGCAATCGATGCGTATCTCCAGAAATACGGAATGCGATGCGCTGGAGAAATTGATATTTCTAAAACGCGTTGGAGTGAAAAACCAATTACACTCGTTCCCATGATTCTGGGTAACATTAAAGCCTTTCAGCCTAATGAAGGCCAACGAAAGTTTGAACAAGGGCGCCAGGAAGCGTTGGAAAAAGAACAAGAGTTAGTAGCTCGGTTAATCCTTTTGCCGGATGGCGAACACAAAGTTGAAGAGACAAAACGAATGATTCGCCGAATTCGGAATTACATTGGTTATCGTGAATATCCCAAATACGGTTGGGTTAATCGCTATTTTGTTTATAAGCAGGCTATATTGAGAGAAGCTGAACAGCTCGTACAAGCGGGTGTCATTCTTGAGAAAGAAGATGTATTTTATCTCACTTTTGAAGAACTTCATGAAGTCGTACGCACCCACACACTTGATTATCAGATCATCAGCAAACGTAAAGACGAATACCAATTGTATGAGAAACTAACTCCCCCGCGTGTTATTACTTCAGATGGTGAGATCATTTCGGGTACTTACAATCGAGAAAATATCCCGACTGATGCGCTAGTTGGTCTACCCGTTTCTTCAGGTGTAATCGAAGGACGGGCACGTGTTATTTTAAATATGGAAGAAGCTAATCTGGAAGATGGCGATATACTAGTTACAGCATTCACAGACCCTGGCTGGACACCCTTGTTTGTATCTATAAAAGGTTTAGTCACCGAGGTTGGTGGTCTGATGACGCATGGCGCCGTTATCGCGCGTGAATATGGTTTGCCTGCTGTAGTTGGCGTGGAAAATGCCACCACTTTAATAAAGGACGGTCAATGGATTCGCGTGCATGGAACCGAAGGCTATATTGAAATCTTGTAATTAGGATGTCTCCGAATAAAAGACGATATAACCGTGAATCTTAAAAAAATAAGTAGAACATAGGAGGTAAAAGTGTGGGAATCATTTCTTTAAATAAAGAAACGTTCAGAGGACAGGTCAATCATGGGATTACGCTCATTGACTTTTATTCGCCTGGGAGCGAATCTAGTCAAAGGCAGCTTACAAGTATTGAGGAACTCGTGCCAGAAGTGAGATATCAAGCTAACATTGCTAAAGTTGATATCGATTCGGAAAAAGAACTGGCAACGGAGTACGGTGTAGTGAGCGTGCAAACATTAATGCTTTTTAAAGACGGTTATCAATTAGAAACATGGGTGGGTCAGCAAAGTAAAGAAATGTTGAAGCAGAAAATCATTGAATATGCAACCATGGGCGACTCTTGCGTGTGATGAGCAGTTATAAATATAGTAAAAACGTAAGAGGCTGTCCCATAAGTAACCTTTGGAAGACGCGAAGTAGAAAACTTTAAACGCTTGGGTATTCTTTATTGCTGCCACTGCGTGTTTAGATGTATAAACTACAGCTAATTTGTCCGAATCTGACCTGTTTGCAGGATTAGATGGAAAAACTACAGCTAATTTGCTGGAAAGTTTGAAGATATGAGCAATTTGAAGGGAATTAACTACAGAAAATACAGTTAACCTTTCGAATTCTAGAAATCCTCTTCAAATAGATGGAGATTATCCAGTTAGATTGCGGGAAGCAAAGTAAGCAGGTTCATGACTCAAAGGTCATTAACGAAAGAAGAGGCTGATTCAAAAAGTCATAATTGACTTCTTGGACAGCCTCTGTTTCGTTGGTGAGATTGAGATAAAAATTATTCGTCTTCCCGTTCAATTTCTCTAATGTTTCTAAAGAAAATTCTTCTTCTAACAAATCCTCCTCTAACGCGGATACGAAGAATAAGATGGCAATCGAATAATCGTAATCGGCAATTATTATTGGGGATCAAGGGGGAAGCTAATAAGCAAAACAACGCTTAATGAGTAGAAATGCTAGGTATTCATAACTACAACTATACAACTCTAGGAGTAGAAAGATGAGGTTTGTCTATGTCAGCACGAGCACAAGCACAACCACTAAAGAATAATGGTGACGACTTCTCTTTTAAGGCCATTCTTCCTCCACTTATGGCTATTATCGTAGGTATGATTATGGTTATTTTGGACAGTACAGTTGTCAATAACGCTATTCCGCATCTAGTCGAATATTTCGGAACGGATCTGAAGACGATTCAATGGACAGTGACAGGATATACGCTTGCTTTATCCGCAGTCATTCCTCTCGCAGGTTGGTTAACGGATAAGTTCGGCTCTAAGCAGATCTTTTTACTGACGATTACCCTGTTTACGATTGGCTCTGTGTTGTGCGGGATTGCTCAAAGTCCGCTACAGCTCATTATTTACCGCGTTATTCAAGGCTTAGGTGGAGGTATGGTATCCCCCATTGGGATGGCCATGGTATTTAAACTTGCGCCACCTGAACGTCGCGGATCGATTATGGGCGTATTAGGCATTCCGATGTTAATGGCACCGGCTTTTGGCCCTGTATTATCAGGATGGTTAGTTGATTCGGTCAGCTGGCATTGGATCTTTATCATCAACCTGCCGATTGGTATTATCGCATTCTTTCTCGGTGTAAAATATTTGCCTAAATCCGATCGTCATCATGCTCCTCACTTGGATGTTGTTGGCATGTGCCTTGCTCCGATTGCCTTTGCAATGCTTGCTTTTGGTGTGAGCGAAGGGGGCACAAGCTGGTCTTCGACCTCTACCATTCTAGGATTAACGATCGGTGGAATTGCTTTAATTACTTTTATCTTTGTGGAACTACGGCAGGATCAGCCGCTCCTAGAATTGAAAGTTTTCAAATCTTCCGATTTCACCCGAAGCATTATTTTGACATGGATCGTACAACTCGCACTATTTGGCGCCATGTTGATTGTTCCACTCTATTTACAGGGAGTGAAACATTATACAGCGCTTGAAACGGGCTGGATTCTGATGCCACAAGCGATTTGTGCGGGAATCGGCATGCCAATCAGCGGGCGTCTATTTGATAAAATAGGGGCTAGACCGTTAGCTTTTAGTGGGTTGGCAATTGTCTCCGTTGCATTGTTCATGTTATCAGGTGTATCCGTTGACACCAGCTTGCGACTTATTATCATAGCTATCTGCTTGATGGGACTTGGAATGGGCTTTTCCATGATGCCACTGAACACACATGTTCTGAACTCAGCGCCTCGTCGATTAGTAAGCCGCGTAACGCCACTTACGACGGCTGCCCAACAAGTTGTTGTCTCGTTCGCAGTCGCTGGACTTACTGGCTATCTAACGTCGCAGATTACTTCTCATGCGGCAAGCGCGGGAAAAGGAGCCAATCCGTTAACTGCCGTCGTGGCGGGATATGGGGATACTTTCTTCTTGTCCGCATGCATTGCATCAGCGGGTGTAGCACTTTCGCTAATTCTACGTAAGCCACGATTGACAGAAGAAGATCAATTAGGTGAGGGCGAAAAACCGGACCCGTCTATGATGATGGGACACTAAAAGCAGGGTGATAACCACGAGCTGAGACGAGTAGGATAGTTTCAAACCGATTGAGAGATACTAACGCGTATGCCAAGACAATGTGTTTGGCAATCCATCCATTAACATAAGAGGTGATTGTATGAGCGGGAGAAACAACAAGCCAGACAATGATGGACCAGCTGGGCATCCGGGACGGTTAGACCAGTATGGTGACAAACTCGGTGCGAGCAATGAGGCAGAGTTTGAAGCCGCAGCCAATCAAGCTTGTGAAATTTCATCGTCAGTAGATGAAAACGAACAGAGTCAGACGCACGAATAATCAGCTATTCCTACTAACTACGAAGAAATGGAGTTGAACATATATGCCCAAAAATGACGCAGATCCTAAGCATGACCGTGAGGATAACCGAGCAGACAGTAAGAATAATCAACAGAATCATGCCAATTTTCTGGAGGAAGCACAGACCTTAACAAGCGAGAAGGCTGCTGATTATGTCCCTAGTTTAAATGGTATTCCTAAAGATCAAGTGTGATTGATGCGAAGATCCAGATGGGAATATCAAATTCTGCTGGATCAGCATCGATGAAAAAAGACCCCGACATCGGGGTCTTTTTTGCTTGACAAATCAGTCTAAGGTAATGCAGGTATAGTAACACTAAATTTCTCCACTTCATCATTAACAGAACCTTCAAACTGATAAACTGGCTGATAATAGCCTTTACTGTCATACAAGTAAATGATATTCATAGCGGTGATTAGAATCTGAGTGCCCGGTGTGAAAGGGTTTCTAGTATTATAACTATCAAATTCACCTTTTTTGATTTTCTCTAAAGCAGTCGCTGGAGCTATGACCTCTACTTGGCGAATATATTTATTTTTGAAAACACCATACATTAAACTAGAAATTTGACCTGAGCTCTCTACATCCACCATAACCACGCCGTGTACATAATCTTTTGATAATGTGCTAGGTTCAACAGATGGGGCATCCCAACGGAATGTACCGTTTTGATCAAGTTTTAAGTCAGCATCTGAGGGTATAAACGCATTGTCTTTCAAGATTTGTTCCACTTTATGACCTGTCGTTTCATCTGTAAGCTTTTGGTTGTAATCAGCCATTTCATCGTACATGGACCATGTTCCTGTACGAATAAAGTAGTTTAAGTAATAGGCCGAATCATTGGTTTTGCCAAAACTATATTGCTGATTGTCACCGTCTCTTCCGCTGCTTTGAACGAGTGGCAACGGAATGCTATGTTGTAATTTGGAAATGATGTTCAGCGCCAATTCAGGTTGGTTCGCATTTTCATCGTAATAGATAGGAAGGATGCTACTGGTTGGCGATAATGTAATCTGGCTAGACACAGTAACTTTCGACATGTTCGTGCCTATTGCTGGACGTATGCCCATATTCCCGAATTCTTGTGCTTGGTAAACAATTCGTGCACCTCCAAAAAGGCATACAAAAAATAATGGAATAATGGCAGCCGAGAGTATGGATCTTTTATTGATTTTATTTGCTGTCTTAATATCCAGAATTGCTTTCACAATCAAGTATCCAGTCAATGCACCTATTGTATTATGGACAAGGTCATCAAGCTCAAAGATTCCCTTGTGAGTTACCCATTGAAAAGTCTCAATTCCTAGCGTAAAACCAAAGGATATACATAAAATGGCTTTCAAAGATTGAAATTTACGGCTAACAAGTGGTAATAGGATTCCGAGGGGGAAGAGCATAGCAATATTATAAACAAGGAGTAGAAATGACGTAATTGACCAGGTGTTCCAAACATCTAGATAACTACTGGTTAGATTTAGATTAATTTCCTTGTCATGACTTGCGCCTCTATTTAGTATGGTCAAAGCAAATACCATAAATAGATAACCTAGTAGAAGGACTGCTAGCGAGAATTTAAACCAGGGAATTTTCTTCGGTCTATGTAGGAGCCTTTGATAAATCAATGTATAGCTGATCAGAAAAACGACGATGCATGCTGCAATGAACCATAAAGCAGGCACTGCCCAACGCATAAGCATGTAGGGAATATCTGTTACACCCATAACAAGTTTCGATCCTTTCATTTCAAACTGTTTCATTTAGTCTAAATCAAGTGTATTGATTCCTTCTAAATGGTTTATTAACAATCTATAAACGGGATCACTCTGGTCAATACTTAATTTACATAAAATCCCTTCAGTTGGGCATAATTCAGAAATTACGTCCAAAGAGGGTTGGTCATGGAAAAGCTATTAGAGCAAATTAAAAAGGAATTATTTCATACGGATGATTTAAAGATAAGGGCGTTTGAAATTGAAGGAAAAGAAGCTAATTTGATTTATCTTGAAACACTTTGCGACGTCAAAAAACTAGAAAAAAGTGTATTCAAGCAATGGTTTGAGACCAACTCGAGCGCTTATGAGAACCTGAACATTGCTCAACTGCTAACGACAACAAATGTTGAGTCCATTAACGAGATTCATGATGCGATAAAAGTGCTTATGAAAGGTAACGGACTTATCGGGATTGCCGATTCAGATGTACTCTACGCGTTTAACGCGGAACAATCCAATGTTCGCTCTATCCAGGAACCCATTAATGAGCTTTCGATCGTTGGCGAACGAGCAGGATTTGTGGAACATTTAAACGTGAATTTGAACCTTATTAGGGTTCGTGCATCCTCAAATAAGTTAATTATTCGGTATTTTTTTATTGGTAAAGAAGCGAATCACAAAGTTGCAGTTGTGTGGATCGAAGGAGTCGCAAATGAGGGGATCGTGCAAGAAACGATCAATCGCATATCCAGCTTTACATCCAAGACAGAAGTCCATCCAGGTAAGCTTCAACATCAATTGACAGCGAGACGATCGATTTTCCCTCAAATATTCGGTACGGAAAGAGTAGATACAACTTCGAGCTTATTGATGCAAGGCAGAGTTGCGGTATTATGCGATCAAAGCTCAACTTGCTTAATTGTGCCCGCTTCTTTTTATACGTTTTTAAAATCAGTCGATTCGATATTACTAGGTCACACAACCGCTTGGATTCTACAAAGCTTAAGGGCAATTGGATTATTGCTCAGCTTATATGTTTGCAGTGTTTATATCGCGACGGTGACTTTTCATCATGAAATATTACCCGCTAAAATGACCATTAATATCAAGAGTTCATTGGAAAATGTACCTTATCCACCAATTATTGAGGCTATCATTATGATCTTGATCTTTCAATTGATTGCGGAAGCAACAATTCGATTACCCTCGCAATTGGCCCAAATGGTTGGCGTTGCTGGCGGGATCATCATTAGCGAATCGCTTGTGAAAATTGGTTTCGTATCGAATGTATTCATTGTCATTGTTGCATTATCTATGATTGGGTCATTCATGATTCCAACCTATCAAATGCGAATATTCGCCTTGGTCGCTCAATTCATCCTGTTAGTCGGCGCTTCGATTCTTGGTTTCTATGGCATCGTTTTCGTTACGATTGCATTACTTATTCACTTCTTATCTCTTGAGCCATTCGGTGTACCGTACAGCATGCCTATAAGGAGCAATGCCAAATGACAAAGCAAGTGCTGAGGATTGCTCCTATTCAGCTTTATTGCATGTTGCTGCAAGCTCAGTTCGGCTCTGCGATCATTTCAATTGCAAGTGAAATTAATACGCAATGCGGTACTAGTGCATGGATTGCTTGTTTAATCGGAGGGGGCATCAATAGTCTCTTCGTTTATTTCGTTTGTCTTGCGGTAAGTAAGTCGCCAAATGCCAACGTGTTTCAAGTACTCATGCAGCGTCTTGGCAAAGTATTCGGTCGATTTTTGTTAGCCCTGTTAGCTGGGTTTTATGCCATAATCGCTTACTTAATTTTAGCTAATTGGATACATACCACGAATCTATGGGCTTACGATAGAACCCCTAATGGGGTTCTGCTGTTTATTTTTATCACGATATGCGTTTATATCATGGTGCAGCCCATTACCGTTTATGCCAGATTTGCCGTTATTACAACGTGTTTGGCTCCCATTTTCGTTATTTTTGCCCTGTACTCGGTAAAAGATTGGAATATATATAACATTCTGCCGCTAATTGATGGAAGCCCATTAAGGTTATTCCATGGGGCAAGCATCGTCATATGGGCGTTAGCCGGAATCGAAATTTTGCTTATCTTACCTCAGTATGTACAACATCTAGGTTCTCAAAAAGTATTGCGAATCGCTATGTATAGCAACGGGACAACCGTCTTGTTCTATACGTTTAGCGTGTTTTCATCTACGATATTGTTCGGTAGTGACATGCTTAGCTATATCCGAGAACCTCTGTTATATCAAATGAAAGCTATTTCGTTCAATATTATTGAACGGATGGACCTCATCGTCATCTCGATCTGGATCCTCTTCGTCATGACCTCATTTTATTCCTACTTAATGTTGTTCGTTTCGTCTATTTCAGCGATGTTAAAGAAAAGGGAGACGCCGCTCTGGTTATCTATCAGTAGTGGCGGATTGTTCTTTATCGCTGGTATATGGCCTTTTACCGCCGATCAACTAGACTCCCTTTATAACATCATGAAGGATTGGGTTACAGCTATGTCATTCCTATTCATTATCGTAATCGTAGTGATTATTAAAGCTTTTGGGAAGAAAGGATGGCAAGAATCATGAAGCTATTCCGTATATCATTTTTGATTATCTTGTGTTTGTGCCTGTGCGGTTGTTGGGATCAAAGAGAATTGAAAAATATTCGCATGGTGCACACAGCAGGTATCGATTTGCTCGAAAACGATTTCATTCGTTTAACTGTCTCCATACCTACTGTCAAAACTTCAGTTGAATCACAAGGGAAGGTTGTTACTCCGAAAGTTAGTGGCGAAGGCCATAGTGTTCAAGAGGCTAGCATGAATTTACAGCGGATCGTGTCACAACATATGGATCTTCGCGAAACACGTATTCTCCTAGTCAATAGTCAATTGGCTGAGAAAAATTTGTATGAGGGTTTGGACTTTTTCTATCG
Organism: Paenibacillus sp. J22P165; assembly: GCF_059692015.1. Lineage (NCBI taxonomy): Bacteria > Bacillati > Bacillota > Bacilli > Caryophanales > Paenibacillaceae > Paenibacillus > Paenibacillus sp. J22P165. The sequence continues at coordinate 155,588 of NZ_JCAUAP010000008.1, read as the reverse complement.
AGAGGCACATTTTCCTATCAATGTATACATTGCCGTTACTGATCCATCAGCTCAAAAGATTGTACAACTTGATATCGAGGACCGCTCTCTAATTAGTGAATACTTGTATGACTTGCTTATTAGCGGGGAGGAGGAGGGGTTAATTCCGACAGAATCTCCTTATTTAATTACGCAGATCATGTTTGCTGAAGGAATTGACAACGTTCTACCTTATCTGTCCCAATCCACAATGAGAAATCGCGCAAAAATTGATGGTGTAGCCCTGTTTCATAATACCTCCATGACGGGGAGATTGGACGAAACACATGCCAGAGCTTATGTTCTCTTAACGAATAAGAGAGTCTATGGGGCAGTTACTGAACAAGTTGGTCCTAATCAATCCTTTGCTACATTTACCTATGGCACTACGAATCATTCCATTCAACTACACACAAACGGGCCGATTCAAGCAGATGTTTATGTCAAAATGAACTGCGAATTGATCGACAACCCATCAGGTGTCCGATTAAAGAAAGCGGATCTAGAGCTAATGGAACACCAACTAGGGGAAATCTTAACAAAACGCGCAGATGAATCGCTTCTTAAACTACAGGAGGCAAATTGCGATGGGCTTGGCATAGGTCTTCGGTTAAAAGGACTACATCCGAAGCTATGGAAGACGCTTGATTGGAACAAAGAATTTACCAATATTGATCTGCATGCACATGTGAAAGTGCGAATTGAGAATCATGGATTATTGAATTGATAGTTACATGACCTTATCAATCATCCAACCAATCATTTTATTCGTATCGATAGGATGATCGATGAGGATACTTGCAAACAACAAATAGCCAATTGTGGTTAACACCACATTGATTATTTTTTCACGCGTTGATGTGTGCACTCGCATCATGGACCAAAAAGATAGAATCAAGTAAATAAGGTAGATCAGGGTGATTAGAATCATACCGTGTGCATCCGTTTGAATTGATCTTTTCTGATCCAAGAAACCACGATGAGAAGCAACGGGATTACGACAGCAAATAAAGAATCAAAAGCAAAGGAATATTGGTGATCCCAATTCATATTCTCTATAACATTATCAAATAACAATGAAATAGGGAGTATGATCCCGATTAGTGATAGGGAAGTGAAGGTTCTGTTTTTTAGTCCAAATAGCTGACTTATGCCAAGAACCGAACAATACATCGCGATAGAAAGTTTTATCGAAATAGCTAAGAACCAAATAAATACAACCACGACCTCCATGTGATCCAAAAAAAAGGAGAATGGCAGCTCTTGCGCTAACGTGAACAACGGATACATTAAATGAGATGATCGATAGCTGCCAACAATACCTAGTACGAAAAAGACGATTAAACTGAGAATAATCGCCGCTACGCCAATTCCCATAAGAAAGGAACTTACAAGTTTCTTCCTTACAAATGGAAAGAACATAATGAGACATACCGCTTCACTAAAAGGAAAACCAAGAATCTCCTTCGTGTTGCGTAAAAGTGTGATAGGTCGGAATACTTGTGCGGGTCCAAAATTTGCCCAATCCCAACCTTTTAACATGAGAAAGAATACAATCCAAAAAGCAATAATTAATATCGGGGTTAAAGATTCGTTTAGCATGGCTATTGATTCGGCACCTTTTATAACTACATAAGCAGAAACAAGTAGAAACATGAGATGAACGATTTCAATTGGTGTTCTCATGAGTATATTCATCTTGATAAAATCACCTAAATTACGTACGACCCAGGCAGCAAGTTGTATAAAAAGAAGGATATATAAGCCTGCGAAGAAAAATCCTACTTTGCGGCCGAGAATTTCTATGCAGATTTGGACTATGCTTAATCCGGGGTGTCTCCGGGATAAATGAAGCCATAGCGTAGCAATAAGGATGCCATAAATTCCGCCTCCAAGCGGTATAATCCAGGCATATTCCTTAGCGGCTGTAATCATGCCACCTGGACGGATGAAGAACGATGTTCCGAGAACAAAAGAAATGGTAAGTAGGAACATCTGCCAAGCTGTTAGTTGCGCATTTTCCATAATCTAAACGCTACCCCTCTCTGCGGTAGGAAGACTTGATACGTCCAAACCACTTTACTTTGAGATCAGCTGACAGACTGATATCCGTTTCTTTCCATGTCGACGCGTCAGCTTTATAGATGGACCATTTCTTACTGTGCATGCGATCAATTTGATCCTGAATACCAAGCAAATCCCAGTTCTTTTCCTTTGTAAATTGTACGAATTGCCTGCATTTTTTTTCGAATTCTTTATTCGCCATTTGTTCAATTTCTACATAATTGAAAGAATCCGCAGCGTCCATAGGCCTATTGTCCAACATGAAACGCAGTGATGATTTTATTTTTAATTGGAGCTTCGTTTTATCTCCCTCAATCTTTAAACTTCGAACCACTTTCGTATCCCCAAGGAACACCTCAATGTTTCCTTCAGGGTGGGGGAGCGTAAGTAAAAATTGATCCACTTTATTATTTAATAAATTGTTTAAATTGTTCGTTTGATCATCAATTTTGCCAATATTGTGGTCCTGAAGAAAGACGGTTCCACCGCTTATCATAACACTGCTAGCCGGAGCATTGATTTCTTCTAGCTTAGAGAACTGAGTGTTCGGTTTGGTATTCATTAGCTTAACATTAGGTACGACGAAAGGTTGTTTCCGCGAAAGAAAATTAATGGCATCACGCGCGCGTACAGGCACATAACTGCCATTTACTTTGTTTTGAAGATCCACCATGGCTTGCATCGCCTCACCTGGGATACGATCCAATGGGACCACGGTATTCATTATTTTATCCAAAGGATCATCCGTAATTAAACAAAATCCGGTTGAACGCCTAGTCGGGTTACTTTCCGTCCAGTCTAGAATTTCGCGGTAATATTTCATCGCATACCGATGTGTCATAATATAGACTTGAACCTGATTCGTGAAAACGAAGCGAGGGACTTGATTGTTTGCAAATATACTGAATCCTGAAACCGCTTCAATTTCTTGTATGGCTTTGTAGGTGTAGACAGAAGCTTTAGCAGCTTCACCAGACTTGCCGCCTGCCCCAGTGGGATTGACAACTTGAAAGTAAACAATTCTTTTGCCTGTATCAGGATCGTAATCAATCCCAATAGCATCTACGATTGCCAAATTATTAATTTCTTTCTTGTCCCAGCATCCCGTCGTCAGTACGATTAGTATAAAGAACACTACGGCTAATTTCTGGGGTTTCATGACAGGCTCTCCTTGTCCCGAATCGAGGTTAAGGTTGACGTTTTGAAAAAGAACGGTCATTACGTTTCATTTTAGGTCGGGGTACGCGAATCAACGTGTCTTTGAATTCTGCTAAATGCAGTGGAGCGAGCGGTGTAAAGTATTTGACACCGAATGAACGAATAGACACTAGATGAGTAAGCAACACGAGTACGCCACATGTAATGCCGAACATCCCAACAATACCTGCTAAGATAATAAAACTGAACTGGATGATGCGCTGTGCAATCCCAAAGCTGTAAGAGGGAGTCACAAAATTTGCAATAGCCGTGATGGAAACCACGATGACCATAGAGGCAGACACAAGTCCTGCTTCAACTGCCGATTGTCCTAGTACTAGCGCACCTACAATGGAAATCGCTTGTCCAGCGATTCGAGGCATCCGAAGCCCAGCTTCTCGCAGAATTTCAAAAGTGCCGAGCATAATCATCGCTTCTAAAAATGCTGGAAAAGGAATGCCTTCTCGCTGTGAGGACAAACTGATCAAGAGAGAAGCAGGAAGCACTTCTTGATGAAATGTGACAAGCGCGATGTAGACGGAAGGGACGAAAATGGCAAGCAAAAAGGAAAACATCCGCAGCCAACGAATCAAAGTTGCGATATCCGCTCGCTCATAATAATCTTCCGGCGAATTAAATAATTGAAAAAAAGTAATGGGACCAATTAATACACATGGCGTACCCGCGGTAATGATACAGAATGAACCTTCTAATAAGTGTGCTGTTACGACATCAGGTCTTTCCGTCGCATACACTTGTTGGAAAGGTGTCCATGACGTATCTTGAATGCACTCTTCAATATAGGAACTTTCTAAAACGCTATCCGTTTGAATGGTTTCCAGTCTACGTTTGGCTTCAGCAATAATGGCAGGGGAGGCCTTATTTTGCAAATAGACAAGGTATACGTCCGTATGGGTTTCTTGACCTATCGAAAGTTTGCTGTAAGTTAAATGACTCGACTTCAAGCGCTTGCGTACCAGAGCTAAGTTCACTTTAATATCTTCCGTAAAACCTTCCTTAGGTCCACGGATGGTCACTTCATTTACGGGCTCAGTTACACTTCGAAAAGGGATGTTAGAGAAATCCAAAGCAAACGGTTTACCTTCACCAAGTGGGACGAATAGGATAAAACCATCTAGTACATATTTGAGTCCTGTTTGCCCGGTATCCACCGATTGCAAAAAAGAACTAGGCATCTTGTTCGTGAGAACGCTAGTTAGCTGTTCGAAATTGGAATCAGATTCAAGTTTAATAAGCGGTTGTAAGATGAATTCTTCAAACCGTGTTTTATCCACCAAGGATTCAATATAGAAACAATGAACACCCTCATGCCCGATAACAGGTAACAAGTGCTGGTTAAAGTCAGGGGAATGACCAAGAGCATCTGTTATATAAGAAATAATGGCATTCGTCGAAACAGAGGGGGGACTCATTAGCAAACCTCCTCATTAATTAGAACCCAACATGATTGTTAATATTGGTAAAGCTAGGGTTATTTATACCCCTAAGAATTTAATGTGTGTGGGTTACATAACACCAAACAAACGTCGGCAAAATGTCGACGTTTGTTTTTATGTGACAAAGTTACGGTTCGTTTGAATCAACCCTGATATGATCGTAACTGTGAGAAGCACCAAGCACAAAGCAAAGCAAGATGCAGAGTAAATAAATCATCCAAACATCAGGGGGGATTTGAATATGACAATCAATACGATTTTGACTAAAAAACCAGTTATTCTTTTCATACATGGCGCCTTTATGACTCCGGATAGCTGGACTCCAATGAGAGATTATTTCATTAAGCAAGGATTTGAAACTATGGCTCCCGCCTGGCCATACCATGCCCGCAGTATTGAAGAACTTAGAAATAACCCTTCAGGTGAACTTGGTAAACTTGGCTTGGCGGAGGTCGTTGATCATTATGTCCGAATTATCAAGGCATTACCGGAAAAACCAATTCTAATTGGTCATTCCTTTGGCGGTTTGATTACTCAAATCCTCATGGATCGCAACTTAGGAGCCGCGGGTATCGCGATTGACCCAGCTGCTTCGAAAGGGATCAACGCTGGGGCTTTCAAGACGGCTTCAAAGTCGGTAGCATCCATCCTATTGAAGCCTTGGAGAAAGACCGTTAGCCTAACGTTTGAGCAATTCCAATATGCTTTTGTCAATACCATGTCATTAAACGAACAAAAAGAAGCCTTCAAATATGCAGTTCCGGAAACGACTAGAATATTTTTTCAAAGCGCATTTGCTTCCTTCAATTCGAATAGTCCTCTAACGGTTAACTTTGATAACGGTAATCGAGGACCACTTCTAATCATTGCGGGTGAAGCGGATCATATCGTGCCTGCCGCGATGGTTAAGAAAAATTTTCAGCTCTACAATCAAAACTCTGGAGCAACAACTCAGTTCATTGAATTTCCCAAACGGTCACACTGGATCATAGCCGAAAAGGGATACGAAGAAGTTGCCGATCACATAATAAACTGGATTCAGCGAAACAGAACCCATGCTTAAACAGCTATGATGAGGCTAAACAAATAGGATTTACAATATAAAAAAAAATTAAGGGGATGTAATAAATGAAACATTTATTCACACCATTTCAAATTAAAGGACTAGAATTGAAAAACCGCGTGGTGATGCCTCCGATGTGTCAGTATGCCGTAATGAATAATGACGGAATCGTAAACGACTGGCACTATAACCACTATCTAAGTCGTGCAATCGGTGGCACAAGCTTGATCATCATTGAAATGACAGATATTGAGCCGGATGGACGAATTACGAATCACGACCTTGGACTTTGGTCAGACGAGCACATTGCTCCTTTAAAACGTATTGTCGATGCGTTACACCAATACGGTGCTAAAGTTGGCATTCAGATTGCCCATGCGGGTCGTAAGGCCGAAGATGCGGAAGTGCCAGTTGCACCTTCTGCCATTCCATTCGATGATAAATCGAAGACGCCGCGCGCATTAACAACAGAAGAAACGAAGCAAATGGTTGAAAAATTCCGTTTGGCTGCAGAACGCGCGATTAAAGCTGGCGTAGATACCATTGAGATCCACGGAGCTCACGGTTACTTAATCCATCAGTTCCAATCAGCGTTTACGAATAAACGTACAGATGAATATGGGCAAGATTTGACGTTATTTGGTCAGCAAGTCATTCAAGCTGTTAAAAGCGTAATGCCGGCTGATATGCCGCTTCTCATGCGGATTTCTGCAAGAGAGTATGTCGATGGCGGTTATGGTTTGGAGCAGAGCATTGCATTTTCTAAAGTGTATAAAGATGCAGGCGTGGACGTTTTCCATGTCAGTTCCGGAGGAGAAGGCCCTATTCTAGCCCATGGAAGACCCGGTACACATGTAGCGTATCAAGTCCCTATGGCAAGAGAAATTAAGAACGCTCTAGGCGTTCCGGTCATTGCGGTAGGACGGTTGGACGAGCACGCATTAGCTAATGCTGTTATCGGCAACGAAGAAGCGGATCTCGTGGCCGTAGGTCGCGGTATGTTAAGAAATCCTTATTGGGCTCTTGAGGCAGCTACCAAGCTCGGTAAAGAAATCGCAATGCCTGGCGTCTATGGCATGGGATTTGGAGTGAGGTAACTGAGAAAACAACGCAATGACTCAAGGAGTTGAAGCGGTTGAGTTCAAATCTATCTGAATATTTACCAGTAATCTATTCAAAATTCCCCAGTCTGGCTGACATATCAGATCAGGATTGGGATCAAGTCGGCATTAGAGTCGTAGAAATGGAACCCAACTATACAATTAAAGAAGGTCAATTGTTAGAGTATGCCTTTTTGCTATTGGATGGGACAGTCCGAATGTACAAATTAAGTGCCAGCGGCCGAGAATACACACTATACAGAATACACAGTGGGGAATGTTGTCCATTGATGTCTTCAAGTATATTATGCGAAGCGGAATATGAAGCTTCCGCTTGCGTAGAGACGACAGGCTTAGTGCTGTTGATTCCAGTGGATATTTTCCGCCATTGGACAGATCACTACCAGATGTTCCGCCAGTTCATTTTTAAATCATTCGCTAATCGAATTCTGATTATGTCCAATCTGCTAGACAGCATCAACTTTAAATCTATTCGTGGGCGAGTTTCGGAATTTCTTGTTCTATTGGCTCAACAAGGCGATGAATCCGAACCGCTTCACATTACCCATGATAGTATGTCCGTTGAGTTGGGGACCGCACGAGAGGTAATTAGCAGAACATTAAAGGCGCTAGAGAAGGAAGGTATTATTCAACTTTCTAGAGGGAAAATCATGATTAAAGATCTTAACGCGCTCGAGCAGTATGTGGAGTCATAAATAAGGATCAAATCTAAATAGCCAACTCATCATGAAATACACCTCCAATTGTTAGATAGATGCTAACAATTGGGGGTGTATTTTACTTATAAGGACAGAAATAATAATAGTTAGTATTTGGAAAACGCTCTGACTTGACATGTGAATGAGATAATCGTATTGTTAATGGGTAAACAGTTAATTAATTAACTATATGGAATGGAGGTTTTATCATATAGAAGAATGGAAACCATTTGAGCAATCTCCGTTGCCAGTCCATGTTTTTCTGACACTCTACAAAACGAATCATCATGTGGTTCAACAATTAGAGGAGCAACTCGCTAAGTTCGATTTAACCTTGGGACGGTGGTGTGTGCTAGTTGCCCTTAAGTCTAGTGGGAGAGCAATGGTTCCATCAGAAATAAGTGATGATCTTGCTGTCACTAGGGCGAATATTAGCAATTTATTGAATTCTTTGGAGAAGGCAGGGCGCATCCAAAGAAATTTAGATCCGAGCAATCGAAGACGGATTCTTGTTAGTTTAACGCCAGAAGGTCATGATATGATTCTGCAAGTTTGGCCTGTCTATGAACAAACAATTGCACAGAGTGTGGGGAATAAACTTACCTATGAAGAACAAAAACAGTTGGAACTGTTGTTGAAAAAATTGGTGTAGTCATTAAATTCTGTCCTTCACGGACAGGCTTCCGCAATAGTTAATCAATTAATTATTAGTTAATTAATGAATGTGTAGATATAATTATATAACAAAGGAGTTTTGAACATGTTGAAAAATAAAGTTGTCATTATTACAGGTGGAGCAGGTGGTATCGGGCTAGCTGCGGCTCGTTTATTTGCTGCAAAAGGAGCAAAAGTGCTTATCACCGGACGTCAAATCGCACCTTTGGAAGAAATAACTGCTAGCGAGCCGAACATTAAAGCATTTGTCGCAGACGTTAGCGATCCGGAGTCGGCAAGCAAGACGGTTGCTGCTGCTATTGAACATTGGGGACGCCTAGACATCGTCGTGAATAATGCAGGGGGTGGCGTTATCCAGCCTCTCGCCGATGTAAGTGCGAAATCGATCAATGATATTTTCGCTGTCAATGTTATGGGGCCGACTTTGTTAGCCGCTGCTGCCATCCCACACCTCGAAAAAACAAATGGATCCATCATTAACATGTCGAGTACGTACGGAAGTAAAGCGGCGGCAGGTTTATCCCTATATGCTTCAAGTAAGGCAGCAGTGGAACATCTGACTCGTTGTTGGGCTCTCGAACTCGCTCCGAAAGGCATTCGCGTGAATGCGATTGCTAGTGGACCCGTTGAAACTGCTTTCCTTCGAGATCGTATGGGACTTAGTCATGAGCAGATTAATGAAGTGAAGGAACAGGAACGCAAGATGATTCCATTAGGGCGTCGCGGCGTGACAGATGATGTTGCAAGTTGGATTGTTCATTTGGCTGATAGAGACTCAAGCTGGATCACTGGACAGATTATTGGGGTTGATGGCGGACTCGTTATTTCATAACTTACTGAAAATAGAAGTAGAAAGAGCCGCGTACATCGCGGCTCTTTCCATTCCCACGAATTGGATCGAGGATCCGATTGACACCTCACACATCCTAATGCTAGGATAATACATGTCCTAAACATAGGATTCATCAGATAGAGATAATTAATAGTAGGATAAGAGGGAAGCCCACCAACGTATAGGAGGGATGAACCCGAACCAGAATCAGCAATAGCTGCAATAATGATTTCATTTATTAATTTTAGGAGGCCATTCGTTATGTCAACTGTATTGGATATTATGGGTCCACAAATTCAATTTGTAACGGATTTGTCAGCAAACAAAGATTATTCTCTTATGAAAGCTGTGGTTCCACCAGGTGTTATCGTTCCTGTTCACAGTCATGAAGATCCAGAAACGTTTGTTATTCTTCATGGGGAACTTGAATGTTTCACAGAAGATAGTTGGGAAACAGTTAAGGCAGGCGATAGCGTTGATATTCCGGGAAATGTGAAGCACGCATGGAGAAATTCCTCAAATGAAACGGTCTCTTTGTTGGTAGCTTCTACAGTGAAAATGGGGGAATTTTTCAATGAAATTGGACGCCCAGTGGATACTGTGCCTCCAGGGCCTCCTGCCCCAGAAGTAGTAGGCCATTTTATTCAAGTAGCCATTGCTTATGGGTACTGGCTCGGAACGCCTGCCGATAATGCTGCCATTGGTATTAAGTTAGGATAAAGCAATCATCGCAATTATGAATAAAGATTAACCAAAATGGAAATCTGCTCTTGGGCAGGTTTCTTTTTTTGCGTTGCAGCAGAATACGTGAACACGATCTTCCGAATATTTTTGGTGAAATAATGGAAAATTAGCTGTATTAGTATTTTTTAGGAGGCCCACTCAGTGAAATGGTTTAGGAAATGGCTACACACGAAACCTGGGTATCCCATTATACCTGAGGATCATTTATCTGAAGAAGAGCACTCTAAGTTAACTACAGATTTAGAGCACAATGAATCTATTTTTAGACATATATTCCAAAAAAGTGATGATATCGTTTTTCGCAAAGTTCAAATGTGTGGACAAAATCATTGGCTGATCATCTACTTTGAAACGCTTGTTGATGAAGTTCTGATTGACGACTATGTATTAAAACCGATGATTGCCAAATCGGACAAACAGGAACATGTCGTTATTGAAAAAACAGACGAGTTGGATGATCATATTATCTCAAATGGGTGGACGTGTGTTACTTCCAAAGTAAGTGAAATTGTCAACCAAGTGTTAAAGGGACAAGCAGCTGTTCTTACAATTGGGAACAGTGAAGCCATGATGGTCAAAGTGAATAGTAAGTCACAACGAAGTCTTGAAGAACCTTCATCTGAACCTGTTATTCGTGGTCCTAGGGATGGTTTTATAGAAAATCTCTCCACGAATATTGGATTAATTCGCAGCAGGCTTAAAACGCCAAGACTTAAGTTGGAATGCTTTACGATTGGTGAACTTACCCAAACCCAAGTTTCCATTATGCATATCGCTGGTATTGCTTCTGAAACGATTATTGAAGAAGTACGACAAAGGGTATCTCGGATTCAAGTTGATGGAATTATTGATTCTGGGTATGTGGAGGAATTTATTGAAGATAGTCCTTATTCACCTTTTCCACTTGTACACAGTACGGAACGACCCGATGTTGTTGCAGCCGAGCTATTAGAAGGGAAAATAGCAATTATCGTCGATACCTCTCCATTTGTACTTGTTGTTCCCATGACATTCTGGACGGGTCTCCAAGCAAGTGAGGATTATTATGTTCGCTGGCCAATTGCAACGTTTGTACGGTGGATTCGTTTCCTGTTCATCAGTATTGCGATATTTGCTCCTCCACTATATGTGGCAATAACGACTTTTAATCAGGAAATGATTCCTACCAATCTAGTGTTAAGTATTGCCGCCTCTAGAGAGCCCGTTCCTTTGCCAGCTGTAGTTGAAGCTTTCATCATGGAAATTATCTTTGAAGCCTTACGGGAAGCAGGGATTCGATTACCGAAACAGATTGGACAAGCGATTAGTATAGTTGGGGCATTGGTTATCGGTCAAGCGGCTGTACTTGCGGGCATTATTTCCGCTCCAGTCGTTATTATTGTCTCTATTACGGGGATTGCCGCGTTTACGATTCCTCGTTATAGCTTTGGAAATGGCATCCGCTTGCTACGGTTTCCAATGCTATTTTTGGCCGGAACACTCGGACTCTATGGCATTGTCATAGGGTTTATGGCCATCGTGTTACATATCACATCGCTTCGATCATTCGGTATCCCCTATTTCACTCCGGCAGCACCGATGACTTTCACGGAGTTAAAGGATGTCTTCATCCGGGCGCCGATATGGGCGAAGACACAACGGCCACTAACTACAGCAGCAAGTAACCCGGTCCGTGAGCCTGCAGGTCAAAAACCAAGCCCAGAAAATGCGACAAAAGGGAAAGGGAGTTCAGAATGAAACCATTCCTTTACATTGGTTTGCTATTTACACTATTAACCACAAGTGGATGTTGGGATCGTACCGAAATTAATGATCTTGCCTTCATTATGGGGACGGCATTTGACATAACGGATGATGGGGAATATATCTTATCACATCAAATTGCGATTCCTTCATCCTCCCAAGGAGGGCCAGGAAGTGGTGGAAGCAGCAATGAGAAGTTTTTTGTGATATCTGCAGTTGGTAAGAACATTAATGAAGCGTTCTATAGGCTCCAGAAGAAGAGTTCACGCAGGTTGTTTACGGCACATCGCGTTGTTATTTTTATAGGTGAGAGGTTATCAAAAAGCGGTATTGCAGATATTCTGGACATCTATACGCACGATTCGAAACAACGTTTAAAAACGTACATGATGGTGGTTAAGGGGGGAGAAGGGCGGGACATCTTGAAAGTGAAATACCCCTTTGAACAAGTGCCCAGTGAAGCTATTAAAGAAATGGAAGCTTTAAATAGCGAATTAGCAATCACATTGCGTGACTTTTTTCTAGCTTCATCTGGAGAGGGAATCAGTCCCGTATTGGGAGCTATAACACCTGATGGTATAACAGAAGGTTTAAAGGAAGACCATATATTCAAGCTAGCGGGATCAGCCATTTTCAAGGATTTTAAGTTAGCTGGGTTTCTAAATGAGAATGAAACCAATGGGTTCCTATGGATAACCGATCGAATGAAGCATGGCAGTCTTAACGCCAGCTTACCAGAAGCTGATGGCACGGTGGGGATGATTCTGGCAAAGACGAATCGAAAGATGACCACGCAGATCACAGGTGATAAGGTAACATTCAAGATACAACTGCAAGGAGAAGGAAACATTTGGGAAAACAACACAAACTTAGATATTCGCAAGCCACATAATATTAAACTTGTACAAAAGGCGTTGGAGAACTCCGTCCAAAAACAAGTCAAAGATGCCTTATCTAAAGTTCAGTCGCAATACAAAGTTGATAGTGTGGGGTTCGGCCGGGAAATTTACCGCAATAAGCCGAAACAATGGAAAGTGTTGAAAAATCAGTGGAATGATAGGTTTCCAGACGTGGACGTTTCTCTTGAGGTGTCAATCAATATCTTAGGCAGCGGGATGGCGGGTCCTCCTTTACACTTGGAGAGAAAGGAAATAAAAAAATGATTTTAAGCGCAATCGCCTATATTGGTGTCCTGCTTGTATGGTCATTTGTTAGAATTCGATCTTTCCTGAGTATGCAAAAATACAAAGAAGCGGCTGTATTCGGGATATTAATCGGCATATCGTCAATAGTCGGTTCCTTATTAATGTTTCGGGTCAACGTGCCTAGCATTGTTGACCCGTTAAAAATTATTTTTGAACCCATTGGGACTATGCTGTTACAGCAGTGAAGGGTTCACTTTTCTTTTCATCGTGTCGATCATGAGAAGTAGTAGTGGGATAAGACTTTGCGTGACAAAACCAGCGCTTGGGTAAATCAACGTCAGATATGTTTGAAGTTCTGCACCATTTTTAAATACCCAGACAGATCCAATGAGGCCGAGTAGGGTTACCGGTGCAACGAGATCACGATAATTTTGGATACGGAAAATCTGGCTTATACTAATACATAATATAAACAACGAAACGGATACTTTTGAAAAACTTCCAATAACCCATATCATGACTGCGATTGCCTCTAGTCGTTCAAATGAACCTTCAATGCCAATGTATTGCATGACACTTAAATACGAATAGTTCAGTTGCCCTGTTAATGAACCGAGAACCATAATCGCCGATATGACAACGATAAAAACAAAAATGAAAATAGCTAAAAGGGCAAGTAAAGAGACCTTGAATGCCTTTTTCGGCTGATTCAAATAAGGGAGAAGCCAACCCAAAATAAACAATTGATTCATAAATGCGCCTCCTGGTAGGATGGCTCCTTGTAAAACCGGCAATATTCCGTTACCCAGAATAGGCTTTAGCTGTTCGGGATCTACGGCCCCAATCGTTAATATTAAGAGAGGAATCAGGAAAATCAATTTCATTGGTGTTAAAAACTCCGTAGCTCTTCCTATGACTTCTATTCCCAAATAAACGGCCAGACCGCAAAGAATTAGCAATGTCAGACTACCTACAATGGACGGACTTCTTGGTAATAACAGTGCTTTAATGAAAAAGGTATGTTGGATCGTCATAACCGAAAGGGACAAGTACCAAAAATAAATATAGTATAATCCCAGGCATGTTCCTAACCATTTCCCAAGGATTTTTTGACTGTATTGGATGATGGTCAAACCAGGATATCGTTTCGAAAGTAGAATCATCACCCAAATACTCAACAATCCGGTCAACGTAGATGGAATTACCGAAATCCATGCATCCTGCATGGCATACATCGCCATCAATCCAGGAAGCGTTAAGATGATGGTAGAAGCAACAAAAGAGAATAGAATAATTCCAAACTGCTTAACCGTGATTTGTTCAGTAGGCTGCATCTTCACCCTCCCTCTCCTAACCTCACAGAGGTTGCTCCAAGTATTGACTTTTCGATACAAATTTATACAAAAAAACCTCGTAGAATGCTACAATTCTCATGTAACCATCAGCAGAAGACTTGTCCAAAAGAAGGAAGTGGCACACGTGCAAGAAGATGTAATCTCCGCTCTGTTGGAAACTGCCGATTTGAACATTCTCAAATTCGATAACCATAATCGCGTGGAGATGAACTATCGCAATCGAATTCTCGAAGAGTACTACATGATGACGTACATAAGAAAAGGGACTGCCAAGTTGAAAGTGCAAGACAAGGTCTATCATTTGGCCCCAGGAACGGTTATCTTTATTCCTCCTCACCTCAAGCATGATCAATATAAAGATAGTGATGAGGAAACGGAATTCCTTTGGTGGCACTTCACGTATATGATTCAGCGTGTGGTCGATGTTCTGCCTTTTTTACAGATACCGTACACGTATTCTCTTAAAAATCATCAAAAGTTCGAAGAAGTCTTCGATGAACTGATGCTTTCCATGTCCAGAAAAGGACACTTACCGAATGTTATTTTGCAAAAGGCGAAGTCACTGGAATTGCTATATTTACTTTTGGATAATGCGTTTGGTAGCGTTAAGACCTCTATGGAGAGTCAGCCTTCTCACAGCTTCTTATCGATTTTGTTGAAAATTGTTAATCAACCCGAAGCTTCGCTTTCGCTCGCCGAGTTGGCTATCGAACTGCACATGAATCCGACCTATGTCAGCAATCATTTCAAAACGATGTTTGGCAAATCACCGATTCTGCTGCACCGGGAAATCAAAATTGCGAAAGCTAAGTCATTACTTGAGTTGCGTGAGATGACCATTACGGAGATCAGTAACATGCTGGGCTTTAACGATATTCAAACCTTTACACGACTCTTCAAAAAATATACAGGTATTTCACCCCGTCAATACAAGGAACTATTTAGTCGCATACATTAAGTGGCGATGGACCACCTGTAGAAGTGTTAAATATCAACAAACATTTGCACTGTTTTCCAAAAGTATCCTCATCTACACTTATCAGAAGGGAGTTAATTCCTATATAAGGAGGAAAACAAGTGGAAACAGTCAGCATTGTTTTTTCTGAAAAGCAAAGGGTGGAGGTCATCACGGAATCTTTTGACGCTTCACTTGGACAGACGGAGATTTTATGCGGGGCGATTTGTTCGCTAATCAGCACAGGGACAGAGCTTCAGTGCCTGAGAGGCGTCTTTGATCCGGATACCAATTGGTCAAGCTGGGTGCACTATCCTTTTCGTCCCGGCTATTCCATGGTGGCAGAGGTGATTGAAGTAGGGACGGCCGTTCAGCATGTACAAAAAGGGGACCGAGTGTTTGTAGAAAATTCGCATACCCAGTATTTTAAGACGGAGTCTACACGTGCTGTACTTCTGCCAAAGGAGATAGACGTTGAAGAAGGTGCGTGGATTAACTTATCCAAAACGACCCAGCTTGGTGTGAGAAGAGCAGAACTGTTTCTCGGAGAAACAGTAGGCGTTATTGGGCTAGGACTACTTGGTCAGCTCGTGACACAATATCTGTATCTATCTGGAGCCAAAGAAGTTTACACCATGGATCCAGCGGAAAGCCGTGTTCAACTTGTGTGGGATAAACCGGGGATTCATCGGTTGGCGATGGATGCAGGGAAGGCGAATGCTTATATCGCTGAGCAGACGAAGGGCAAGATGCTGGATGTTGTTTTTGATATTACCGGACATCCTGCTGTATTAGCGCAAGCTACACAACTTGTTAAACCTTTGGGACGAGTCATTTTATTGGGAGACACAGCTACGCCATCTGTTCAAGGAATGGGCCGTAACGTGGTTTCTAACTCAGTATCTATTCTAGGTATTCATGCCCAAATGTCTTACAAAGGATGGCAGCATCCTGATATGGCAGAACTCTTCATAAATTACCTGTTGCAAGGGAGAATGGATGTTAAACCATTAATTTCGCATCGGTATTCACCTCATGATGCACCGCAAGCGTACGAGTTGTTGGTTAACAATCGAAGCTCGGCGATGGGGGTTCTTTTTGACTGGAAGCGGCTTGTGGAATAATGCAAATTGGACAATCGTTTAATAAATGTTAAGGCACTTATACGTTGTTAGCCACTCCTACTAGGGGGTGGTTTTTTATTGGGCATTTTCATTACAACAATAATAATTTATTGCAAAACGATAATTATTATGCTAAATTCAATCTGACATGAACGTTCTTAATAAATTATAGAATCGAAAGTACAAGTGAAAAAAGGAGGCCGAGTATGAGCAACGAACCTATCATTAGTTTGCAGAATGTGACGAAAAGGATCGGCCGAACTACCATCATCGACGATCTTACGTTTGATGTGCCGCAAGGCGAAATTTTCGGCTTCCTTGGCCCGAACGGGTCCGGCAAAACGACAACCATCCGGATGATCGTCGGCCTGATGTCGACCACCAAGGGAAAGATTCTGATCAAAGGTAAAGATATCAAGACCGAATTTGAACAAGCGATCCAACACGTCGGAGCCATTGTAGAAAATCCAGAGATGTACAAGTATTTGAGTGGGTATCTAAATCTCGTTCATTACGCCCGCATGACGCCAGGTGTGACGAAAGAACGGATTGACGAAGTCGTCAAGCTGGTCAAGCTGGAGGACCGCATACATGACAAGGTCAAAAAATACTCGTTAGGCATGCGCCAACGGCTCGGAGTCGCTCAAGCTCTGCTGCACCGCCCGTCCCTGTTGATACTGGATGAGCCGACGAATGGTCTGGATCCAGCAGGCATCCGGGAGTTGCGCGATTATTTGAGTCTGTTGACCCGAATGGAAGGTATTACGGTTATCGTATCCAGCCATCTATTATCCGAGATGGAACTTATGTGCGACAGAGTTGCCATTCTGCAGCAAGGCAAGCTGATCGACGTGAAGCCAATCCAGCATTTTACCAAAGGAAGCGGACAAGCATCCACATATCGAATCGAAGTACAGCCAATCGAACGAGCGGTGGATATATTGGGGCAAATGGAAGACATACAAGGAATTAAGCTCGTCGAGGAGGGGCTCATTGAAGTCACAACCGAACGGGATCACGTGCCGGACATGTTGGTCCAGCTCATGCAGCATCAAATTCGTCTTTATAGTGTTCAGGAGGTTCGACCGTCATTGGAAGATCGATTCTTGGAAATTACGGGTACAGGGAGGAAGCAGAGTGATTAATCTTGTACGCAATGAAAATATGAAAATCTACCGAAGGATGAGAACATGGGTCCTAGTCGGATTTATGATCGCACTGGTGCTTTTTGTCAACATCATGGATTGGCAATCGGATGGTAAGCAGTCGCAAGGCGAAAGTTGGAAAACGGGGCTGATGCAGGAGAAAGAGCACCGAACCGAGCTGCTAACAAAGCCGGAACTAGAGGCAGAAAGCCGTACTTATAACTTACAGAGGATCGCGCTCATTGATTATCACCTTGAGAAAAATATCCACACAACGGATGGAACGATGTGGGGTGGCATAAATGGCTCAGCCTCGATGGTGCTTGTGATTACCGTATTCACCATTATTATCGCTGGCGACATCTTGGCAGGCGAATTCTCGACGGGTACTATTAAGCTGCTACTAATCAGACCGGCAAATCGTCTAAAGATCCTCATAGCTAAATATGCAGCATCATTGATGTTCGGCCTGCTGTTACTGCTCATACTATTCGTTGTATCTGTCACGATAAATGGTATTCTGTACGGGTTTGGCGATTTAAAGCTTCCTTTAGTCGATGTCACCAATGAAGGGTATATCGTGGAGAAAAATATGCTTCTCAATCTGTGGAAAACGTATCTGCTTAACGGGGTATCCACGATCCTGTATGTCACCATGGCTTTTATGATCTCATCCGCTTTCCGTAGCAGCACCATGGCGATCTCGTTTTCCATCGTTGCCATGTTTGCAGGCAATATTCTGTTGGAGGCGCTGCACCGGTTTGATTGGAGCAGGTACCTGTTATTTGCGAATACCGATCTTACTCAGTATTTGAGTGGGAGACCTTATCAATCTGGCATGACGCTTTCATTCTCCATTGGAATGCTTGCGGTGTACTTTCTTGTATTTAATCTGATCTCGTGGCTTATGTTTACGCGAAGAGATGTGGCAGCTTAAGCTACAATAAAGTAATACGAAGGGAGCAGATTGCCGCGGCAACTGCTCCTTATTCGTTATACATCAGGATGAGTGTCACTGCATAAGTAAGTTTATAGCAGTTTTCTACCTATGGTTCTTTTAACTCCCTCAGTGCCGATTATGCTTCCTATTGTTGCAACTGACACATTGGAGGAAATAATTTTGATCCCCAAATAGATCACTGTTCCTAGAAGGATATCGAATACAATGATTCTTTTGATGACGGACGCTCTTATCGTGTAAAAATAGTACTTTGGAGGCTGGTTAATCACGAATTGTCTCATTCCTTCCATCTTTTTAAACAAGGTATGAGGGGAATTGGTTGTCTCATTCTTGAATAGGAAGGTGATGTAAGGAATATGTAAAGAAGGTATGCAAATATTGGAAAATACGAAGTGAAATCCTATCGAAATTGAATGACAATCTACTATATGATCTTTGAAAATAAATCGATTGAATTCTATATTAGATATTCGATTGCGGCAATTCCTCCCATTTGACGGATGCTCGAAAACCCAGTTATATTGTGTGGCAAGCGAACGAGACAAACTCGGTTGACTTACATTCAGCAATATGAGGGAGCTTATTCTATGAATTTGAACAACGAAACAAAGCAAGCAGCAATCACGCATGGTAAAGATTTAAATTGGTTTACTACAATGCCAGGGGAGCAAATGGCAATCCGAATTCACAGCAGCCAGGTTGGCGGGGCAGTGACAATCATGGAAGCACGAGTGCCAACCTTAAGCGGACCACCTAAGCATTTTCATAAAGATCGGGAAGAAATTTTTGAAGTACTTGAAGGCACATTCCGCTTTCATTGCGGTGACGAAGAATTCGAGGTTACTCCAGGAACTAGCGTCGTGGTTCCTCGCGGACTTCCTCACACATGGGCAAATATCGGATCTGAAACGGGACGTATCCTATTTACGTTTGCACCTGGCGGGATAGACGAATTCTTCACCAAAATTGGGCTTACCCCGCCCGAAGGATGGCAGGAATTATCAGAAAGCTACGACACATGGATTATTGGTCCTCCATTGCTTGCTGGTAAGAACTAAACATCAAATGACAGACTAGAGATCGATAGGACAGGGAACCTTAGGATGAGTAAAGTCAATTTGAGAACGATCGGTACAAAATAATTCTTTACCGATCGTTCTCAATATGCTAAGATACTCTTCAGAAGGGGAGGCGTTGGAATGGCCAGAAGCAAAGAGTTTGATGAAGATGCTGTTTTGCTAAAAGCCATGCGATTATTTTGGGAGCAGGGTTATGAGAAAACATCCATGATGGATCTGGTCACACAAATGGGCGTTCACAAGAGAAGCATGTATGACACTTATGGTGATAAACATTCCTTATATATCAAAGCGTTAAAACGTTATCATGTAATGATAGAGCAATCCTTTAAAAGCCTGGTAAATGGCGCATGTTCAGCTGCAGAAGGTATTCGTTTAGTACTAGAAATGGCAATCAATCAGGATAAAAATGAACTTCCTAAGGGTTGCTTAATGGTAAATACGGCCGTAGAGATGGCAACTCATGATCCGGAGTCGAAATTATGGGTTACACAGAACTTTACAAGCTCAGAGCAATTGATACGTGAATTAATTGAAGCAGGTCAGCAGAGCGGCGAATTGGATATCTCACTAGATGCTGAAATGATGTCCTATTATTTTAACAATGCCTATACCGGGCTTTTAGTAATGTCGAAGACCACAGATGACAAAGAGAAGTTAAATAAAATTATCGAAACGACAATGTCTATGATAAAGAAGAAATAATTTTTTTGACATTTTGAGAACGATCATTCTCAAAACATACACGAATATATTAAAGGGAGAAATTACTCATGACGAATCAACCTAATAACATTCAACATAAAAATGACTTGCTAGAACTAGTACTCGAGGCATCTGGAGGACTTCAACGTTGGTCGAATATTCAAACACTTACAACAAAGCTGGCAGCAAGCGGCCCATTCTGGGAACTCAAAGGCTACAAAGACGCATTCTTGGAAGAGACTTTGCAAATCGACGTCCAACGTCAGCACACCATCTTTACACCATGGGTCGAGTCCGACCAGCAATTAATCTTTGACGGTGAAGCCGATCGAGTTACCTTGCAATACGCCGATGGTCAGACTGTAGAAAGCCGTACTAACGCGCGTGCTTCATTCGCAGGCTACGATATGTTTACGCCTTGGGACAAATTGCAAGTCGGCTATTTCCTTAGTTATGCGATGTGGAATTACCTTACTACACCTTATTTGTTCACTTTCCCAGGTGTTGAGACTCGTGAGATCGAGCCTTGGGAAGAGGATGGTCAAACGTGGCGCAGACTGCACGTAACCTTCCCTGAATCGATTGCGACACATACGGCAGAACAGACTTTTTATTATGACAACGAAGGTAAGCTTAAACGTATGGACTATACAGTGGACGTAAACGGTGATGCCGTTATCGCTCATTACATTGAGGAATACAAAACGTTCGACGGTATGGTATTTCCAACCCGACGCCATGTTTATCCGCGTAATCCAGATGGTACTGTAGACCGCAGTTTTATTCCGATTATCGTCGATATCCACGATATTAAGATCGATTAATCGCTTAAATTAGACAGATAAGGCAGGCCAGTACACTTGGTCTGCTTTTCTGTTTCTTCATATTGGATCAAACTCACTAATTAGGTTTTACTATCAAGCGTATTTGATACCTAAGGTGATATGTAATTTTTGGTTTGAAATATTTACAATTTAACCATGATTATTGCAACTAGATTTAATAATCCTTATCTATCATGAAGTGAGTGATGTCATCACATCCAATTTTTGATAGAGAGAAGGAGAGCAAAATGATGAAACTAGTACTGATGGGAGATCTACATTATCACCAGGTTGATGAAACAATTCCAGGATGGTTAGAGGCACGTGATACTTTCTTTCAAACATTTCTAGAACGATTTTTGGAATTGGAAGCAGATGCTCATATTTCAGTGGGGGATCTTACCAATTATGGTCACACTTCGGAGTTACAGGAAGTGTATGAGATTGTACGCAAAAGTGGAAAAACTTTTTATCATGCTTTGGGGAATCATGATCTTTATGCGCAAACGAGAAGAGAAGTACTCGCAATAAGCGGACAACCACGCTATCATGCGATTACAACGGAACAAGCCGTTCTTGTATTTTTGGATACAGCGAAAGAAATGGATTTTGAGGATTGGGGAGGATGGGTTGACGAAGAACAACTGACATGGTTTGAAGATGTCATTCAATCATCTGGATCCGTACCTGTTATCGTATTTGCTCATCATCCCGTACACCAAACCACAACTAATTCGGATAAAGACAAAGGATCCATTCATCCTAGTATTGATATGTGGAAGATTCTAAGCAAGAAAGAAGGCGTAGGCATTTATGTGAATGGTCATACGCACATTGATTCGATTGTCAATCAGAATAACTGGACATTTGTTCAATTATCCGCTTGTCTCGATCAACATGGTTTACGGATTATGGAGATTGATGAGGAAGAAATTCGAATTTCAGCAATCGATCTAGGGGATACTGCTTTAACTGAGAATGTAGAGATGTTGTACAACACGATGAAGCATTTTAGACACAATGCTAACGCTCGCGGTACAGATTCGGATCGAGCATGCAGCGTCTCATTGCGGATAGCAGCTGAACAGAAATAAGTGTTTAGTTTTGACCCACAGGCTAATGAGGAGGTGCTGATAGATGAAGAGACTTAAGCATGATGAGGGTGGACAATTTTTCGAAAGATTAGATGCTCACCGGATGGTGGCTTCCATTAAGGAACCGAAACAAATTGAAATAGCATTGTCGCTTAGAAACCAATTAAGTGGCGTATTTCTGCTAACAGGACATATTGGTGTCATTAAAAGTTATGTGGATGTGTTCAAAAGTCATCAGTTACCAGTCTTTCTACATATGGAAAAGATAGGCGGTTTAAGTACGGATTTCTATGGGATGGATTACTTGGCGAAGGTCATTAAACCAACAGGCATTATTACTACAAAAACGAATGTTGTAAAAACAGCGAAAAAAATGGGCCTTTTCACCATTCAACGCTTTTTCCTCGTGGATACCGAGGGGATGGAGAACATATCCAAAAGCGTTACTCAAATCGAACCAGACATTATTGAGGTTATGCCCGCACGCATTCCAGAAATGATTGGAGAGATCAAAAAGTTTACGAACATTCCAATTATTACGGGAGGTCTGCTTTTTG
This sequence comes from Paenibacillus sp. J22P165, assembly GCF_059692015.1. Lineage (NCBI taxonomy): Bacteria > Bacillati > Bacillota > Bacilli > Caryophanales > Paenibacillaceae > Paenibacillus > Paenibacillus sp. J22P165. The sequence goes on along the minus strand of NZ_JCAUAP010000008.1, from coordinate 133,032 downwards.
AACGAAGTCATGCGCTCGAATGCTTTAAGTATGGAGCAACCGCGGTATCATCTTCCAAATCGGAATTATGGCGTGAAACGTATGCAGAACAAGAACAGAAGCTTCGCGTTATTGTTTGAGTCTGCCTGTTAGGAACAAGCTATGAATTTTCAAAACATTCACATTGTATTGACACTGGGTTAATACTGGACGCTTATGATGATTATGACAAGTAAATAGCAGTAGGTTGGAGTAGTGGAGAAGCCTGATTAGCGGCCGACATAATGTCGGCGGTTGATTTAGGCTTCTTTCTTTTTGATGATGATCAAAAATTAGGAGGAAATTGAAAATGTTAAAGAAAAAATGGGTATCACTTCTTACGCTTAGCTCCATTGTTATGTTAACTGCATGTGGAACAGGTGGCACAGACAACAAGTCGGCATCAGGTTCAGGAAGTAACTCCGCCGCTTCAGGTGGTAAAGTCGTCATTAAATACTGGACAGCTAACGGCGGTAAAATTGAAGAAGCAAAACAAAACCTCGTCAAAAAATTTAATGAGTCTCAGAACAAAATTGAAGTGCAGCAAGCAAACCAAGGGACATACGATGATCTTAATGCAAAAGTACAAGCAGCATTTGCTGCAGGCAATGCGCCAGCCGTATTCGATCTTGAAATTTCTTCTACCGGTATTTTTTCCCGCTCAGGCATGCTAGCAGATCTAACTTCACTTGCTGCAAGGGATGAGGCTCAAGTCAATTTGAAAGATTTTATTCCAGGACTCATGGGGAACGCGTATGTGGATGGGAAGCTCTACGGGATTCCATTTATGAGAAGCACGCCGATCTTTTACAAGAATATCACGATGTTAAAAGATGCTGGCTTAGATCCTGCAGGTCCAAAAAGTTGGGCAGAGTTGGAGCAATATGGCCGCGTATTGAAAGCAAAAGGTAAGACACCAATGACAATGGCTGTCGGCGTCTGGGAATATGAGGCACTCGTAGCACAAAGCGGTGGTAAGGTGATCAGCGACGACAATAAAAAAGCAACGTTCAACTCTCCTGAAGGCGTAGCACCGGTTGAGTTTTGGAAGAAAATGTCCGATGAAGGTTTAATCAAATTTACAGTTGGAAAGACAGCAGGAGCTGATGCCGATAAGGATTGGACGAACCAGCTTTCGGCATTTAAAATCGGATCCACCGCAGGCGTTTCTGCAAGCATGGAGGTAGCAAAAGGAAATAATTTTGAGATGGCGACCAGCTTTATGCCTGCTAACAAAACGTATGGTGTTCCGACAGGTGGGTGTCATTTGTCCATCACATCGAAGCTAAGCAACGCAGAAAAAGAAGCAACTTGGGAGTTTATTAAGTTTATGACGACCAAAGAAAATACGATTTATCAGCATAAGTATGTTGGTTACCTGCCAAGCCGTCTATCTGCTTTACAAAGTGAAGAGTTGCAAACTTACTACAAAGAGTTCCCGCAATACAAGGTTGCTTCGGATCAATTACAGTATGCTGTACTTCGTCCGAGCGCAAATGCTTACACAGAAATTTCGAAAACAATCATCGATGCCATGACCAAGTCCATTCTTGAAAAAGATGTGAAACCACAAGATGCGATGAACGAGGCTGCGGAAAAAGCGAATAAATTGTTGAGCAAGTAACACCGGAAGAGAAGGGCCAGCTTCCTAGTTAAGAAGCTGGCCAACGACTAAATTCAACTAGAAGAAAGGCTGATCCTACCTGTGGAATGGTTATCTGACATTAAAGTAATTATTTTTGATATGGATGGAACGCTTTATCAAGAAGACACCTTCATGGATCGGTATATCCGCTATTTGTTGGAAGGTACAGAATGGGAACAAGAGACGAAAGCTACCATAGAATCATCTAGAAAAATCTTAGCAGGCACGAACCCGATCAAACTAGGCCATTTCTATCACAAATTAGATGGGGTTGCGCTTGTTCAGAAATCCGGGAGATTTGTTCATGGATTTTCATCGAACGGTGTTGAGCTCGAAGGGCAAGAATTTGCTGAGAAATACGCAGCTTTATCCATGTATGATGCCAATCTGAGCTATATGGGAGATCCTTGGGGAATCGTAAATGCAACCCGTCATAAGCTCAACATTTCAGAAGATAAAATGAAAGTTGCTTTTGAACAAGTACGTGAGGAAATGATTCTTGCTCCTTATCAATTTGGACTGCACAATGACCTATTTCAAACCATTCAGAACGTAACCGCAGTTGATAGAAAAATATTGATGACCAATACCTACGAAAAATCCGGTATCGACTTTTTGCACTATATGCAAATACACCATATGTTTAACGAAATTTACTGTGGTGCTGATAAACCGTTTGGCATACAAAAGTACATGACATCGTTGCTTGAGCAGGGATATCACGCACATGAGGTTTTATCGATTGGCGATAATCCATGGAATGATTTGTACCCTGTCCAACAAGCTGGCGGTCGAACTTGTTTCATCTCTCCTTATCAGAGCGGGGATGAACAGCAATGGGATTTACGATTGCATTCGTTAGACGAGTTGTCTCAGTTGATGCAGGCTATTCAGAATAACACGATCAAAATTGAGGCGTAACAGCAGCCTATTTGTGAAGGAGATGAACGTATGGCACGGATCCAATTAATCAATATCGGCAAAAAGTATAAAGACGAAACGATTATCAGCGGTTTGAATCTTACGATTAAGGATGGGTCGTTTACTGTTCTTGTCGGCCCATCCGGGTGTGGTAAATCAACGACCTTGCGCATGATTGCAGGACTCGAAAAACAGAGCGAAGGACAAATATGGATCGGTGATAAATGTGTAAATGATACGCAGCCTGGTCTACGAGATGTGGCCATGGTCTTCCAAAACTATGCATTATACCCGACGATGACCGTACGTCAAAATATTGAATTTGGTCTAAAAAACAGAAAAGTACCGAAAAATGAACGTGATGCTCTGATCCATGATATTTGTGAGATCGTCGCTTTAACCCCTTATTTGGACAAGAAACCACAAAACTTATCTGGTGGACAGCGCCAAAGGGTAGCCCTTGCTCGAGCCATGGTTAAGAATCCCAAAGTATTTATTTTGGATGAGCCGCTCTCCAATCTAGATGCCAAGCTGCGCAATCAAATGCGTACGGAATTGATTCAGCTTCATAAAAGGCTAGGTACTACCTTTGTCTATGTTACCCATGATCAAGTGGAAGCCATGTCTATGGGTGACGAGATCGTGCTCATGAATAAAGGGGTCATTCAGCAAGCGGACTCACCTCTGAAACTTTATAACGATCCGGATAATGTGTTTACAGCACAGTTTATCGGAACTCCGGCTATGAATATCTTTAAGTTTGCTGATGTACGAGGGTTACAGCTAGATTCAACCTCGAAAATTGGTTCCATTGGCTTCCGAGCAGAGCATGTGGTGATGTCACCGAATGAACATGTGGATGGATTTATGGTTGAAGGGGAGATCCTTACTAGAGAAAGTCTAGGCTCGGAAAATATTTATCAGATCAAATCGGATATGGGTATCTTTTTCGTAAAGACCTTCCTTTCTCCCTTACACATGGAAAATCAGATCAAAACAGTAATTCCATTCGATAAGCTCTACTATTTTGATCAGAATGGTGAAAGAATTCGGAATATGGATGTGCAGAAGACATCAAAAGAAGCACGACAAGAAAAAATTCTTGTTGCTGGCGGCGGTGTGTAAGATGACAATGTGGGAAAAACTGCGTCCGTATGCCATGGTTGCACCAGCGATTGCCGTATTTTCAGTGTTTTTTATTTATCCGATCATTTATATGATGTACCTAAGTATGTATGATTGGAACTTTATTAGCCCAACGAAAAACTTTGTTGGTTTGCAGAACTTTACGGATCTTCTTACGGAGAAAGAGTTTCTACAAGTGATCTCAAACTCAACAATTTACACAGTGTTGACCGTTACATGTATCATAGTTTTTTCCCTATTACTCGCACTCTGGTTGAATAAAGCCAGTGTGTTTCAAACCTTTGTCCAAGGTGCAATCTTCAGTCCGCATATTGTTTCCTGGGTTTCTATTTCCATGATCTGGGTGTGGGTAATGGACCCGCAGTATGGCCTGCTGAACTGGTTCATCGGTTTGTTTGGCTTTGGTAAACTAGCGTGGCTTTCCTCACCAAGTACATCCTTGATTTCATTAGTCATCGTCGCTGTCTGGAAAGGGCTTGGCTATAATACCCTTGTGTTTATCGCTGGGTTACAAAGTATTCCTAGGGACATCTATGAAGCGGCAGCTCTGGATCGATCCAAGCCTTGGACGACCTTTTACCGCTTAATTCTCCCGATGCTCTCGCCAACCATCTTCTTCTTAGTCGTCATCAATATGATCGGTTCGTTCCAGGTGTTTGAAACCATCGCGATTATGACGCAGGGAGGGCCGGTTAACTCAACGAATACGCTTGTCTATTACATTTATGAGTATGGTTTCCGATTCTTCAAAATCGGCAGTGCTTCTGCGGCTGGTGTCATTTTACTATTTATTGTCGGGATATTAACGATTATTTACTTTAAATTGATGTCAAAACGCGTTCATTATCAATAGAAAGAAGGGAATGCATTGAAAGCCGAGCAGACAATTGATTCTGATCGTACCGTGATATACGTAAGAAGCAAAGAAGAGATTGTATCAAAAATTTCCCACTATATCATCAAGACTATAAGTGTCATTTGCATGATTGCTCTAGTCCTTATTTTTGCAATGCCATTTGGCTGGATGCTTTCTACTTCACTGAAGACGCTGCCTGAAACCATGATTTTCCCGCCAAATTGGATCCCCAAACATTTCATTTGGAGCAATTATTCAAAAGCATGGGGTTCAGGTCCGTTTTTACACTATATTACGAACAGTGTTATTATCTCGATTAGTATTCTCGTAGCGCAGATGCTAACGATTATTCCGGCAGCCTATGCTTTTGCGCGCTATAAATTTAAGGGTTCAGGCTTTTTGTTTGGCATGGTTATGATAACGTTAATGATTCCGTCGCAATTAATTTTCTTGCCTGTTTATTTACAATTAAGTACATGGAAATTGCTGAACACACATCTAGCTCTGATTCTCCCCTTTGCGTCCAGCGCTTTCGGTATTTTCTTATTGCGGCAATCGTTTAAACAAGTTCAAGAAGAATTGATTGAAGCAGCGAGGTTGGATAGTGCCAAAGAATGGCAGATTATTGTCAAATTAATGGTACCGATGGCCAAGCCCGTATTAGCCACATTTGCTTTGTTTAGCTTTATTGCGCATTGGAACGATTACTTCTGGCCACTCGTTATGACGACAGATGATGTCGCAAGAACATTGCCTCTGGGGATTGCTAAAATTAGGGAAGAAGAGGGCGTAGCCAATTGGAATGTGTTAATGGCCGGCAATATGATGTTAGTAACACCGATTCTGATCGCATTCTTTTTTGCGCAACGGCATATCATTCGCGCGTTTGTTTATACGGGGGTTAAGTAAATAGGTAGTAATGCAGGGAACCATGTTGATCATGGTTCTTTTTTTTGTACTCGACTCATATGTAGATAACAATAATAGTATATTTAAAAACAATGTTATTTTATTGAATAACGATAAATAATGTGTTAGAATCATGTTGTCATTAAATAAGTGAGGTGTCATAGATGAATGTTAAACGAGGTTCAACCACTTTCTTAAAGGTCATAATTTTTCTAGCGGGAATTGCAGTACTTGCTTTGTGTATCTGGTTGCCAGTGATAGCCATTAAAGATGCAAAAGCACATCCAGATACGGCCTATTTCTTAATCCCCTTTTTAGTATGTGCTTACGGATTCTGTGTGGCGTTTTCGGTTGCGTTGTTTCAAGCTTATAAACTATTAACCTACATCGAAAAGAACAATGCTATCTCTGAATTATCGCTTACTTCTTTGAAAATAATAAAGAGATGCGCTTTTGCCGTCATTTTCCTCCTCTTGATAGGAATTGTAAGCTTGCGGGTACTTGCTCAAGTTACAGTTAGCGATGACGCTGCGGGTCCTACATCATTATGTCTAATGGCTATTCTAGTAACAAGTATCTTCGCAGCCATCGTAGACGTACTTCAAAAGCCAATCAAAAATAGGAACCATTAATATGGATGGGGAACAAATTTTACAACTCGATAACAACTTCCAATGAAGTATTTGATATGCTTGTTATGGAGTGTGATCGTATGGCTAAAATACTCATCGTAGATGATGAGAGAGCAATCAATGATTTAATCGCGGTTAATTTAAAAATGGTCGGGCACGAATATGTTCAATTGTATAGCGGGGATCAGGTTTCTGATGTTTTGCATGAGCATAAAATTGATTTGGTCATTCTGGATGTGATGCTTCCAGGCAAAGACGGGTTTGAAGTTATCTCCGAAATCGTGAAACGAAACGTACCTGTGATCTACTTAACGGCCAGAGATTCACTTGCTGATAAAGTTCATGGCTTGGAAATCGGTGCTGAGGACTACATAGCCAAACCATTTGAAGCCGTGGAACTAATTGCTCGCATCCATGTCATATTGAGAAGAAACCATCGGGAGAATAACGAATTCAAGCTAGATGGTATTGCTGTAGATTTAGACAAGCATACTGTGATGGTTCAGGGACAACTCATTGACATGACATACAAAGAATTTCAACTGCTTGAACTGCTTATTCAAAATAAAAATATTGCCTTGTCTAGAGAAAGAATTGTCGAACGCGTATGGGGATTCGATTTCTACGGAGATACAAGGACGGTTGACGTCCACATTCAGAAGCTGAGAAAGAAGCTTAATTGGGACAATCAGATTAAAACAGTGTATAAGTACGGTTACAGGCTTGAGGTGTAAGTATGAAGTTTTGGCAGAAAACGTATTTGCTTGTCCTGCTTGTTTTTCTAATTGTCTTCGATCTAGGTGCATATGGACTTCTTAAAAAGAGTTATCAATTAAACGAGAAGATGGACATCGCAAGAGGGATTAACGAGTTTGAGGGCTTTGAAAATGCCTTAAGTTATATACTTAATGTTTATATTGAAAGTACTGGCGGAGCCGACTATGGCTCCGTTATTGGTGCTTTTGCAGCCAATTATTATAAAAAAGGGATTCAAGCTGAAGTGTACAATGGGAACCAACTGATCTTTTCAAATGCTTATCAATTTGATGGCAAACGTGAAGAATTGCAGGGGGATTCCCGTAAAAGCACATACAGAAAGTTGCAGGGACAGCTCTGGATTTTTGTTGGGGGGAAGATGGATTTTCAGGGACTCAGGTTGGTCCTCTCCAGAAATTCCGACTATCTGCAAGCATATTATCAGTCTCTGCTCCATTATTTTATAACGCTCAGTGTCGTGATATCAGTGCTATTATCGGTTGTGCTCATTTTACTCCTATTTCAATTAACTTCACCGATTAGACGGTTAAATAAAGGGGTTAAGGACATAGCCGCGGGTGCTTACCATAGACGCGTTAAGGTGAGTGGCAATGACGAAATCGGGGAGTTAGCACAAAATTTCAACAAGATGGTTGATGCCGTTTCTACGAATATTGAAACGATTCAAAAAGCAAACGAAGAGAAACAAACGTTTATTAACAATCTTACCCACGAAATAAAAACGCCGATAACGGCAATAAAGGGGTATAGTGAGTTTTTGACTCACGCCAACTATGATGAAGATGATCGGAGAATGGCCATCCGTTACATTCATGAGCATGCCAACCGACTGGATCTGCTTTCAAAAAAGATGATGGAATTGTTATATTTGAAAAATGGCGAAATCTCCTTAGAACGCGTTGATTTAAATGAACTGTTTATGTATGTGGTAACCATGGTGCAGCACCAGTTGGATGTTAAACAAATAACAGTTGAAACCGAATGTTTAGCTCATCACATCGTTGGTGATAAAACGCTATTGCAATCGTTATTCATAAACGTAGTGGAAAATAGTGTGAAAGCCTCCTATCCTGGAGGGAAGATTACGTTGAGAAGCAGCTACCGAGAAAAAGACGTTATTGTCGAAGTGCTCGACTATGGGAAAGGTATTCCTGCGAAGGACATTGCACAACTAACAGAGGCATTCTATGTGGTGGACAAATCACGTACCAAAGAACTGGGCGGAATCGGATTAGGCTTAGCGATTTGCAGTCAAATCGCTGAGCTTCATCATGCGCGCATCCAAATTACATCGATAGAGAACGAATTTACGAAAGTTTCGGTTGATTTTACAACTCCATCATAACGAAGAAACAAGTTTATCATATCGCTCCCTTATTCTATAAGTGTAACAAGCGATATCAATGAAACGATGGAGGTAATGGAAATGAAGAAAAAGATGTATGCAACACTACTTACGGCAGGCGTAGCGGCGGCGTTGATTGCAGGCAACGGTGCAATTTCAGCTTTTGCTCTATCTGTGGATTCAGCACCAAGTGTCAATGTGACAGGTCAAGGTCAACAGAAGGTGGCTGTACCGCAACCTGTAGATTCTAATGCTCAAGGATCTACGATGGAAGGATTTACACCAAATCCTAATTATCGTGAACCGGTTAAAACGTCCCAAGATATGAAAGAGGAGCAGGCAATCGAGATTGCCAAAAAAGCGTTGCAAAGCAAATACAATGATTCCTTAGCTGGTTTGGATCAAACTACTTATTTTGTAAATTTGGTGGACAAGGAAGGCACATACTACGCAGTATTCTTTACAACCCCAGTTGATGGTAAAACAAAGCAGCAGCTGAATGACGAAGGCGATGTCTATATCGTAAATGTGAATTCCAAAACGGGTGAAGTTGTTTCTGCTGAAAAAAATCCAGTAGCCAACAATCCAATCGGTGGATAACTTACAACACATATGACAGATCCATATGCGAAAAAGTCCGACTTCTTGTCGGGCTTTTTGTATATGGATTCAATTTATTAATGATAATAATAGAATATCGCGTATTGTAACTTGTGATCAATTGTTTAATAATGAGGCTGTAAGAAGAAGCAAGTGACGTGTATAAAAATATGTGACTTAGTGCACTTACCTATTAATAAGTAAGTGTGTAGGAAAGAATGGAGGATGATCTTATGCTATACGAGTTGCGGATATATGATATTGTACCTGGGCGCATGGAAGCTATCCTAGATCGGTTTCGGGATAATGTGATAGCCCTTCTAGCCAAACATGAAATGAAAACAACGAATTTTTGGGTAGACGCAGACGAATCGAAAAATCGTCTCTATTACGTACTAGAACATGAGAACGCAACTTCTCGCGAACGGAACTTTGAAGCTTTTCTGCAAGATCCAGAATGGCTGGACATTCAGTATAGAACTGAATTAAATGGTCCTCTGTACGAAAAAATAGAGAGCATCTTCATGAAGAATGCACCTTTTTTTAAAGGATGAGTTGATAATTCATAATTCTTATAGAAAGGTGGAATAACATAACATGGAAACAGTTCAATATGACATTGAATTCGATAATGCTATATTATTTGGGCAATTTATCATAGTCGTGAAGGACGGTAGAATTATTGGTGGGGGTATGATTGACGAATGGAATGACAATGAGGTTAAAGTGAGTGAAAAATGGTATTCACGTAAAAATTGTGCGTTTATTGTGTCGCCAGCACCACAAACTTCTATGTACTATTAATAGTAAGAGCCACTTCGAAGTGGCTCTTTTTATTTTGAACATCAACTAAGCTAGTATTGTACTTTCTTCTGCTAACTTCAATTTAACAATATGATGTGATAATAAGTCGATAAATAACCGAGCAGCCGAGCTGACATATTTATCTTTATGATGGATGATGCCAATTTCCCTTTGGAGTGTTGGATTTATGATTTTAATGGCTTTTAATTGTTTATCATTATACATATTCAAGTACGTTCTGGATAGCGCGGTCACGCCTGTACCTGACTTTACAAGGTCTATAATGGTTTCAATGGCCGTTGTTTCGATGATAGGTTCGATATTAATACCACAAGCGGTACTGTTTAAATCAATTACTTGGCGGCATTTATGTGATTGTGGGAAGAGGATGACCGGGTAACTGCTGATTTCGTCAAAATTAATATGGTCACGGTTGGCCAATGCATGCTCTTGAGAAACAGCCAAATAGATATCTTCTTTGTACAATGGAATTTTGCGAATACGTTCATCTTCGACTGGAAAAATAGTAATAGCCAGATCAATTTGGTTTTGGATAACTCGTTCGACAATATCGTCAAGATTTAGAATTTTAATCTGTACTTCAGGATAAATGTGATGAAAGTCAAGTAACAAAGACGAAACGAGCTGAGTTAGCTCACCAGGGAGTGCACCAATGGATAATGTGCCGCGATTTACCTTCTGAAGCTCCAAAATTTGAACTTTGACGTTAGATAAGGAAGAAAAAATCACTTTGCATTCATTTAATAAAATATTTCCTGCTTCCGTAATGGCAATTTTTTTACCGATTCGATCAAATAATGGAACCCCTAGCTCATCCTCGAGCGACTTTATTTGATGACTCAGTGTCGGCTGACTCATGCCTAGTTTTTCTGAAGCCCTCGTAAAATGCAATTCTTCACATATGGCCATAAAATATTCCAGTTGCCGAAACTCCATAAGTATACCTCACTTTCATATTGATAATGACAAATAGTAGTATGTATTTCGCGAAAAGTAAATGCGCGCGGTATCATTCCTTTAAACTTATACTTTATCATAAACGACATCTTTTTATGTAGGGAAGAAAGGGAAGTCAATCATCCATAATATGAATGATAACGATAGAATTTTGAATATTGATACTTTTCATCAATTATTCAATAATGATACTTATCTTGCAAGAACAACTACCTTTTAATAGGTAAAATTGGAGGGGATGTCTTTAATCCTTTTGAATTTGAACATAGGAACAAGTAAGTTGCGTTGAATACATGATAGAAAGTAGTGAACATCATCCATGCAAACCATAACAGTCGTACAAAAACAAAAAAGTATAGGTTCCATTCAATTCTTACCCGTTAATCTATTTGCGTCGGTTATGGGAATCTCAGGTCTGTCATTGGCATGGAGACAAGCAAGTAAGCTTTTCGGTACTTCACTTGTTATCGCTGATATCATTGGTCTCGTCGCGGTGCTTATATTTATCGTATTAAGCTTAGGTTATATCGCTAAGTGGATCCAATACCCACAAAAGGTCAAAGATGAATTTAAACATCCCATCATAGGTAATTTCTTTGGTACGATCACGATTGCCATTCTATTGTTATCCTCCGTTGTTGGGACTTACAGTGAACGAACGGGTCAAGTGCTCTGGATCATCGGAACCGTAACGACATTAGCACTAAGTTATATCATCGTTGCAAGATTGTTAGGCGGGAATCACGAGCACGGTCATGCCGTACCTGCTTGGCTTATTCCTGGAGTAGGGACCCTTGATATTGCAGTTGCAGGTGGAAATATGCCGTTTGCCTGGGCGCATGAAATTAATCTATTATCTCTGGCGATTGGTGGAATTGTGGCTCTCGTTTTCCTTACCATGATTTTATCCCGATTGATACATCATGCTCCCATGCATGCAGGTTTAACACCTTCCATGCTTATCATGATCGGTCCGTTTGAAGTTGGATTTCTTGGATATATAAATTTTGAGCATCGCATTGACCAGTTCGCATCCATCTTATTTTACTTTGGGTTGTTTTTGTTCATTGTATTATTCTTCAAAGTATTTAAAAAATCAATTCCGTTTGGCGCTTCTTGGTGGGGCGTAAGCTTTCCAATAGCGGCACTCAGCAATGCTGCCTTACAATACGCGATGTTTGTAGATTCTTGGCCGCTCATTGCCGTAGCTGCAATCATTCTTATTTTGATGAACATCGTTCTGGCCGTTCTGTTTGTCCGAACTTTAAAGTCGCTATTTAATGGAAATCTGCTAAAAGGGTGATAATAGAGCTCTTTTCTTCAGATACTACTAGCGTAATTCTGAACTCATTTGTTTTAAATACGACTACATTACTATGAAATGGAGCAAACAAAAATGAAAACATTAGTTATCGTTACGCACCCGAATATCGAGGGTTCCAACTGGAATAAAGCCTGGGTTGAGGAATTACAAAAGCATAATGAATTCACCATACATCAGCTATACAAAACGTACCCGGATGAAAAGATCGATGTAGCCAAAGAGCAGCAATTGCTGGAGTCACATGATCGAATCATTTTCCAATACCCGTTTTATTGGTACAGCACGCCACCGCTACTCAAAAAGTGGTTTGATCAAGTATTGCAATATGGATGGGCTTATGGTCCAGACGGTTCAAAAACAAAAGGCAAAGAAATCGGCGTTGCCATTTCAACTTATGGTACGGAATCTTCCTATCAGCATAGTGGCTCCAATCAATTTACACTTCAAGAATTGCTGCGGCCTATAGAGGCACTTGCTAATTTCATTAGCGCCACTTATTTGCCGCACTTCTCATTAAACGATACAACAAACGTGACAGCGGAGCGACTGGCCAAGAGCAGCAAGGACTACATTCAACATCTTAAAACTGTCAAACCAGCCATGGTTCATTCATGAAATTTATGATTGTATAAACCCGAAAAATTAAGCAGCAGTCCAATGATTTCTTATAAATCTTTGGACTGTTGTTTCTTTCTTCATTAGATCAATTTTGTTATAGAAATAACGCATCATTATGATAGAAAACGGGATATTGATGGTATACATACAGATTTACTATAATCAAATAGCGCACAAAATGGCAGACAAGAGGTATCCACCTATGAACGTAACGACTGTGAACAAAATAACGAACAGCTCGAAAAGGAAGTCCTTGTTTCACTTTACTAGAGCACGAAATTTACCTTCCATTACGCATGTCGATGCTTTGTATTCTTGTCATTATGTAAATCCTCATCTATCGGATGCAAGGAGAGAAGTGAGGAGCGAAATTCAATTCAATGGCCATTTATTTGTAGCAAACGCACATTTAAAAATTGCGGAACAAGTCATGGAGACAAACACTTCTCATCTGGAATTTCATCAATATGTCGATAAGCATGTATTTTTCTGGCCGACACAACGAGATTGTAAGAAAATGCTAGAGATTTATTCAAAAAGGGAACCCAACGAAGCTTTCGCTATCCTTCAATTCGATGCGCAATCATTGATGACTGACTTCTATGACAAGATAAAGTTAACGAAGTACGATTCGGGAAGCTCCCCTCGCTACCCAACTCGCACATCATATAAAAAAAGTTTGCAAATGTTCTTGCCATTAGAGCAGTTTGAGATCATAAATCGAAATGATGTACCTTCAAAACCATCAGAAATACGCGAAGTCCTTGTGGAAGGGAAAGTAACGAATCTGACCCGTTATTTACAAACCGTGTATTGTGATCATACTAGTTTATTGAATGACAATTGGAAAAAGCATGCACAGCCATTACAAGGATTTTATATATAGGCTTCATATAGGAGGACTTAACATGATTTGGACTACATTGAAATCGAGAGGTTTTTTATCGGCTTACCTGCTAATTATTCTCATGCTAGTTGGATCCGTATGTCTACAACAAAAGGAAATTCTCTTTCCGGAAATTGCAGGTATGGCCATAGGAGTTATGGTATTTCCAGTTCCACATTGGATGAAGAAGCCGCTTCACCTGTGGCTTTCTCCGACAATCGCTGCATTCCTAGGTACTTCCTTGAACGGGCTGTCCCTAACGCCTCTTTCGAAACTTTGGTTAGGTTTTGTCATTATCGTCATACTCATGCACATATTTCGCGTGAATTTCGGACCAACGATTCCAGCAGCTTTACTGCCGATCTTTTTAGGATTGCATGACTATGTGTTTGCGATTACGACGGGTATTTTTACTTTTGTGATCATGATAGCCGCTTATAAATGGAGGAAACCAGAAATATTGACGCCAAGTGGTCCGCAAAATTTTCGGAAAATAACCGATACGCTTATCATTAGCATCATCTTATGTCTTTGGATCGGATTGGCATATGCGACAAATCTAGAAGTTATCGTGGTTCCACCTGTATTTGCCCTTATTTTCGAGATATTTCATACGGAGAAATTTAGTTGGAAACTGATTCCTTCCCGGTTAGCGGTATTGACGTTGACAGCTATTTTTGCGGTTGGTGTCTATCACTTGTTATCAGGATCCATCATTTGGGTTGGCGTAATCAATGTACTGATCACGCTCATTCTCTGTGTGTTGTTTAAAACACCTGTACCTGTTGCATTTGGTGTCTCACTAATGCCACTGATCGTTCCTGCATGGGGGACTTGGGCTTTTCCAGTAGGTGTATTTGTTACGACAGGCGTATTGATGGGGTTGTCAGCCGCCTATCGTCAATTCAGAAACAGACAAGTGATACAACAACAAATGTCTAAGCAAAATTAATTCATGAGAAAAAGTCGCCATTATTGGCGGCTTTTTTTCATGAGATCGTGTCCCAAATTAAGAGGGTATCGAAGCGAGCCATTCATGTGGTCTATGGCTACTGTGAAATATATTAATTACTTGTATGCATCAAATTCGTACTATAGTAGAACTACGGAAAGAAGACATCGATTACGGCATGGAAAGTTCCATTCCGCGTGAGAGGAGAGATTACGATGATGCACTATTATTTTTCTGATAAAGCTCATATCTTTTGGGATGATGTGATTGAAGCTGTTGTGATTCGTTGGAATTCGGTAGCTAAAGCAGAGGAATTTCGCGTCCCGTTAGATAAATTGATTGAACTTGCCGTTATAAAAAAAGCAAAAAAAGTACTTATTGATAAAAGTCCTAAAATGGTTTTAGCAGAGGATGCTGAATGGTTTGCGATGGAGTGGTTACCTAAGCTCCTAAATGCGGGCATTCAATATACGGCTACCGTGATTCCAGAGCATACAGTGACTCCTCTCGATATGAAAAATGCGATAGACAAAGAAACATTTCCAATCAACTACCATGAGTTCGAACATATACACAATGCGGTCGGTTGGTTATCCGAAGTATCTGCGTGATAGGCAGAAGCGACTATTGAACCATTTCAATAAACCTGCTTACTGCATTAGATATGGGCATATTGCGCATAATCATAATTCCAACGTGTGAGGGTGGTATCGTTACATCCAATTGAATTTCGAAGAGAGTTCCTTCTTCTAATTCTTTCGACACGAATTCTCTAGTTACGTAGGAAATACCAAGTCCTTTGCGAGCTAACTCAATCAGCAGATCTACACTTCCAACTTCAATTTCAGGCTTGAGTTGATGACCATAACTTTGAAATAATTCGGTGATGGCCATGCGAGCCCGGCTATTGCGTGAGAATAGAATGATTGGGTATTGGAGTAGCATATCCAGTGAGAGAACGACATCTTGAAGCTCTGAATAGAGAGAGCCTGCTACAAAACAATCCTGAAGTTGAAAACTTTCTTTTACTTCTAGTTGAGAGTCGCTAATCGGCATTCGAACAACGCCTAAATCAATTTCACCTTCTTTTAAGAGGGCTATGATCTCCGGCGTTGTTCCATGGTTAAGATGAAGTTTTATGCCAGGATATTGCTTGTGGAAGTTCTCCAAGTATTTAAGTATGTAATGTTTAAACAGAGAATCACTGCCGCCAATCCGCAATTCACCATTATCTAAATTTTTAAGTGCGAGCATTTGTTTCTCAGCCAGTGAGATTAAGATTTGTGACTTCTCAATGTAGGAATATAAAACTTCGCCTTCTTGCGTGAGTGTGACACCTTTTGAATTTCGGAAAAACAATGTCATACCAAAGCTGTCTTCCAGTTGTTTGATGGCGTGGCTGACGCTAGGTTGGGTAAGGTATAAGACTTTTGCAGCTTGTGTTAAACTGCCCGTCTTCGCAGCCCAGTAAAATACTTTGTAGAGTTCATAGTTATTGTTCATAAAATTTCAGCTATAGCTCCTAGATTCGTTTAATGGATATATAGAAACATTATAGATGAGCTATGACGTAGAAACCAGTAAAGGAGCGATTAAATTGGAGCCAGCAACTTTTGTATTATTTGGAGCTACAGGTGATTTAGCCAAAAGAAAGATATATCCAGCTTTATATCAGTTATTTATCGAGCAGAAATTACCTGCTTCTTTTTCCTTGATTGGACTTGGTAGAAGAGAACTATCTGATGAAACATTTCAATCAAATGTAGAGCAATCCCTCCTTACTTTCTCCCGAAGTGGAGTGAAAGATGCTGAAGGAATGAAAAAGTTCTTACGTGCATTTCGTTATCAAGTATTGGATGTTAACCGTAAAGAGGATTACAAGAAGCTATTGCAGTTAGTTGAAGAACGGGAACAAGGGCTTAAATTAGTGCCGAATCGCATGTTCTATTTATCTGTTGGCCCTGAATTTTTTGAAACAATCGCAGCTAACATTCATGAAAGCGGACTTGGTTCAGCGAATGGCTGGAAGCGTCTGGTGATCGAGAAACCATTCGGACATGACTTGACGTCGGCAAGACAATTGAATCAGAAGTTGAACCAAGCATTTAATGAGAATGAAATTTATCGCATCGACCACTACTTAGGCAAACCTATGGTTCAACAAATGAGACAGCTTCTGCACGCTGCGCTTTCCGAGCTCGATTTTAGATCGCGCAAGATAGCCAGTGTACAAATATCCGCAATTGAAACATTAGGTGTGGAGGAAAGAGCTGGTTACTATGATCATGCTGGAGCCATCCGCGATATGTTCCAGAATCATATGCTTCAATTGTTAATGATGTTAACTATCGAATTCCCGACTCGAAGCAAGGTAGAAGAGGTTGGGAAGCTCAAAGGGCAAGTGATAAAGTCCCTAGTCCCTCTTAACAAAATGGACGTTCACAACCATGTTGTTCGTGGTCAATATGGTGCTGGCGTCATGAAAGGGGAGAAGGTTGTCGGCTATACAGATGAATCGGGTATCGCTATGGATTCAACAAATGATACGTTCATTGCAGCCAGACTACAAATCAAAGACCCGTTCTGGAAAGATACTCCCATTTACATCCGAACTGGAAAACGTCTGAACGAAAAAGTAACGAAAATCGTTATAGAGTTTAAAACAGAAGGCTCCTCAAAGGATCTTTTGATCATAGAGATTGGACCTAACGAAGCTATTAGTTTTCAAAGCAGTCAGGCAGGGAAGGAACTTTCGAATGAAGATATAGCTGCTAGAAGCCAACTTAACACACTGAAAGAAGGTGCTAAAGATGCTTATGAAATCCTAATCCATGATGCTTTAGTAGGAGATAAAACCTTCTTTGCCCATTGGGATGAAGTGGAATTGTCATGGGAGTGGGTACAGCCTTTATTGGATGCTTACCAAGAAAATCTTCTTCCGCTTCACATTTATCCAGCAGGAACATACGGACCTCAGGAATCCGATAAATTACTTGAGAAAGACGGCTTCCATTGGTGGTTCGATTCTAAAAACGTATTAAATAACGATGCAACAAAAGGAGAATCTTATACTTATGAATACAACACTTGATCAATTATCCGTAAATACCATCCGTACATTATCCATTGATGCAATCAATAAAGCGAATTCGGGACATCCTGGACTGCCGATGGGAGCTGCCCCAATGGCTTATACATTATGGACCAAACATCTTAAGCACAATCCGTTCCATGGCCAGTGGTTTAATCGCGATCGATTCGTATTGTCCGCGGGACACGGATCTGCACTCCTATATAGCATGCTGCATCTATCGGGTTATCAGGTGACATTGGATGATCTTAAACAATTTCGTAAGCTTGAAAGTAAAACGCCTGGTCATCCGGAATACGGACATACGGATGGTGTTGACGCAACGACGGGTCCATTAGGGCAAGGAATTGCAATGGCTGTAGGAATGGCGATGGCTGAAGCTCATTTGGCTTCCAAATTTAACAAAGAAGCATTTCCGGTCGTTGACCATTATACGTATGCGCTTGTTGGAGACGGCTGCTTGATGGAAGGTATCTCGTATGAGGCGATGTCCATGGCTGGTCATATGAAGCTGGATAAATTGATCGTTTTGTATGATTCCAATGATATTTCTTTAGACGGAGATCTGAACGTTTCCTATTCGGATCATGCACAGTTACGAGCAGAATCAGCAAATTGGCAATACCTGAGGGTAGAAGATGGCAACGATCTAGCTGAAATTTCAAAAGCAATCGAACTCGCCAAACAGGATTCTTCACGACCTACCCTGATTGAAATCAGAACAATTATTGGGTACGGAAGTCCCAAGGTTGCTGGAACGAACAAAGCACATGGTAATCCACTCGGTTTGGAAGAAGCCAAAGCGACGAAGGAAGTCTACGGCTGGACGCATGATGAATTTACCGTTCCTACAGAGGTACAAACTCACTTTGATAAGTTGAAGCAACTAGGGCAAGCTCAAGAAGCAGAATGGAACCAACTGTTCACTTCTTACAAATCATCATTTCCTGAGCTTGGCCAAGAACTCGAAAATGCTATCAATGGCAAGGTTCTAATCGAAGCTGCCGATATTCTTACATTCGATGAGTCAAAAGCTATTTCCACGCGTGTGGCGAGCGGGAATGCGATCAATCATTTCATCAAACAAGTGCCGGCCATCTTCGGAGGAAGCGCCGACTTATCTCACTCCACAATGACGGATATTAGTGGCGAAACAATCTTCGGCTCCGGATCCTATGAAGGACGAAATGTCTATTTCGGGGTGCGTGAACATGCGATGGGAGCAGCCGGTAACGGCATGGCTTTGCACGGAGGCGTCATTCCATTTGTAAGTACCTTCTTCGTCTTTAGCGATTATCTGCGACCATCCATTCGATTGGCTGCCTTGCAGAAACTGCCGATTATTTATGTCTTCACGCATGATTCCATCGCGGTTGGTGAGGATGGCCCGACGCATGAGCCAGTTGAACACTTAGCTGCTCTAAGGACAATTCCAGGACTTACTGTCATTCGTCCGAGTGACGCCAATGAGACGGCGAGCGCGTGGGCTTATGCACTGGAGAACAAGAATGGACCAGTCGCACTTGTCCTTAGTCGACAAAATCTTCCCATTTACAGTGCGACGAAAGCAAATTTAGAAGATGTGAAGAAGGGCGCTTATATCTTAACAGAAACCAACGCGCAACCAGATCTCATCCTCATTGGAACGGGTTCGGAAGTTTCCTTGGCCGTAAATGCGAAACAGGAGTTAGAGAAGGACAATATTTCCGTCAGAGTCGTAGCTATGCCAAGTATGGAGTTATTTGAACGCCAACCAGTTTCCTATAAAGAAACGATTCTTCCTTCTTCTGTTACCAACCGACTTTCCATTGAGGCAGGAATTTCAATGGGTTGGGAACGCTATGTAGGTCCGCGTGGACAAGTGCTAGCTATAAATACGTTTGGAGCATCCGGTGCGGGACCTGAAGTTATGGCACATTTCGGTTTCTCCGTAGAGAATGTCACTCGCTTATCCAAGGGTTTACTCGGTAATTCGTAAATCATATAATTTACAGCATAACCATTCAATTCAACTTATGGAGGTAATGAAAATGAAACTATTTATCGACAGTGCAAATGTAACGGATATCCAAAAAGCTTATAAAGTGGGCGTTCTGTCCGGTGTGACAACAAATCCATCCCTGGTAGCTAAAGAAGGTGTGAAATTCGAGGATCGTATTGAAGAAATTTTAAAATTAGTTCCTAGAGTTGAATCGGTTTCTGCTGAAGTTACACCGGATGCCGTTACGGCTGAGGAAATGATTGCTCAAGCGGAAGAGCTCATCAAAATTAACAATTATGATAAGAACATTACGATCAAACTGCCAATGACTTTAGATGGATTAGAAGCATGCCGTTACTTAGCTGACAAAGGGGTCAAAACAAACGTGACCTTGATCTTTACAGTAAATCAAGCTTTGCTAGCTGCGCGGGCAGGAGCTACGTATGTGTCCCCGTTCTTGGGTCGACTCGATGATATTTCCGAAGATGGCGTACAATTAGTCGTGAAAATTGCTGAGTTATTCCGCGTCCACAGCTTAGATGCGCAAATCATCGCTGCTTCTGTACGTCATCCCGATCATGTCACTCGCGTAGCTATGGCTGGCGCACATATCGCAACCGTACCATTCAGCGTTATCGAACAAATTTCCAAGCATCCGTTAACAGATCAAGGTCTTGAGAAATTTGCTGCCGATTGGAAAAAAGCTGTAAAAGGCTGATCAGATTAAAGATCGAGGTCTGCTGCCGCGGCACAGACCTACGCTTCGATCAACTTTAAATAATCCAACTAGAAACTAACAGGGAGGTAATGACGATGAATAAACAGCAAATTGGTGTCGTAGGTTTGGCCGTTATGGGCAAAAATTTGGCCTTGAACATTGAAAGTAAAGGCTTCTCTGTTGCGATATATAATCGTTCACCTGAGAAAACGAAGGAACTCGTAGCAGAAGCGCAAGGAAAGAATTTCGTTGGTACGTATAGCGTGGAAGAATTTGTCCAATCGCTCGAGACGCCGCGCAAAATATTAATTATGGTAAAAGCGGGCAAACCAACGGACGATACGATTGATCAGCTTGTACCCTACCTCAGTCAAGGAGATATTCTCATTGACGGTGGAAACGCGTATTTCCCAGATACGCAACGTAGAAATAAAGAGCTGCAAGCCAAAGGATTCCGCTTTATCGGCGCCGGTGTTTCAGGCGGTGAAGAGGGAGCCCTTCATGGCCCATCGATTATGCCTGGTGGTCAAAAAGAT
Organism: Paenibacillus sp. J22P165; assembly: GCF_059692015.1. NCBI lineage: Bacteria > Bacillati > Bacillota > Bacilli > Caryophanales > Paenibacillaceae > Paenibacillus > Paenibacillus sp. J22P165. Next base: position 112,295 of record NZ_JCAUAP010000008.1, on the reverse strand, counting down.
GCGTATGACTTGGTAGAACCCATCCTAACGGCCATATCGGCCAAAGTGAATGGCGATGCTTGTTCGACCTATATTGGTGAAGATGGCGCGGGCCATTATGTCAAAATGGTACACAACGGCATCGAATATGGGGATATGCAGCTGATTGGCGAAGCGTATCACTTGCTTAAGGATGTTCTTCACTTATCTACGAACGAGCTGCATGAGATTTTCACTGAATGGAACAATGGCGAGTTGGATAGTTATTTGATCGAAATTACGGCCGATATTTTCTCGAAAACAGATCCAGATACGGGCAAACCGATGGTAGATGTAATTCTCGATTCGGCAGGGCAAAAGGGTACTGGAAAATGGACGAGTCAAAGTGCATTGGATCTCGGCGTTCCTTTACCAATCATCACGGAATCTGTATTTGCACGATTCATTTCAGCTATGAAAGAAGAACGGGTAGCTGCAAGCAAACGTCTGAGCGGGCCAGCAGTAGCTAAGTATGAAGGAGATTCTAAAGAATTCATTGAGGCTGTTCGTAAAGCTTTGTACGCTAGCAAAATTGCATCCTATGCCCAAGGTTTTGCTCAAATGAGAGCGGCATCCGATGAATACAAGTGGAATTTGAATTATGGCAGTATTGCAATGATTTTCCGTGGAGGATGTATTATTCGTGCAAGATTCTTGCAAAATATTAAAGACGCCTATGACAGAGACCCATCACTTAAAAACCTGCTATTAGATGAATATTTCGGTGGCATTGTTAAAAATTATCAGGATGCTTGGAGAAAAGTAATTTCACTTGCTGTTACGAGAGGGATTCCTGTTCCTGCGTTTGCTTCTGCTTTAGCCTATTACGATAGCTATCGGACAGAGCGATTACCTGCTAATTTGCTTCAAGCGCAAAGAGATTACTTTGGAGCACATACGTTCCAACGTGTTGATAAAGAGGGTAGCTTTCACTTTCAATGGATGGACAATAATGAATAACATGTAAAATGGCAAAAAAAGAGATGGATCATTCATGATCCGTCTCTTTTTTTTAGGAAAAGTTTATAAATCGTTGATTGAATGACTGTTCATTTCATCTAAATTTTACTAAAATTTTGTGTAAGCGCTTTATTTATTGAGGGGAGGAATGCACAAAGGGCAATCGTTTTGCTCGTATTGCGATTGGATTTTGTAAGTTAATACAAGTATTCGAAAGGGTGATCGAGATGATAATTAGGCATGGTATTCAAAGCGCAAGGAAAGTTGTTACGGCTTCGCTAGCTGTACTATTAATTTTATTAATCTTAGGTGTTGCGCAATCGGCAAAGGCAGCGTCAGTTATGTCAAATACAGACCAAAGCGTTTGGAACGATACGGCGGGTAATCCGATTTGGGCGCAAGGCGGTTGGATGATCAAGGAAGACGATACATTCCTATGGTATGGCATGGACTATTCCGAATCTGGCGTTAAAAATGTAAACTTGCTCAAATCAACTGATTTGGTGAATTGGACGAAACAAGCAAGTACCGTACCAAGCGGTAAGGGGATCGTTGATTTCAGTACCATCAATCCCAAACTGGATGAGCAAGAAGGGACATATGCACCTGGGAAAACAAAACGATTTGACTCCGGTCAATGGATTGGTAGACCTGTGGTTGCCTATAATAGTGCAAACTCTCAGTATGTCATGATTACAGAGTGGAATAGTTTCGATAATAATATTGCCGTTTTCGGACGGAATAAATTAGCTTTTTTCACAAGTACTTCAGCAGAAGGTCCATTTACGTTTCAAAGATACATTGCGAGGCCAAATGGATATAGCATGGGCGATTTAGGTTCTATTTTCACTGACGATGATGGCAGTACGTACATTACGTTTACGGTGGATGTTGGCTCGAATTGGAACGGTGGATTCCAACTTAGTAAATTGACTAGCAATTATCTAGACATTGCGGAAAGCACGAAATATTTTGGATGGACGGAAGGTAATAAAGAAGCAACAACATTAATTAAGCGTGGATCCCAGTATTATCTGTTTGCCTCAATGACGAACGGTTTCAAATCAACACCTTCTTATTATTACACTACAAGTAGCTTATCGGGAGCCTGGACGTACAAATGGGACATACTGACATCGCCAAGTTCAGGCAATTCATTTGATACGCAGATTGACCAAGTTCTACCGATCCAAGGAACGGAGGGATTGATGTATGTTTATCTCGGCGACCGCTGGACCAATAATGGTTGGGATGGTAGTAAAGGGATAGGCAGAAATGGATGGTACCCCTTAACATTTAATAGTGCGGGAGTTCCAACCATAAATGGGTATAAAAATTGGGAGATTGATGCAGCTGCAGGTACATGGACTCCTGTTGTACCGACAGAACCTGTCATGCAGACATTACTATCGGATAATTTTGAAGATGGCAATGCGCAGGGCTGGACAGCACTTAACGGCAGCTGGTCGGTCGTTACAGATGCAACGTATGCTTACGAACAATCTACGAACATCGCCGCTGAGGCAGTTGCAACGGCAGGCGACGGATACTGGACGAATTACGACATTCAAGCGGATATTAGTCCGAAATCGGCTACATCTGGAGCAGCGACAGGTATCATTGGCAGATTTGTAGACAATAACAACTACTACTTATTGAGGCTTAGTACGAATCAAGTTCAATTGCTCAAAAAGGTGAATGGGACATTTACAACGCTGGCCTACAAATCCTATACAGTGAACCCGAATACCGTATATAACCTTAAACTATCGATGAAAGGCAGTACGCTTGTTGGATCGGTGAATGGGGTGAACGAGCTAACCGTCAATGACACCTCACATACAGCAGGCAAAATCGGGATCCGTACTTACAATCAAGTAGCTACGATTGATAACGTACTAGTAAAAGGCGTTCAAGTTGAAGTAATCGTGGACAATAACGATTCGGCACCTGCTTTCACAACAACGGGTACATGGACATCCAGCACATTTGACGCTGGCTACTATAACACAAATTACTTACATGATGGAGCCGCCGCTGCAAATGCGGATAAATCCGCCGTATGGACACCGACGATTACGGAAGCAGGGAATTATAAAGTATTTATGCGTTGGGCTGCTGCAGCGAACCGTCCGACAACCGCTCCATTGGAAATTACCTACGGCGGCTTGATGGATACAACGAAAACCGTAAATCAAACTTTGAATGGGAATACGTGGGTTGATCTAGGTACTTATACATTCACCGCATCCTCTACGAACAATTCAGTTAAGATTGTAGCCTCTGCGCCGGGGTACACAATCGCCGATGCAGTAAGGTTTCTCAAGCAGTAAGAATGAAGTAACGGCATTCATCATAAAAACAAACCATTCCCGGATAAAAGGAATGGTTTGTTTCATTTGCTTTATAGCGTCTTATTCATAGGGAGAGTCTTTTTATTTTCCTCCGTAACGGATTCAACACTAGGATTAGTGACTGGTTTTTCATTTTCACCGTTTTCGTCAGTAGGTAACGGAGTTTGAATATCCTCGTTACTATGTTCATTAACATGATTCAAAGTATGCATAACTTTTTGAGAAGTATCTATAATTTTGCCATCTAACTCAGCAGCTTTACTTCTTAGCCGTGCGGAGCGCACAGGGTCACTTGACCAACTTAATGCTTCAGTTTCAAGTGTCAATTGCGCTTTTTGCACACTTTCGACTTGGTTCATTTCGTTATGTGTAGATAGTATGACTCGGATGACTCGGTTGAATGACAATAGGAACCTCTAACCTTCCAGGCGTACGTACGTTCTTTAGATGTATTGTAATATTCATCCCTAATCTCCTTTTGATCTTGCATGTTGATGCGATATGGCACATATGTGTATAATATAAAGTGAAATTTTGCCATCTACAATTATCAAAAAAGCGATTTTTGTGCCTAATGGCACATATGGTAACTTATTGTGCAATACGATGATAAAAGACTGGTGATGATAACATGCACGTGATCGATAGAAGAGTTGTCAAATCTCGAGAATCAATCAAAAGCGCTTTTATAGAATTGATGTCTCAGAAAAATTTTAATGAAATTACGATCCAAGATATTTCCGATCGAGCAAATGTCGGTCGAAGAACCATTTATCACCACTATTTAGATAAGTTCGATCTACTAGATAAACTGATTGAAGAACATATCAACGAATTGAGGAAAATTTGCGAATCAACTTCAGACTTAGATTTCGTATCAGCAAATGTGATGATCTTTGAACATTTTGATCGCAATCAGACATTTTTTTCAACGATGCTCGCAAGCAATGGAGTCACGACATTTCGTAGTCGTCTTCTGGCGTTTCTTATTGAACAATTACAACATGAAGTAGATATTACCCAAGGAATTAATAAAGGGTTAAATAAAGGGATTATTCTCACATTCTTGGGGACTGCTATTGCAGGCATAATCGAAGCGTATATAAGGAATGAAATGACAGAATCGCCTAAAGTTGTGGCTGAACACGTCGGGATGTTATTAGAGCGAAATCTATTCATGACATCCTAAATAAAATTCTTATTGGGAAGGAGGGAGTACTTGGAAGGGAATTTATTGAATTGCCTTTACATATTGCTGTTCATCCTTTTGTTCTACATAAGCTTTATCTTACCTACACAATGGCTAAAAATGGAGCGAATCGCATATCCACTTCAGCTTAACTTGAGAATCCTCCAAATTAGTGATTTGCATGTTGAGCGGTTACGTATTAGTCCAGCTAGAATAGCTGCCATTATCGATAAAGAAAAACCCGATTATATTTTTATAACTGGCGATTTTACCAAGCACCGCAAAAGCCTTCCTAGACTAGAAGCGTACTTAAGAGCGCTGTCCATTTGTCATGTACCTATCTACTGCGTGCTTGGTAACCATGATTATCAGCAGAAAAATGTAACGGAACTTGTCCAACTTTTAAGAAAATATGGGCTTCATTTGTTAAGAAATGAGTCGCTGCACTTGGAGAAGTTTGATTTAATAGGTATTGATGATTTCGATTCACATAAGAGTGACATTGATGCTGCGTTTCAAACCGTTGATCCCAGTAAACCGAAACTCATTATTACGCACGATCCTAACGTAGTCCTACACATAGATAAAGCATATGACTATTTAATGGCTGGTCATCTTCATGGTAAACAATTCAATATTCCTTATTTCTTTAAAATAAAAGACGCAGGTAAGTTACCTAGAATGGGTATTTATAAGGGATTGCATAAACAATCGAATGGGGCTTACTACATATCCAAGGGTATCGGTCAAACAGGAATCAATGCTAGATTTTTGGTTAGAAGCGAAATAACAATACATGATTTATGAAAAATAGAAATAACCATATATGACGTAAATAGATACCCTCCCTATAAGCATAAGCCTATACCTTCGACAAATATCCTTCATACGTTATAGGATGTATGACTTATGTCCGCATGATTTGTCAATAGCTCATAGGGAGTTGGAGTTGTGATATCAAAAACAGGACTTACGGGACGTGTGATCTTTAAAGGTGATTTGGGATATGATACGGCACGAAAGAATTGGGATCCCCATACGAATAAATTTCCAAAAGTATTTGTGTTCGCTCAAAGTTCAAAGGATGTGGCCAATGCAATTAAATGGGCACGTAAAAATAATGTCCCCATTCGGCCAAGAAGTGGAAGACATGCTTTAGAACCAAACCTGTCACAAGTTAATGGCGGCATTGTAATTGATGTTAGTGAAATGAAGAAAATTCAACTCAATAGAAAGCTCGGAACTGTTGTTGTGGAATCAGGCAATCGGGTGGGAAGAATAGTAGACACGCTTGCCCGTAAAGGTTTTATAGCTCCCTTTGGTGACAGTCCTACTGTTGGAATCGGCGGAATCGCACTCGGCGGCGGAATCGGTCCACTCCAACGGACAACAGGCCTCATTTGTGATAATTTACTCGGAATCGAAATGGTTGACGCCAAGGGACGAGTCATTATTGCTAACAAAAAACGTAACTCAGATCTTCTATGGGCTTCGCGTGGAGGTGGTGGCGGGAACTTTGGTGTATACACCAAATATAAATTTAAAGTGCTTCGAGCACCAGCCAAGGTTACCGTCTTCCAGGTCACGTGGCCATGGGAACAGTTCGAAGATGTCGTAAAAAAATGGCAGCTATGGGCGCCTTCCACAAGCACCAAACTAGGCAGTGAGTTATCGGTTGGTCCTAAAAAAGGCGGCAATGTTAGTATGTTAGGACTATATCTCGGTTCAAAAAAAGAAGCACTTCACTTTCTAGAACCCATTTTAAGTGTTGGAACTCCGACTCAAAAAACCATCAAGTTCCTACCATACTTGGAAGCAACGAAGTTCTTATTAGCTCCTGATCCGGTACTTACTCAGAAATTCAGCAATCAATTCTCCAGTGGGTTTGGCAGACGTCCATTTCCAGATAAGGCCTATAAGACGATGCGTACATTCCTAGAAAAAGCAGAGGCAGGTACTCCAGCCGGGTTCTACTTCCTCAACTGGGGTGGGGCTATAAAACGCATAGCTCCTAAAGCTACCGCGTTCTACTGGCGTGATCCAAAGTTCTACGTTGAATGGAACAGTTCATGGGTTAAACCTTCTCATGCTGCTCAAAATATTGCCTTAACTAGGAACACAAGGAAGAAGCTTCAACCTTATATTGTAGGGTCTTATATAAATGTTCCTGATCAAGGGATCAAATGTTCGGGACCGGTCTATTACGGAAAAAACTACGCGCGATTGCGGAGAGTAAAGGCTAAGTATGACCCTAATAACGTGTTTAATAATCCGCAAAGTATTCCTCCAGCTAAATGATTGTTCATGTCAGCTGAAATATAAGTAATTGACGTATGGATGCAGCGCGACTCTTGCGCTGCTTTTTTTTGGCATTGAACTAAAAAAGTAAACGCCTACCAAAACTGTTTCCATCTTTTTGCAGTCTAATAGGTAGGAAAACGGCAAGGAGGGGTTTTGGCTGGATACGAAAGATTGGGTAGCAGCAGCAAAAGCAGGAAAGGAAGACGCCTTCCTTGCGTTATTGGAAACGCGAAAGGAGCGGCTGTTTCGGATTGCTATTGGCTACCTTCATAATGAAACGGATGCATTAGATGCCGTTCAAGAGACGGTATGTCGAGCTTTCCAAAACCTGAAAAAGCTAAAGCAGCCCGAGTATTTCGATACTTGGCTTGTACGCATTTTACTAAATGCCTGTGCGGATGAATATCGAAGGAAACGAAAGACGGCTTATACAGGGAAAGAATCAAAAAGATCAGGTTTTGAAGATACGAGCGACACGAGGGTCAGCCTTCGTCAAGCCGTGGATCAGTTGCCTCCTGAGCAGAAGGAAATCATTATATTAAAATACTATCAGCAATTTACATTGAGCGAGGTCGCCGCATTGCTCGAATGTCCAGAAGGTACAGTCAAAACAAGGCTGCATAAAGCGCTTGTCAAGCTGCGGCAAACACTTGGCGAGGAGGTAACTTGCTTTGCTTAAATCTGAGAATGGATTGGAAGAGCTATTACAGGAAGAAGGGGCGGAATTACAGGCTTTTGCGATACCAACCCAACTAGATGAAGTGATACGACAAGGGATGAGCATGTCAAAAAGACGGAACCGTCAACGTGCTCGCCGACGTTATGCAACAGCTGTAAGTATGCTGATCGTGGGCATGTTTTTACTTGGTATGGTACGCGTATCTCCTGCATTTGCTTCATTTATTGCGGGATTGCCCGGCCTATCGGGTATCGTAACATTGGTGGCTGGCGACAAAGGGCTTCAGGGAGCTGTCAGGAGCGAATTCGTACAGCCGATGGAAGTGAGCGACAGTCATGACGGTGTCACGTTTACAGTTCAAGGTATAATAGCCGACGATACTCGGTTAAATGTATTTTTCACTATGAAAATGCCATCTGCAGTAGAAACGATACCTTACGATCATCTTCGGATATATGATGCCGATACAGGAGAAGAGCTTCCAGTTGGAATCGGTTTTGGTTATGCAACGACAGGTACACATGGGGAGCCGAGACAGGAATTTCTAGATAGGATGGATATAACATTTTCCGCTGATCAAAAGATGCCCGATCGCGTTGGGGTTAGTTTTAGGCTGATGCCTTTCGAAAATAAAACATGGAACGCTGTCATTCCCATTGATAAAGCGCGATTTAAAGGGTTGAAAGAAACGATTCAGCTTGGGCAAACTGTTACTGTGGATGGTCAACGTGTGTTGTTTAAGGAAGTTACGATTAATCCCACTAGCATTCAAGTTGAAGTCGCATTCAATGCAAGTAATTCGATGAAGCTGTTTGGAATAAATGACTTACGAATTGTAACGGATACAGGTGAGGAACTTCGTAATCAAGGCTGGTTTGGTAATCAAGACGGGGGACAAACACTGCAGTTTGAGAGTGCCTTTTTTTCCAAGCCGAAGCATCTTGTTTTAAAAGGAAGCCGCATCATGGCACTAGATAAATCGAAACTGGAAATGAAGCTCAATTTGGATGAGAAAAGAATCGTGCAAGCGCCAGACGATAAAGTTCGAATCATAACCGTAGATAAAGCTGCTGATGATCATTATAGCATCGTATTAGGTGTCCAATCGGATCCGGATCGAGACCATTTCGGGTTTTCCATTCTTGATGGAAAGGTACATGATGCGAGTGGGGCGGAGTTTCGATGGGGAAGCTATCGCACGACCTCCACGAACGTAGACGGCAAAGAGAGTATGATAAGCACACAATTAATCTTAGATAAACCTTTTACAAATCCATTCACATTTGAAATTACAAACTATCCATCTTGGATTGAGCAACCATTTGAGATCAAGTTGAAGTAACCAGATCCCCGTAAATCGGGGATTTTAGTAACCTAAAGGGGATTTTTAATGAAGGATCTAAACCATAAAAGCCTATTTGTCTTTCTAGTCAGCCTGTCTATATTGAATATTGTTGTTTATATCATTTGTAGGAATAAAACCTATTATGATTTCTTAATCTGGAATTTATTTTTGGCTTGGATTCCTTTTGTTTTATCTACGTTGATTTATTTAATTTACAAGCGAAGTAACGTAAAGACTATTTTTCTTGTTGCAATTGGTATCCTATGGTTGCTTTTCTTTCCGAACTCTCCATACGTAATAACGGATCTCATTCATTTAAATTTAAAGAACGAGATATATGTAAATAACACGAATATGCGTTATGCGTATTGGATTGATTTTTTAGTTATAAATCTATTTTCTTGGACTAGTTTGTTACTTGGAGCCATATCCATGTATCAACTTCAATACATCATAATGAATGTATACAACAAAATTATAGCGTGGTGTTTTGTTATTTTAACATCAGTTGCAGGTGGGTATGGCATTTTGTTGGGAAGAGAATACCGATTAAATAGTTGGGAAGCAATTACGGATTGGAGTAAAGTAACTGACATCATAAAAGAGAGTTTAACAAGTCATTCGATTTTCTTTTGTTTATTATTTGGCTTATTTATTGGTACCGTGTATGTAACGATTTATGTATTAATAAACAACGTGAGTAAATCAGAACGATACTAATTAGGAGAAGTAATAGCCGCGTAAACCGCGGCTTGAATGTTTGTACACATACGCTTGTTTTAGAAAAGCTTTTCCTTGAATGGCAGCTCCAGCAACGTCTGGAAAGAGTTCCTGTTTACCTCATATTGCTCCGTAATGTAGCCCTGATTTTCCTCGATCTTCGCAACTCTATCTAGAATGGCTTCCATTAACTGGTCATGATGAGTAGGCAGTATATAATCTGGAAGGTTAATGGAATAACCGAAATCCAGCGACTTAAAGCGGTAGCCTAGGCAAATGAAGGGGACTCCAGCAGCTGCGGAAAGATAATTGCTATGGAGTTTGAAATTGATCGTTAAGTCATAGGCTTGCATGATTTCGATCAAATCCTCGTAATGATGCAGTCGCAGATCAAGCTTCACATGCTCCGTATCACCAAGTTTACGGTAAAGACGCTCACATGCTTCGCGGTCAGGACCCCATACCGGAAAAATTGTAATTTCGTAACCTTGCCAGATCAAACGCCGCAGTGCCTCGACTAAATGCTTTTCTACTTTTTCCTCACTACCACCAAAAATCCGATTATACGCAGTTCCCCAGTTGACACCAATGACGCGTTTCGAACCTTCGCGTTTCAAACGGGCAGGGCTAGGTAGCAGAAATGCGGGATCGCCGCTGATCACGGTTTTTTCCATGGCAACACCGGAATGCTGGAGAAACTGCTGAGAGAGTGGACCTCGTACTCCGCAGAAGGCAGATTGGCTGACAACTTCAGCGAGTTTTGCACTAGTCGGTTTATGTTCACCGGTATAAGCCAGATGGAGGGAGGTTTGCCCTAATTCATTTAATGGTGTGTACTCTGGACGATCATGTCCACTTCCCCAGATGATAACATTTTTATTTTTTTGAATAGCCTGATAAACAACGTCGATATAGCCAGGAATTAATAGGGATCCACCGCCCATTACGATCGTATCGTAAGGGCCGTGATTACGAATATCCACACCTGGAATCGAGGGGATGACATCATACGTTTTGGAAGGTAGATATTTCCAACTTAATTCTCGAAACAATTGCCACATCAGCTCATCACCGATATTATTAAAGCCAATCCAACCTAAATATAAAATGCGTTTCATATTTGTCCCCTTTCTCGCGATAGCATTGAAACTGACCGATAGATTTGGAGCAGCTGTTCCGTATTACGCTCACTATGAAACAAGCGTTCGACCCACCGTCTGTTTTCTCGCCCTTGCGCCTTTAAGACATCCAATCTCTGATAACCTCTCACAATTTGATCGGCAAAAAGATAACGTGAATGTGAGGCAGTCGACCCGTGATCACCGAAATAGAGCGACCAAGCATCCTCGTAATTTTCAGGTTCCACCCATCCGAAAAAACCATTGTTGCCGATGGCGAGCACCGGTTTCTCCGTAGCTAATGCCTCGAGCGCCACTCGTCCAGTACCGATCACGATATCGGCAGCGTTATAATAATCATGCATTTGAGTTTGCTGCCCGGCTAAATGAATGAACGTCCTGCCGCTTTCCTTATGAATAAAATCGGCTAGTCGCTGAATCGCATCCCGCTTAGGACCGTCACCGACGACGACAAGCTCGAACTGCTGCCAGCCATACCGATGGAGATCCTTCATAGCACGCAGCAGTATGTCACAGGCCGCCGCTTTGCCCCAGGCTAAACGACTAGCGTAAACGATGAGAACGGATGATTCGGAAATGCCGAGTTCCGAGCGCACCCTGGTACTTTGGGACGGATAAAACTCCCCAAGGTCGATACCGTTTGGAATTAAATACGACGGATAGCCGATTTGATGTACGTACTGTTGTACAGGTTTGCTTACACTGATCACAGCTTTCGATTGGGAGAGGAGATAGCCAAGACTGTCTTTGGGGTAATACGTCCCATGGGTAGTGAAAATGAAAGGGATGCCTTCACTGTTAGCAACTTCTGCAGCCAAAAGACCAGAGGGAGTTTGATGCGCATGAACGCAGTCGAAATCGCCCATCTTCATGATACTTTGCAGCTTCTTGGTCCATTCCGAGCGATTGGTAGACCCACCTTCAGGAGAATCCAAAAGGTATACCGTACACCCACCTTGTTCAAACGAGGAACGAAGTTCACCATCGGATGACACCAGTCCAACTTGATGACCTCTTTGAATCAGAGACTTGGTCAAACTTAGTACATGCGTCTCCGTGCCAGCGGGAGCTAATTGATCGAGTACCATCAACACAGATAGTGGAGAAACGATCATGTAGGATCTCCCCCTTTTCCGAAATACGCTAGAGACCTCTGATTGCTGTGTAAACGATAGTAATACAGAACTTCGCGAATATTCTCGATTCGCGCTCCAATATTGAGAAACTTTACTATAAATTCGTAATCCTCAGCGCCATCGATCCGCCTTGTAAGTCCTCCGATCTGATCGAATATCGCTCCCCGGAACATGATCGTGCCATTGCAAACGCAGTGGCCGCCATTTTGGTAAACTTTACGGATTTCCTCACCGTACTTCAGCCAGTTAGCCGGAATATATTGTCGAGTATTTTCGCTTTTAAAGGAAGCGTAGTTGCATCCAACCAATGCAAGTTCCGGATGGGTTTGAAGGAAATTCACCTGCTTCTCGAAACGGGCTCTATGAGAGAAGTCATCGGAGTCTTGAACGGCGATATACTCCCCTCGGGCTAAGAATAGACCCATGGACAATGCACCGGCATAGCCCACATTTCTCGGTAGGCGAACAAGGACAAAACGATCGAGATTGACCTCATTTTCCTTCATCCACGACTGTACGACTTCGATCGATCGATCTGTGGAGGCGTCATCTACAAATATGACTTCTTTATTCGGATAGGTTTGATGTTGCAGACTGTCGAGACATTCATTCAGATATATTTCTCGGTTATAGTTGGTGATAACAACACTGACCATGCCGGGTTCACGCTTCATCATGATGGTACATTCCTCCTTTTCTGTCCAAAATAGCATGCATGGCTTCGATGTGGTCGCCAATAATTTGTATTGCTGCTTGAGAATATCGTTCTCCCGCCAAATCATGCTTTCCATGTCGGTAACGGTTCAGTCTGTCTACCTCAACATGGTGTACCGGCAAGCCCTGCAACCCTCCAAGAAGTCCCAGCGCATAAGCTTTGGGTGGACACTGCAGTTCTGTCCAATGAATGACTTCCAGCGCTCGCCGGTTCATGGCAAACGGTACGTTAACGAGCGATGCATTCTCGAGATCTTCTCTACCAAGCGCGACGTTCATCGCATATTTCAGAGCTGTTACCGTCCCTGGAGGCATGCGCATCCCCAAATGTTGATTTAACTGATTGACCGCCAAATCACAGCAGGTTGCAGCAGATTCTACGAAAGGTGAAAGATCTTTCCACGGGATGATAAAATCCCCGTCCAAGAATAGCAAAATCTCACTTTGCGCAGCATAGGCTCCAATTGCTCGGCCTACATCTGTACCAAGCGGTTCCTGAAAGCTAAGGGTAACAGCTCCATGCGCCCGGGCTATCATCTCGGTCTGATCGCTTGATCCATTGATGACCACGATAATTTCATTTGGAGCAAGCATCTGAGCTTCCAGTATGACTTGCCCAATCGTGGCTTCCTCGTTCTGTGCAGGGATGATAACGGATAACGACTTCGCAGCAAGGGACCTCCCTTTAAAAGAGAAGTCCGTGCCGGGGCACGGAGGAGGCAATAATAAACTGCCTTGGTTTAGCCTGTCGACAATATCCCTTCTTCGAGCTCCGTCATTCCAACCTCCCCTAAGAGGAGGCAATAGAGAGAGGAAAGCTTCAAGCCGCTCAGTTATCTCAAAAGAAGTCTTTACACAATGCTGCTCGAGAGGAGATCGTCGGGATGATAATCGGTCGTTTACACCTATACGCCATTCGGACTTGGTCAACTTGAGGTGCGATTTAATAGGATTTCTAAGGATTTGAAGTCCGCTGTGAGAGCTCCACTCAGAGAAGGGCAGGGCAAAGGGAAGATTCGCAAGTGAGGCACTGCCCAGCTCAGGTTTACCGGAGAACTCGTTGATTAACCTGTCCCATAGAGGCAAAGGTGAAACACTTAAGCTTGGGTCCAACCTGTCTTCCCCTTGAGTTAAAATAACATCAGAGTGCCCATTTTGAAGCGTTTCGATCATCCACTTCAGTTCCAATGGATCGCTAAGGTCATCTGTAATCAAAACGAATTTTTCAGTAGGCTCAAGATGGTTAGACTCTCCATACAAGGTCAAGAGATTCTTCTCTACATCCCCTAAATAAATAGGAACGCTTAAAGAAACTTTGCCACAGTTGGTTACGAATTGGGTAAGCGTATCGAGACTCCGGTACGAAACTGTAATTAGGCAAACGGTCATCTCAGATCTCTTTCGGTACTTATTAAATAACCCGAACATAATCAATCAGACGGGTGCGAATAAGTACTTCTTCTTCACCATCGTAACCGAGTACGCCTGCTGTCCGAACGATAACGTAAGAACAGTTCACTTCTGCCAGAATACCTTTCACGATGTCTCCGTTTGAAAGAACCAGCTCTACATTGTTTTCGATAAACATGCGTAGTTTCATAACAAATCTCACAAAATCTCCTCCAAATCTATTAGAATTTTGCAAACTTTATAGAGTCCACATAAAACATAATATATTCAAGAAACTAGCAGGGGGTAGCGGTAAGTAACTATATTGATGTGTGGAGTTTTTATGAAGAAGCATCATGATCTAGTGAAAATGTCATGCAGAATGGGGTGTTTTTATCCCATTAAACGTGCCTTGAAAAAATGAATAGATGGTATTATCATAATAATTATGAATTCGGGAGGTGGTAGACCATGGCAAATCATGTTGCCGGGACTAGCTTAACTCATGCAAAGCCTACTTATTGGGGCGAATCTTTGCGTGGGGGAACATTTGAGATTACATCGCCCATGTCCAGCGTGTATCGTTTCTAATTAATGGGCTTTGCACCTTATTTAAATTTCATTTCATGATAAGGGGCTGAGTCATCATGTACGAACAATTCATTAGAAACCATCAATATAATTTTATTAAAAAAGAAATTAGCTATCTGCAACGGACGTATCAAACCGTATCCGACCGCAAGGTCATAGAAGCCGTCCGAGATAGCACGGAATACAAGATTATAGAGCTATTTTCGGATTCAGATAAGGAGATCCCAAGAGAGCTGTTTCGTACTATACTCTCGCTTCAGACCGCAGAGGATTTCGAGCAATTCCTTCTGTTGTTGGAGACTTATAGAACCACTTTTCCGCAAGTTACGGAAAAACAGATCCAAAAGTTGTTTCACAAAAATAAAAAACTGCCAATTCCTGATTTGACTATCGATAACAGGTATTTGTCCTATCTGGGATGGACCAGCATTGCAACGGGAAAATTGTTCATGGTGTACCCTTTAGATGGGCAAATCGTCGGGATTGAAGGGAAGATGACCCCTACAAACAAAAAGGGCTATTGTTTTTTATGCAACAAGCAAGAAGAGATCGCGTTATTTACCGCGGTATCCAAGTCGAGGCCGGCACAGGCTTCACCTGATTATTACAAAGTGGTTGGGAATTACTTGTGCATGAATAGTGAGGAATGCAACAAGAACATGACAGATATCACAGCGCTCGAAAGATTCATACAAGAAGTTTTGAGATAACGAAGTGCGCTGCAGCTCAACGATTACAATTAGCATTAGCAGCTGCTGCTTGAAATGCTACTATACCAACCGGTGTGAACTTAGGTTCAGACCGGTTTTTTTGTTTTTAGCAGGAAGGCGTGCATAGTCATGGCTGTATATACAATGGAATACGCTTAGTAATGATGATTCTACAATCAGGAGGCTGAGCGGATGGCCGTATCTTACATGGATTTCACTTCTCCGAACGTGCAATACTTCTACGATATGAAGAACAATCGTACTTTCACGAAGGATAGGCATAATTTCATTAACGCCTTGAGTATTCAGCAACTTAATACGCTTGGCAACGTATCTCTGCTAGACATCTACTTGTCCAAAGGAAATGTCGTAGAACCGCATATTCATCAGAATGCATCTGAGCTGGTATATTGCATCCGTGGCGCAGCTATTGTGTCGATCCTGAATCCGTTCACTAAAACCGTGCTTAACTATACGATTACACCTGGCCAAGTGGCTAATATTCCGCAAGGTTGGTTCCACTGGGAGATGGCTACTGAAGATGATACACATCTGTTAGCGATATTTGATGCACCTGTTCCCGAATTCATCGCGGTTTCCGATTTTCTCAGGCTGGCGCCGAGAAACATGCTCGCACATACGTACTGCCTAGATCAAGCCGTGGTGACGCAAGCACTTGCACCAATCAAAAGCACGACGACGATCGGTCCACCTGTCGATTGCCCGAATCAACCTCTGGTGCGGCAAGACAGTTACGAACCACAAGTGCAGCAACACCCGTTAGTTTCCTATCCGGTGTACGGGGAGAGGAGACAGTCCTCTTCATATCCTGGAATCGGCAACGGCTACAATAGGTGAGCATAGCAATGTGCATTTGGGCGTAAAATACAGAACAAAAAGAACCGTATTTTAACTTCGGTTCTTTTTGTTGTTGCTGAGAAATCTATTTATTACATATCAAGAACGATCGTTCAAATTAATTATTGACCGACCGTTCTTGAAATGGTATTGTTACTTTGAAAGGAGGGAAACTGGGATGGCTAGGACAAAAGAATTTGATCAAGATGCTGTGTTACTTAAAGCCATGCATCTCTTTTGGGAACAAGGATACGAAAAGACAACGATGCAGCAACTTGTCTCCACAATGGGGATTCATAAAGGGAGCTTGTATGATACCTTCGGAGAAAAACAATCTCTTTATATCAGCGCATTAAAGCGTTATAGCGAAAATCTTGATACGTCGCTAAAACGTCGTATAGATGATACCCAATCTGCCAAAGAAGCCATACGGCTGTTGTTTGAAATCACCATTCGTCAGCGGGAAGAAATTCCACAAGGCTGCTTTATTGTAAATACTGCCGTTGAACTGTCTCACCATGATGCTGAAGCAAGGGATTGCGTACGTTTGGAATGGGAACGTACTGAAAGGATGATCCGCGATTTGATTGTGGAAGGGCAACAGTCCGGAGAATTTGCTGAAACGCTTGATGCCGATCAGGTTGCCTACTTTTTGAATAATGCCTTAATTGGACTTCGCGTAATGGTTAAAACCATTCCTGACAAGGGGAAATTGACTCCTATCATTGAAATGAATATGTCACTATTGAAATGAGAGGAATGAGATCTAAAAGTTAAAGATAGGAGTTAGAGAAATGAAAACTGCTAATACACATATTTCTAAGCTATATTATGGTTGGATTATCGTACTTATTGTATTTATGACTTTAATTGTGTCTGCGGCCATCAGTTCCTTCCCCAGTGTTCTCATTCAGTCATTAGAGCGAGAGTTTGGCTGGCAGCGAGAAGCCATTTCCGGCGTTATCTCGATTCGAATTCTGTTATACGGTTTAATGGGGCCCTTCTCCGCTGCCATGTTGGCCAAATTCGGTGTACGCCGTATGATGATTTCAGCGATTATTGTGATGTTGTTTAGTCTTGGGTTAACCCCATTTATTCATTCCGTGTGGCAGCTTGTGCTGCTGTGGGGAGTGTTAGGCGGACTAAGCACAGGAACGTTGGCGAATGTATTAGGGGTGACGGTTGCCAATCGTTGGTTCGTGAAGCATAAAGGCTTGGTTATTGGCCTGCTGACAGCGAGCGCGGCAACTGGGCAACTTCTCTTTCTGCCTTTACTAGCCAAAATAACAGAAGAACAAGGCTGGCGTAATGCTGTTTACGTTATCATGGGGGCTCTCATCCTGATGCTGCCTATTATTGCTATCTGGATGCGCAATCATCCATCGGACGTCGGCTCGCCTGCGCTTGGCGCACAAGAGGTAGTGAAACCTGCACCGTTTCAAGGCAATATTTTCTTAATGCCATTAAATACTTTGAAGCAGGTGTCCCGAAGTGGAACGTTTTGGCTCCTCGCAGGCACTTTCTTCTTCTGTGGCTTTTCCACCAACGGGCTTATCGGTACGCATCTCATCCCAGCATGTGGAGATTACAGTATTCCTGTCGTCACTGCAGCGAGCCTGCTAGCACTGATGGGGATGTTTGATCTCGTCGGTACCACATTGTCGGGCTGGTTGTCAGACCGCTTTGACAGTCGAAAGTTGCTTTTTTGGTATTATGGCTTACGTGGACTATCTTTACTCTTTTTGCCTTATGCGCTTGGAGGCGGTTATACGCAATTGACAGTTTTCGCCGTATTCTACGGGCTGGATTGGATCGCAACGGTACCACCGACGGCAAAATTAACTTCATCAACGTTTGGTGCTGAAAAAGCCGGTATGGTGTTCGGCTGGATCCTCGTTGCACACCAGCTAGGCGCATCCATTGCCGCTTATGGGGCAGGTTACCTGCGAGATGTTCTCGGCAGCTACACGGTGCCTTTTGTGGCAGCAGGCTTCGTATGCTTGTTAGCTGCTGTGTTCGCATTGCGTATTCGTAAAAACAGACAACAAGTGTTGGCTGCATGATACTAAAGAGACTTTCAGCCGCGCGGCAGCGAGGTTGAAAGTCTTTTTTGCTAACCTAATCTCGCTTTGCTTAAATGATTAAACCATTCGGGACAAGGGGAAATTAATCATATCTTGAAATGTTCATGTCGCTATTGATGAGATAGGAGCCCATAACCATGACAACTATATATGATAAATCAATGACTGGTCTTCTTTTGGTGGATCCTTATAATGATTTTCTGGCAGAGGAAGGCAAACTATATCCTCGAACGAAAGAAGTCTCAGATTCTGTTAACACAATTAAACATCTAAAAGAGACAGTTGATGGCGCTCGTAAAGCTGGCATTCGTATTTTTTATGTTCCCCATCACAGATCCGAACCTAATGATTTTGATTCCTGGTTGCACCCGACACCTTATCAACTTAAAGCCAAACAAGGACAAGTTTTTGCGAAAGATTCATGGGGAGGGGAATTCCATTCGGATTTCCAGCCACAACAAGGCGATGTGATAATAAAAGAGCATTGGGGAAGCAGTGGATTCGCAAACACTGATCTAGATCATCAGCTTAAGATGCATGGGATGCAGAAAATTATTGTTGTTGGCATGCTAGCCAATACGTGCATCGAATCGACCGCCAGATTTGGCATGGAGCTTGGCTACCATGTTACGCTTGTCAAAGATGCAACCTCAGCATTTAGCAAAGAAGCCATGCATGCAGCCCATGAAATTAACGGTCCAAGCTTTGCTCATGCCATACTCACAACTGAAGAGCTTCTTGCTTTGTTGTAAGCACATATTTCACAAGAACGGAAGCTCTTTAAGAGCTCCGTTCTGTTCTTTTCATCCGACTTCGAGCACTCCCGATCATCCACAGTAATAATGGCAATCCGAATAGAAAAATGGGTAAGGCGATACTTCTCCAGAAATACGGGTAAATGATTTGAGATTCGACCACATTTCTCGGAAACAAGGCAACAGCTACAATTAAGATCCCGACGATCCAAATCATGTATCGCCATTTTTTAATATGAAATAACTTAGACGCTCCGTAACTTGTCATAAACATATACAGGCATAACTTAATAAAAAAACTAAAAATCGTTCCAACGACCAACAAGATGTCAAGGTTTTGAATGAATTCCATAATGGAAATGTATTGCGTTATATAATAAATAGGGTACAACAGCTTGGCTGGAACTGTATTGTCCATAATCAACAAGACATCGATGACACCCGTAATAAGAATGGCCACGGCAATTCCTACACCCCATAACCCCGAGGATAGGGCCTTTTTTTTATCGGTAAGGAAAGAGACAAGCATCACAATCATAAACGATTCGCTCAAGAAAGAAGCAGCTAATGTGCTACCTTTTAACACTGGAATAATGCCCTCGATAGGCAAGAGTGGTAGCATTCGTTCAGGGCGATAATTAATGATAGTTAGAATCTTGAACACGCTAATGTTGAAAATAATGAGAGGCCCAATGACTTCACTGCAGCGCCCAACAATATGAATGCCTCCATGCACAGCGTATATCATTACGAACATCATGAATAGGACTACAACCCAAAAAGGAGTAGCCATAAATAAGACTGAATGAACAAAATCTGCATATTGGCGTAGGATAATACCCGCTGTGGCAATCCAGAGAATAAGGTATGCGAAGATGATCGTCTTGCCCAACCATTTGCCAATAATTTTCGGAACGTATTCTACGAACGTTTCTTCAGGATAGAGTAGGCTTAATTTTATCGCGATATAGGTGACAAACATCGCTATCACACCAGCTATGAGAATCGCCAGTGGTGCGCCTTGTTTAGCTTCTTTAAATGTAAGACTGGGTGTTAGCAGCAGTGTTGTGATCTCCATCGATAATAATAGCCAAAAAAACTGATATTTCGTCAACTTCATCATATAAGCTCCTTATTTACTGCATATAGGGGCGTGACCCTTGGAGCCCTATTCGCTTGATCTTCACGTGTGAATGAACGGTAATTTTCGCGTCAGTAAACGCTTGCTCCCAACGAGAATTCATTTCCTTCCATTCTTTCGGGTGTTGTCGACTGACCGCTCTTCCGAAATGGAATACATCGATTTTGAACTGCTTTTGCGCTTTTTGAATCATGGCAAATATAGACTTTTCAATTTGGTTGTTCAATTCCACTTCGTATTTCCACAAATTCTCCGCATTTCGAAGTTCCAAAGACGTATTGCTCTCCTGCACGGTAGCGTCACCATGTACTTCTACCTCCAAATTTACTCTGTCAACGTCTATCTCGCTACGTACTTTGCAACCCGTTTGCTGGATTTCAACACTGAACGTTGTATCGTTCGATAGGGGGACTGTGACTGGCATGCGTTTCGTTTCTCTGATTACCCATAACCGATAAGCAGATTCTATGGCATCGAAATAGCCAACCAATTGCTGCTTACGATTAAGAATTGCACGTCCGTAAATACGAAATGTTTTTTTTTTGAGTTTTGGATCAAACTGAATTTCGATAGCTGGAAGCGTAGGACCGCTGCCTTCAACATTGGACTCGATTAAAAATTCAAGAAGCGAATTGCCGATTTCTTTGCCAATGGTTTCTCTAATTTTGGAGGTAGCGATGACGGGC
Source organism: Paenibacillus sp. J22P165 (assembly GCF_059692015.1). Taxonomy (NCBI): domain Bacteria; kingdom Bacillati; phylum Bacillota; class Bacilli; order Caryophanales; family Paenibacillaceae; genus Paenibacillus; species Paenibacillus sp. J22P165. The sequence goes on along the minus strand of NZ_JCAUAP010000008.1, from coordinate 91,526 downwards.
ATTTTTTCTAGTGGGTAGGACATTTGCATAAATTCAAGTGCGCTCTGTCCTTTTACAACCCAAATATCTGTCTTGAGTCGACTATCGGGATCCCTAGTGATCGAATCCATTAGTTCAGAGATACCTACGGTTGCCATTGCTTCTCCGAAATAGATGTTATGTCGATGACTACGCGTTATTTTGCGCGATAACTTGATTTGCAAATCAAAGATACTTTCAGGCAAAGTCTTTCCGATCCCTGTTTCGATAAAGTACGATTTATTAGCTCCGCTACCGGCTCCTTTGGATTCCAACGGGATCATGAATTGTCCAATTAGCAATATTTTTCCCGCATCGAGGGTATCGATACCTGAACCCAAATCAAATAAACGGTCGTTCAATTCGCGTCGATCCCAACATCCAGTTAACGGAAGCAACAGAAGTATGGCTGCGAATAGCAAGCCAGTTTTTTGGATTCGCATATTACCTCCGTCTAGGCTTTCCAATAATTAAGGCCTTATGGGAAATCATTTTCCACCAGGGAGCACGTATGAGAACGTCTTTGATTTGTTTCGGTTGGAATGGAGCAATCGGCGTTAAGTAGGGAACACCGAAAGACTCTAATCTGACTAGGTGGATTAAGATAATGATGGACATCATGGTTATGCCAAATAAGCCGAGCACTCCCGAAATAATAAGGAGTGGAAACCGAAGAATCCTGAAAGCGATGCTCATGTTGTAACGGGGAATTGCAAACGATGCGATCCCAGTTAAAGAGACAATGATGACCATCGGAGCGGATACAATTCCTGCTTGAACTGCAGCTTCCCCAATAACCAAAGCACCGACAATACTGACAGCGGACCCGACAGCTCTCGGAAGTCGTACGCCAGCCTCACGTAAGCCTTCAAAAAGAAACTCCATCAATAACGCTTCAATGACAGCGGGGAACGGGACCCCTTCACGAGCCGAAGTGATACTTAGCAAAAAGTTCGTCGGCAATAGCGATGGATGAAACGTTGTAATCGCCACATACATCGATGGGAGATATAAAGAAATAGAAAACAGAATAAATCGCGTCCATCTAAGCAAAGTGGAATAAATAAATCGTTCGAAATAATCCTCGGCAGATTGAAAAGTCATCCAGAATGTCATCGGGAGAATCAATGCTTGAGGGGAGCCGTCGGTCAAAATAGCAATTTTCCCTTCCACTAGATTGGCGACAACAATATCCGGACGTTCAGTATTCATGATTTGAGGGAAGGGGGTGAATGATTCATCCTCGATGAATTCTTCTATATAACCAGAATCCAGCACAATGTCCATTTGCACACGGGATATTCGTTCTTTAACGAGTGCTATTAATTCCTGAGAAGCTTGTCCCTCCACGTAGGCAATGGCGATTCTAGTTTGCGAAATCGTGCCGAGGACGACGGATTCAAGCTTTAGTTTTGGCGATTGTATTCTTCGGCGAATTAAACTCGTATTCGTTTGAAGCATTTCGGTAAAGCTTTCTCTTGGTCCACGTATGGTTACCTCGGAGGCAGGTTCTTCGATTCCGCGGTGCTCCAAGTCACAAGTTTCCAGAAGAATCGCTTTCTCTTCACCATCAACGAAGACGGCTAGGTAGGCCTTCAGGACGGATTCAACGATTACATTTATTCGGTTTTCGTTTTGTATGGGCCGTACGGCTGCAAAATGGTCTTTCAATAGCGGAAAGTCGACCTTCTGCCCATTGCCTGCGCCGGTTTTTTCCATAAGCCATGACTGAAATAACGTTGATTTAAATATAGTCTTGTCGATCATTCCGTCAACGTAGACCATTAGAATTGAACATTCGTCAGATAAATCGACCTTTTGGAATATGATGTCGAAACAATCTACGAATATACCACGAAGCAACGCTTCATTCTCCGCTATGTCGGCGCTAATCGTTTCTTGTGGGTACGAAACGGAATTCAGCGAAGAAATCATGTGTACACAACTCCAATAAATTTTCCATATTATCTCTTTAATGAAGATTTCTTATGCAAACTGTAAAGAAAACGACATATCACTTATTTGGAACGATCGGTCAAAATAATCTTGACCGATCGTTCTTGATATGATAATCTTTGTTTGAAGGAGGGAGTCATTCGATAGCGACAGCAATAGAGAAGAAATAATCACTCGAATACTCTTAATTTGCCACTAATGAAATATAGATAGGAGAGAACTTACTATGAATAATAGAAATAAAGCAATCGTCATTTCCATGTTATTTGCCAATATGCTTATCTTTACAGCCTGTGCATCTACTGAAAAACCAACAGCGAACTCAGCTGCTCCTATAGTTAGTACCACGCCTAGTGTCGTAGCTGAACCTACACCAACAGTTGCACCAACCGAAACACCAGCAGCTTCATCTGCACCACTTTCAACTCCAAATGGCAACATCACTGTAAAGCCAGTATCCGCACCGTCTGAAGCAACGACGGTTACTAAACAAATTAAAGAGATGTTTGAATTAGCGAAAGTTGGTAAAGTGGCTGGCATTACGTTTGCAGGAGAAACAGGATTCTTCGAAGATGTGGAGAAAGCATGGGGAAGTGCGGATCACAAAGATGTGGTAGGTAGTTTCATATATGCGACCTATGGCAAGAAAAATGCCGTCATTGGCTTTAATAAGGGAGATCAAATCATTGATATTCGTTCCAACGATCCAAAGCTGCAAACTATAACATTAAACCAAATTCAACAAGCGCTAGGAAAACCAGTAGATACCAAGGTGAACGGCAATGATACGATTTATATTTATAAAGCATCCGATGTGTTCCAACTTAAATTTATTATTCCCAAATCAAGCGGAAAAGTAGATCACATTTCTGTTTTTGATACCAAGCATACCGTCAATAACATGGCTCGTTAAATAAGTAGAGTAGGGATCGTTTGGCTGATATCAGTCAGACGATCCTTTTTTGTATGAAGCGATCAACACCCGCAGAAGTGCGGGTTTTTTATTTTATCAGAGTCCTCTTAATTACTTTACTTTTTTAAAGCATATATAAAAAAATAGCCTCCTTATGTTAAATACGAATACCTGTTATAGTTGTGTCCGAGGCAATTGACACGATCAATTACCATCCTAAATGAGAAGAGGTTGTTCAAAATGTGGGTACAAAATATCCAACTATCTTTCTTTTAGTCATTCATCACTACCCAACTTTTGAACAGTATCTTTGAGAAAAGAATCAAAAGAATCTAATGACTATTTCGTTTACTACTAAAATTCGAAGGAGAGACACCTATATGAATAATATTCAAAATACAGAACAAGAAAGCGTAACTGAGAGAGAAAACATACTCAATACAATTAAAAAACTGGAACAAAGGTACCAACGTTTGGAAGACATTGAAGAGATAAAAAAACTGAAAGCACGTTATTTCCGATTTGTGGATGAAAAGAATTGGTCGGAATTATCTACGATATTTACGGCTGGCGTAAAGCTTGAACCTGATGGACATGTGTTTAAAGACGGAGAAGAGTTTAGCAGAGTAATAGCTGAGCTTGTGGGAGAAGCACCAACTGTTCACCACGGACATATGCCGGAGATAGATTGGATTGATGAAAATCACGCCTTTGGTATCTGGGCGATGGAAGATTTATTAACTTTTCCTGACGTAGAGGGTGCACCTGAGGGGCATAACGGGTATGGACAATACAGGGAAAGCTATGAGCGTGTCGATGGATTATGGAAAATCAGTAGTTTAGTCCTTACTAGATTCCGTATGGATCCTCTCGCTAACTGGAAACCATTAAATAAGAACTGATTTTGAAAGTTTATTGAGTAAGACTCTCGTCAGGAGAATCCCATACGGTTTTCCAACGGTTCATTTCCGTAAATACTTCCGAAAAAGCTTTTCCTTTTTCAGTAATAGAATACTCGACTGACACTGGAACGGTAGGGAATACTTCGCGATTTATCAATTGATGATCTTCTAAATTCCTTAAAGTATCTGTTAATCCTTTCGTATTAATGTTACCTAAACTTCTTCTTAATTGGTTAAAACGTTGTGGTTCCTTTAATAGTTCTGTTATTACTAGAAAAGTCCATTTTCCTGAAAGAATATCCAAAACGTCAGAAATCGATGTTTTACAATTACTCTCAAATTCAGATGATTCCAATAAAAACATCTCCAATCATTGGATGCAGTCACTAAAGCAATTGAGATGGCTAAGTCCAGTAAGTAGATATCAAGAATCCCATTTTAAATAGATAGGAGTGAAAAAAAAGTGAGTGATAGAATTTCGAAAGCGAATATGCTTTTACTCATTATTGTCTCTTTAACCCAGTTTATCGAAGTTATGAACAGTTCAACCGTCGTAGTCGCGCTCCCATCCATTCAAGCAGCGCTTCACATGCAGACAAACGACTTACAATGGATCGTAACTTCGTATGTTCTTACCTTCGCTTGTTTCCTGATGATCGGTGGAAGAGCCAGTGATTTACTCGGAAGAAAAAGAGTATTATTGATAGGTTTAACGACTTTCGCGCTAGCTTCTTTGGCAGGCTCTTTGGCAATGAATCCAGTCTGGCTGATTGCGACAAGAGCTGTTCAAGGTATTGGAGCGGCCTTTTCAATTCCAGCTGCTATGTCCCTTATTAGCAATAATTTTGCGGAAGGTTCGCAACGAAACAAAGCATTTGGTATATTTGGCGCTTTAGGGTCCGCAGGAGCGGCATCAGGATCGATTGTTGGAGGTTTGCTAACGGATTCCGCGAGCTGGAGATCATTATTCTTTCTTAATGTTCCACTAGCGATATTGCTCATCATCGGATTGTTATTCGTTAAAGTACGTCCATTGATCAAAGTAGAAAAACAAACGATCGATATTCTCGGATTGATTTCTGTATTAGCAGGTATTTTCGCTCTAGTCTACGCCATTTCAATGCCGGATGTCGATGGAAACTGGACCTCAGCGAAGATCGCCATGTTTATTATCGGAATATTGGTATTGGCTGTTTTTATCATTATTGAAAAACATGCTAAAAATCCATTGATGCCGCTTCGTCTGTTCAGGTTTCGGTCGCTCGTTACGTCCAATATTATCGGGTTTTTGATGTTTTCTTATACGACCGGCTTCAACTATTTCTCGACATTGTACTTCCATGAACTTGGCTATTCATCTCTAGCAAACGGTTTAGCATTCATGCCGTTAGGTCTGACATCCATCATCGTAACGCAAGTCACGCCTTTCTTTATGCGTAAATTCAGTGCCAAAAAAGTACTAATTGTTACGCAAACCATCAATGCACTCGGCATGTTCTGGTTAAGTCATATGGATATGGGTAAAAATTACTCATCCTTTATTCTTCCTGCTTTTATCATTCTTGGTTTGTCCATCGGTGCGTCCTACACAGCAGTTATCGTCGGTTCTGTTCAGGATGTTAAACCCGAGGAACACGGAATTGCTGGCGGCATAGTCAATACGTTCCTGCAATTGGGTGGGAGCTTAGGCTTGTCCATTCTAGCAACCATTGCAACTACGGTTACCGCATCGGCACACAATCAATCTGCAAACACAGCGTTATTATCAGGCTTTCACACGGCATTAAACGTAAGCGGCTATTTTGCGATAGTTGCTTTGATCCTTGCTTTCATGAGTGGGAACAAGAGTAAAGTTGCTGGAGTCGTTGCACAAGAAATACATGTCTAAAGCAGGGCACAGGGAATTGTTCAATCAAGATTAAGAATTATCAACATTGGAGGAGGATACAAATGCAGAAAAATAACAATATCGAATCGACGATACAAATGCCTATTCATTCAGGATTTGGTCCTAGAACGACGGCGAAGGAAGCTATTCAAGGAGAAGATTTAAGTGGCAAAGTGGCCATTGTTACGGGTGGTTACTCTGGTCTAGGTTTGGAGACAACACGCATACTTGCGGAAGCAGGGGCTAAAGTAATTGTACCCGCACGTACCCCAGAAAAGGCACAGGCTGCAATTTCCAATATTCCTGGAGTTGAATTAGAATCGTTGGATCTATTAGATCCTGACTCCATTAATGCTTTTGCCCAGCGCTTTCTTCATTCCAATCGCCCATTGCATATCCTTGTTGACAGTGCTGGGATTATGGCATCTCCACTTTCACGCGATAAACACGGGTACGAATCCCAGTTTGCTACTAACCATTTGGGACATTTCCAATTAGCTGCTAAACTTTGGCCAGCTTTAATCAAAGCAGAAGGGGCTAGAGTTGTATCTGTCTCCTCTCGCGGCCATGTGATTAGCGCAATAGACTTCGACGATCCCCATTTTATTAAGCGTGAATACGATAAATGGATCGCTTATGGACAATCCAAGACTGCCAATGCACTATTTGCCGTTGAGTTAGATAGGAGAGGTAGAAATCATGGTGTTCGTGCTTTTTCCGTACATCCTGGTTCTATCGTAACCGATTTGTCACGTCATTTATCGAACGATGAAATGCGTGCAATGGGGGCGCTAGATGAGCGGGGGGAAAGACGTTTTAGTACGTATAACGATGAGCTGAAGACCGTTTCCGAAGGTGCATCTACAATTATATGGTGTGCTGTAAACAAGCAATTAGAAGGTCTAGGAGGCGTGTATTGCGAGAATGTCGATATTGCAAAGGCAGTTGCCGCGGACAGCCCTCTAGGAACGGGAGTTAAGCATTGGGCGATTAATCCTGAATACGCTGAGCAACTCTGGCGTCTTAGTGAAGAGTTGACTGGTGTCAAGTTTCCTGTGTAATTATCACTAGATTTACTTTAGTCTTAGTATTTAATTGAAAATGGGTAGAGCGTTAACCTCTAGGGTTAACGCTCTATTTGTATATTAGCAAGGAATAAAACTACATGCTCATACAAGAAACCCCTTTGAATGCTCAAACTGAGCTCCAAAGGGATTTCATAGTTTATATATATTATATTTTGGATAGAAGCATCGAATTAATTGCTGCTTACAGGCTGTCCGGTTATAGGGTCCGTATTCGGATTCCAATTGGTAAGAGGATCCATGCGGAATCGAGTTAATACCGTGCTGCTGATTTTCCAAGTGCCATTCTCTTTTCTATACATTTCACGATATTGACCATACCCGTTGTGCCCAGGATAGGCATCCTTTGCATCAGGGAAGGACAACAAGTCCTCCATGGCCCAAATACCCTCAGCATTTTCCTTGTCGATCATCTCAATCTCGGGCATATGTCCGTGGTGAACCGTAGGTGCTTTACCCACAAGATCTCCGATCATTTTCCCGTAGCCTTGCCCACCGATAGCAGAAAAATCTTGACCTTGTGAAATAAGAGAAGCATCTGCTGTAAAAAGATTACCAAATTTCTCCCATTTTTTCTCATCAAGATACCGGAAAAAACGAGCTTTCAGTTTTTTTATCTCTTCGATGTCATCCATTCGCTGGACTCTTTGTTCTAATTGATTGATTCTGATGACAAGCGTTTCTTGATCAGTATTTTGTTGGTTTTTCATATGTTGTTAATCTCCTTTTATTTTGTCTTAGGAGTCAACTATAGCAGTTATTCATTCTTTTCATAAGAAGGCACTTTTTTTAAATATGCTTTATAAATATAAAGTTAGTCAGTTTCATCTCTTAGAATCTCGATGTTTGATCAGAAGGATCCCAATCGGTTTTCCAACGAAAAATTTCGTTAGAGACATCTGAAAAGGCTTTTCCTTTTTCAGTAATTGAGTATACGACTGTTACAGGTACAGTTGGAAACACTTCACGTTTTATCAATTCGTGTTGTTCTAAATTACGTAAGGTATCTGTCAAACCTTTTGTATTTACATTATCTAAACTTCTGCGCAATTGATTAAAACGCTGAGGTCCTTTTAATAGCTCAGTTAACACTAAAAAAGTCCATTTACCAGAGAAAAGTTGCAAAACTTCAGAAATGGTTGCGACACACATATTCTCAACTTTTAAACACGCCATATTTATCATCTTCCATCCATTATTTTATTGTTAGACTAAAACCTAAAGTAGTGACGAAATTATAGCGTAATAAAAACAGTTTGAAAAGATCCACATGATTGACGTTACATTTCTAAAGCAGATAAATTTAAAAGCCCGAGGAAGACTTACCTCAGGCTTCGTTTCTGAAATGCCTTAACGCGCTCCTTTCTTACGACTATTCACATATCGGATTGTCCATAACACCCCTAATCCAATGATGACGATGGAGGCAATCGGAGCGATAACTAACATGCGATCTGTAGTCAAAAGAAAGACTAGGCAAATTTTCACGCTGACTTCGAACAGTAGCACCACAGCCCAGACGAGTGTTAATTTGCGATAGGTAGCCCGAACGGCAGGGTTGGTTTCATATTTATACGTCATCTGCGGATCGTTTAACGTTCGTTTGGCGAAAACATACATAAGCGGTTTTTGAAATAGCAGCGAAACTAGTAATGCTAAACCCATAATCCCTATGGCATAAGATTCTTTCAATAAAATGAACCTTTCGTCACCTGTGATGAGCGTGGCTAGCACACCAAGAATCAATGATGAAAAAATAAACAGAGAAAAAGCATCAAGTTTACGAGTTTTGATGAAACCATAGATCGTTTCCAGCAAGGGAATGGCAGCTGCAATAGATAGCGCGGCTACACTGCTCATATGAGACTCCAATAAGCGATAGATGAGATATGGAATAACGACGTTGACGATTAGCATTCTTTTAATAGCACTCTTCGGGGAAGTTCCTTGCGATATTTGCATATGAATTTCTCACTCTCTTTCGGGTGAATTTTAATTTCTTACTTAAAAACTTGTTACTTCTTTTTTTACTTTTAGCAAAAAAGCTGAAGGGATGAGCGCCAGCGCAGTAAAAATAATCGACCAACTAAACGTGTGATCAAATGCAATGGCTACAGCAGCTGGATCGTGAGATGTCACATTAACACCGATTCGCCGCGGACCTGCTGGAAATAGAGTGGTAGTAACAACATGGCACCGAAAGTGGTCAGACCGGATAAAAAGAGAAGGATACTGGTTACCGTAAATGAACCTGTTCTAAACAATTTCACATCGAGGAGCGCTTCGCTTCCCTTTTTTGACGCGTACAGAACGAAAGCTACCAATGCTACTAGACCAGTAATAACAGGACCTAGAAGATGGGTCCGAGTAGTGCTGGCAATGACGCCGCGGCCATGGCTTTGCTCGTACCTTGCCCAGTGGAAGCACGAGCTCCCATTGTCTGCATGACCGGCATTAGTAATCCACCGCCGATCCCTTGAATAATACGGAAAACAATCAGACTTTCTACGTTCCAAGCTAAGCTGCATAGTACGGATCCAAGCAGGAACACGATGAGCGAAAATATCCATGTCGCTTTGCCGCCAAACCGCTCCACTGCCCATCACGTGATCGGAATGACCATTCCCAAGGCAAGTAGATAACTAGTCATTACCCATTGAATGGTTGACACAGTTGAATGAAATTCACGGACTAGTGTTTCGATGGCTACATTCGTAATCGTCGTGTCGAATAATGGGGCCAAGATGCCAATCATGAGAATGAGCATCATTTTTTTAGTGGCTTTTTGCTGTTCCGGAGTTGGCATCGCCGCTGGTTCTAGTTTTTGCAATATGATCACTCTCCTTATTCAAAATAAGAAACGCGTCGTATCTTAACGGTTTTTATGATATACTATCTACAGATAAAACTCAACATGTTTTTACTAGGAGGTTGTCTCCAGCCATGGACGCTATTCAAGATAAAAATAAAGATAAAGATTCGGTAAAATCAAGGCGTAGAGGCAAAGAATTGGAATCCGCGATCATGCGAGCAGTCCGCGAAGAGTTGAATGAACGGGGGTATTTTCAGTTTACGATGGAGGGGGTAGCAGAACGTTCGGGGACAAGCAAAGCCGTCTTATATCGGCGATGGACCAACAGAGCGGAGATCGTGTTAGCAGCCGTTCGTGAGCGCATTCCCTTACCGCTCGATGAAATACCTAATCATGGTAATTTAAGGGACGATGTATGCGACGCATTGCGATCGATGAATCGGAACGCCTCGGAGCTGCTTTCGAAGGCTATATTCGGGCTCGTCATGGAGATCGGGACGACTTCTATCGCTGAAGTCATGTTTCCTCAAGGCAGACAAAGCAGGTCGATGTCCATTATCGTTCAGCGCGCAATGGAAAGGGGAGAACTGCCAGATCGTTCTTTAACCGAACGCGAGATGAATTTGCCTATTGATCTGGCTCGCCATGAATTGATTCTTCATAACAAACCGATGTCCGAGGACACAATTGCGCAGATCGTAGATGAGGTGTTTTTACCGCTTGTGACGAGGAGATAATCCCACTTGCGCCCCGCGGTAGAGTAGGTCATACAAGAGTACCCCCTTATATCGACAAAAATAGACGAATCGTTTTAGAGGCTATGTTATAAGGAGTGACTCACATTGGCGAATAATTACAAACGCTTTATCCAGAATCAATATGAAAAAGCGATGTCCACTGCTTCTGAACTCATTTCTCCACGAAATGAAAAACAAGAAGATGAAGGCGCTATAGAACTGAATCCGCAATATGTTGTTGAACTGCAAGCAATCGCTGATATGCGGCATACGACCGTGCAAGCGGTCGTCAATGGGATCATTGTTCAGTACCTGGCAAACGCTACATATGGATCAACCCCCATCTCAGTGAATCAAAAGGAAGATAACCCTCTTCTATATTTGGATGGTCTTTGCAAACTAGAGGTTTAAGGAGTGCTGATATATGGATAACCACTTGAACATTCAGGATGCAATCTTTCTGGATGAAACAGCTTTAGCCGCTTTAATGAATCCTGAAGACCCGCACTATGCAAAAGCTCGTTCTCTTTTTTTAGATTTACATGATCTTGAACGTAATTATACGACGACTAATTCCATCATATTTAATCTTCACGAATGGCTTCGCAATGAATACGGCTACGAGCAGGCGGAATACTTTCTGAGTGCAATTGATAAATCAGTGAGTAAAGGCAAGCTAGTCGTGATTTCAAGCGGCCATGAATTCGAGGGTGAATCACGCAGACTGCTAATGGACAGGCCAGAACTGCGTTTCTCGCTCAGTGAAGCATTCACTGCTGTGACCATGTCCTATTACCAGGTAAAACGCATTTTTACATTCAATCCAAATTTCTTAATGCTTGTCAATTTAGATAAAGATTTTCGAATCATTCCTTCCAATTAATCGAACAAAGTTATCGATACTTTAAAGGCAAGAGGCTGTCATATGTAGAGAAATCTACATAATGACAGCCTCTTTTTGTTATGTCTAAAAAACGTTCATGCTCACTTTCATAGTAGGGGAATGTCACACATGTCACACATTGAAGCTGCCAATTGTCTTAGTAGTGTGAACAAGTCAACTTAGAGAGGTGGAAAATGAACGGGAATTCATATTACTGGCGCAAACTGCACTCGCTACTTGGGGTAATTCCTCTTGGTGGTTTTATTCTTGTGCATGTGTCGATCAATTTTCAAGCGTTTGAACGTGGACCAGATGGCTTTGCGAACTACGTGCATATCATCAACAGTCTGCCAATTAAGCCATTGCTGGAGATTTTCGGGATATACCTTCCGATATTGTTTCATGGCATTTATGGCCTTTATATGGCCTATCAATCCAAGTTGAACTCCGGACAATACACGTACGGTCGTAACTGGGCATTTACTTTGCAACGTATTACTGGTGTTCTCACATTTATTTTCGTATTTTGGCATTTTTTCAATACTCGGTTTCAAATTTACTTAGGGAACATTACGCATGAGGAACTTGGTTCGACGATGCATCAGATTTCTACGAATCCTATGTTCTTTATCATTTACGTCATCGGCGTATTGTCGGCTGTATTCCATTTCAGCAATGGTCTCTGGGCATTCTTCATAAGCTGGGGGATTACGATCTCACCACGCTCCCAAAAAATATCTTCTTATATATGTATGGGTGTTTTTGTGCTTATTTCATTGCTTTTCTTGTTTTCACTCTTTGCTTTTACAGGTGAGGAGTTTAAATAAAATGGATATCGGATATAAGCAAGGGAAAATATAAATCAATTGATGTCACACATTCAGATCGCCAATTGTCTTTATAGTGTTACACAAAGAGGTAAGTTAGCTGTTATGAATTATAAAAACATTTCATGCCATAATTGATGGCAATACAAACTAGGAGGAATTAACATGAAAATTGTAGTTATCGGTGGTAGTGGACTTATTGGGAAAAAACTTGTAAACAACCTTCGTCAGCTTGGTCACGATGTACTCGCGGCATCACCTTCGTTGGGTGTTAACACGATCACTGGTGAGGGGCTGGCAGAAGCGCTTAATGGCGCGCAGGTTGTCGTTGACGTATCAAATGCGCCTTCGTGGGAAGATCAAGCCGTATTGGATTTCTTCGTTACATCCAATACGAATCTGCTTGCTGCTGAAGCTACCGCAGGTGTAAGTCATCATGTTGCCTTATCGGTTGTAGGTACGGAACGACTTCTCCAAAGTGGCTACTTCCGTGCAAAAATGGCGCAAGAAGAGCTTATCCAGAAGTCCAAGGTTCCCTATACGATCGTACGCGCGACCCAATTCTTCGAATTCATCGGCGGCATTGCCGATGTAGCAACGCAAGGGGATACCGTACGATTGCCTTCCGCTCTTATGCAACCTATCGTTTCGGATGATGTTGCAGCAGCGCTAGTCGACTTCACACTTGCAGCGCCAGCGAATGGCATCGTCGATGTGGCTGGACCAGATCAGATTCGAATGGACGAGCTCGTTCGACAATTTTTTAACGCAACGAAAGACCCACGCCAGGTTGTCACGGACGCAAATGCGCCTTACTACGGCTCAGTTGCGGTGAACGATCAATCCCTCGTTCCAATTGATAACAAGGCAACCATTACTTCGACGCACTTTAAGGATTGGTTAGGCCGTTACGTAGCGCAAAAGTAAGTTACGAAGTTATAAATATGAGAACTAGAGGAGACCCGTACACACGGGCTCCTTTTTTGTGTTTTGCGCCAACAACAAAGATTGAGCAGTACAGGCTTAGAATCTGCATAATTATCCCTTTGAAGTGACACAATGAACTAGAAATTATTATTAGAAAAGAGTGATTAGAAGTGACTTCAGTCCCTCGGATATGGAAGGAGCTTAGTGATTCAGCGGATTTCGTAAGCTACGAACATAAATTAAACACGATTTCTTTGTTCATCGGATATTTTAAATCTCTTACGGAGCCAGAAGTCCTGCATTGGCATATCCTCAGTTGCTTGAGCAGCAGTTCAGACATTTCCTTCGAGGATTTGTATCAATTGATTCCTGTAGCGGAAAAAGAAATATCCTCCGATTGGGACAATATTCAAAATAAAATTTTTCGGGGTTATGTTGCTATTCGGTATGGCGTTCAAAGCCAACAATGTATTTTGGTCAATGCCGCAGCATTAATGGGTCGTAACGTATCGATACCTGAAACCGAATTCACCGTTGAGGGACCAAAAGAAGCTTTTGTTGAATCATTAGACGTTAATCTTAATTTGATTCGCAAGCGCGTTCCTTGTCCAGAATTACGTATCAAAGAACTCACGACAGGGAGTCTTTCCAAGTCGCGAGTTGCAATTGTTTACTTAGAGGGATTAACGAACGAACAATATTTACATACATGCATTCAGCGCATAGAGGATGTACAGTTCGATCAGATAACGGATACGACTTTGCTTCAACAAATGATCGAAGATAATTCTAACTCGATATTTCCACAGACGATCGGGACTGAAAGACCTGATTACGTAGCTTGGGCCGTATCATCGGGTCAAATCTGCGTTTTGAAGGATGGGTCCCCAACTGCTTTTTTTGCTCCGGTCAACCTGTGGCAATTTTTTATTACCTATGAAGATTATTATTTGCCATGGATTATTGCCTCCATACTACGGTTGATTCGCATGTTCTCCGTATTGTTTTCTGTCTTTGCCTCACCTTTATATGTTGCCGTTATCACGTATCATGGTCAGAGTATTTCAAGCGTCTTTTTGCCAACGATCATTTCATCGAGGATTAATGTACCTTTTCCTCCTATTATTGAAGTGCTCATTATGGAGCTTGTCATTGAATTGTTAAGAGAAGCTGGAGCCAGATTACCTACAAAAATCGGGCAAACCATCGGTATTGTTGGAGGCATTGTGCTTGGTACGGCCGCTGTAGAAGCCGCACTTACTAGCAACTTTTTATTGATCATTGTTGCGTTATCTGCTTTGGCATCTTTCACTACACCCATTTTTCGAATGAGCGCTACCATCCGTATTCTTCGGTTTCCATTTATTTTTGCTGCGCAATTATGGGGGTTATTGGGGATTTTTATCTGTATCCTAGCGATGGTTGCACATCTTTTGCGATTAACTTCTCTTGGGATGCCGTATTTGGTTCCGTTTTATCCTTTTCGCACTTCCGATTTATTTGATACGGTAATTCGTCCACCATACTCCAAGTTTCACCATAGATACAGCTTTTTAAGAACAAGAAAACCTGTAAGATTCAACCAAAAAGACGCAAACGCAAAAAAAGATATAGATGAATGAATCAGCTTTGGGAGTGATACCAAGATGAAATCAACCGAACAACGAAGATTTACAATCTCGCCATTTCTAGTATTTGTGTTGATTCATTCGATGCAGTTCGGACCCGAGTATCTGTCCATGTCAATTAAACCAATTCAATTGGCTGGTCAAGATACTTGGATCTCAGTCATCCTTTGCGGGTTGATTTTTCACATCGCTATTTGGATGATTTATCGCATTCTTAATCAGAATGAGACCGATCTTATCCATATTCATCAACGATTTTTCGGAAAATGGGTTGGTGGAGTTCTTAACTTTATCTTTATCATTTACTTTGTGCTCGTTGCCAGTTTCATATTACGGCTATTTATAGAAATTATACAAGTATGGCTATTTCCTGAGCTGGAGACATGGCCATTGGCATTGGTTTTACTCCTACTTGTCTATTATATTGTTGTGGGAGGTTTTCGAGTTATCGTAGGTATTTGTATGTTTAGTTTGGTCAGATACGTTACCATTTTGGCTTTGTTTTTTCCAGTAGCCTATTTTCATTTTAATAATTTAACACCTATTTTAGATCATTCGCTGAATGATATCATGACCGCGGGAAAGCATCTGACATTTCCATTTTTAGGTGTTGAGTCGCTATTTTTCTGCTACACCTTCATTGACACACCAAAAAAATCTCAAAAGTGGGCACATTTAGCGAATTTGGTTTCAACCGTGTCGTATCTTTTAATTATTCTGTTTTCCATACTCATGTTCAAACCTGAACAATTATCAAAGGAAATATGGCCGCAATTAACCAAATATAAATTTATTCATTTTCCTTTTATCGAACGATTTGAATATATTGGTGCAGCCGCACAGATCTTATGGGTCATTCCGATTCTATGCTTCTGTCTTTGGGCTTCAAGTCGAATGTGTAAAATGATGTTTCCGCTAAAACAAGTAACAGCCTTACCGATATTATTAATTCTAGTCTTTACAGCTGTATGTTTGATACCGGATCGTACGCATATTGAAGCTCTTCAAACCATGTTATCTGAGATCGGGTTTTACATGATCCTTGCGTATCTCCCATTGTTGTACATAGTCAACGTTGTCAGAATCAAAGTGAGAAAAACCGTATGAATAGATCATCATGCTTACTTTTGCTCATCTGTTTCCTATTTACGGGGTGCGTAAAGCAACAAATTTTAGAGAAAATTACGATAACTTTTGTCGGTTCCTTAGATGAAGCACCCAACGATCAAATCGAATTTACGATAGCCATGCCTAAGTTTCAAGCTGGTAAATCGACTTCAGTTACAAATATCCTGTATTCAAAGATTGGCCACACAACTAGAAATATCACAGAATTAATGGAGATGCAATTAAGCAGACCAATTAAACCAGGAAATCTTTCGGTGATACTGCTTGGCAAAGAGTTAGCGGAAAAAGGATTAGCAGATGAATTGGATGTATTTTTACGTGAGGCGGTTGCTTCTCGAAGAATGTATTTGGCTGTTGTCGATGGAAAAGCAAAGGATCTATTGAAAGCTAATTTTTGTTCAAATGAGGAAAAAGGAATGTTTTTATACCATTTAATCGATACGAATGTGAAGAGCGGGCTTGTTCCCAGACAAAATCTTCACGATTTCGAGTATGCTAATTTGGGACAAGGGATGGACCCCTTTTTGCCAATACTTAGCTTACAGAATAATCAGGTTATGATTACTGGATTAGCTTTGTTTAAAAATGACAAATATGTCATGTCACTGAACGAAAAGCAGATGCGAGTGATCAAACTACTCCTAGAAGATGCGAAGTACGGAATGCTTGAAGCACAGCTAGACAATGGATCTTATATAGCAGTGAGAAATGTTGGTTCAAAAGTGAAAAATCGGGTCAGTAAAGATTCGAATAATCCAACGGTAACGATAAATCTTACATTAAACGGTGAAATTCTTGATTCAAAGGGGATTTACTTAACCTTACAGGAGCAAGATCGAATAAAAGCGCTTTTCGAAAAAGATTTAACTACGACTGGCATGGATCTCATCGAAACGTTTAAAAAAGAGGGGATCGACCCGCTTGGATTAGGAGATTTCGTTAGAAGTAAAACGCGAAATTGGAACGAAGAGCAATGGAAACAACAATATCAAACGATGACCATTCCATTGATTGTTAAAGTGAATATTACGGAAATGGGAATCAGGAAATAAAGATTGAAAATCGGACAGCACTTTAGTGGATGATCATGAATTTTTATATCATGAAATCAGACGCGGGGGTGCTTTTTTATATCTCAAATTACCATGAAAAAAGTCACATATTGACGTTTCCAATTGTCTTATTTATGCCAGAAAGGAGAATGATCATATTGAAATTCATTATGAAATGGGGTTTTCTAAGCTTCATTACCATCACAGCTGTCATTCTGATGAGTAATATCAGCAAAGCTTTCATACTTGAGGCTCCTGACTTGTTAAGGATAAACCTTAGTTCTGAATCAACGAATGAAGAGGTCGTCTCTCAGCTTCCAGGAAGCAGGATTGTTGACGCGAAGCTACACATTATATCCGTACCTTACGGAAGAGTCGACGAATACGGAAAGTTGGCTAGTAAACTTCCAGGTGTATTCCTTCCGAGAAAAGTACAACTTGAGAAACCAGCATTTTCGTTTCACTACTATCTGTTTTCCCTTAAGGAACTCTTACTTAACTACTCGCATGGCGATTTAGGTCTAATCCGCACTGGAAATTATGACATTCCAGTAAAGAAAGTTTTAAAAGAAACGGTTTTCCGCACTTGTACTTATTTAATACCTGGTCTGATCGTTGGGGTCTTGTTCTCCACCTTATTATCACTGGTGGCTTCGATGTGGGGGACGATAGGGCGATTGTTGCATTCGGTACATGCGCTATTAAGTGGTTTGCCGGATTTTCTACTGATCATACTTATTCAGCTTGCGTCCATTTATTTAACTCGATTGACGGGAAGAAACATCATACTGGTAGCACATTACGGTAATCATATTCCGTTTACGATTCCTTTTCTTGCGATCGCTTTAATACCCGGGGTATTGATTTACGGAACGCTGCGGCTCGCAATCGAACGCGAGATGAAGCAGGATTATATCACAACAGCGTTGGCTAAGGGTTTGACCAAAAGGGAAGTACTTTTTCATCACGTTATTCGGAACATTATGTCGGACCTGTTGATGGTGATGCCAAAAGCGACGACTTTGGCTATCGCAAGCATGGCAGTTGCAGAAGCGATGTGCGATATTCTTGGTCTCGGCGGATATCTGGTCAGTCCCAGAGTCCAAAATATCAGCGCTACTCCAATCTTTTGTATCGTTCTTGTTATCATTGCAATTATTTTTCATGTTATATATGCATGGATCAGTAAGCTCTTTGTCGTAAAAATAGGGGAGGGAGCATAACCGTGCAAAAGAAATCATCGAAACTGTTTTATTTCGCTTGCGCGATGATCATATTCATCGTATTACTAGCGGCATTTGGCGGGATGGTTAAACCCCATGGACTTACAAACGCGGATAAAGTCTACTTAATTTCGAAAATAATCGATGGAAAAATGGTTTATGAAACGCCTCCTCTACATCCGAATACTACTTATCTTCTAGGAACCGACCACAGGGGATTGGATATATTGAGCCTGCTGCTGAACGGATTGAAATACACGTTGGCATATGCCGCTTTATTAACGGCATTAAGATTCATGTTCGCTGCGCCGCTAGGCCTCTGGTCTGGGACGACAGGGAGAGGAGGAGGCGTGCTGCGTACCATGCAGTGGGTCGTCTCAGCCGTGCCAGCATTTTTGTTCTTGTATCCACCACTGATTGGCTTGTACTTCAAACTTGGCTTGAACAATGTGGACAAAGCAAATCCACACAACTTGAAGCAATTTACGCTCATCTTTATCATTATGGTAACTGTCCTAGGCATCTTTCCTCTTGCATACCAGATTGCTGAAAGAGCCCGCTTCTACAATTCGAAACCATACGTCGAGGCATCGCAATTGATGGGCAGCTCGTCATTTCATAGGATCGTAAAGCACATTTTTTCAAACATGCGTATTGAATTGCTTTATATCGTCATAAGCGAATTTACCATCGTACTATTCCTAATGGGTCAATTGGCGATTTTCAATATCATCATCGGCGGTTCAGAAACATTAGAAATGGTAGATAAGTTAGTCCCTGGTGAAGTGCCCTATATGATTTATCTGACGACAACCGGCGAGTGGACCTCGTTGATCGCTTACGGAGCTAAGTACATCCAAGTCTATCCTTATCTCGTAATCGAAACGGGAATGGCTTTTACTCTCTTGATTCTGTCTCTGCAATTTTTCCTGTATCAATTCAAGAAGAGGACTCGATGAGGACGGCTGCCGCTCATCGCATGGCTTTTTCTGATTAAGAGTTAAACAAATATTAAACTATAACGTGCGTAATAGTTAACCTATACTTAGCGATAGAAAGAGAACTGAAAGCGTGAAAACGAAGGGAGTACTTATTCCATGCATACGTATTCATTTCATCGCAACATTCCTATCGCGGAGGAATACTATGATTTAGTTGTAGCAGGAGGCGGACCTGCCGGCGCGGCGGCTGCTATCAGTGCTGCAAGACAAGGTGCAAAGGTTCTTCTAGTCGAAGGCACCGGATGCTTAGGCGGAATGGGCACATCGGGCTTGGTAACGGCGTTCGATCCGATGGCAAACGGTGAGCGCATGCTGGTGGGCGGCTTTATGAAAGAAGTCGTTGAAACCTTGTATCGACGGAGCCTCTTACGTCCTGACATCGACCCGGACAGCTGGCGTAAAAATTATCACAAATGGACCGCATTTCAAGTCGAGGGCTATAAATTAGTCCTGGATGAATTTGCCGTAGATGCTGGCGTGGAGGTCCGCTTTTTTACAAAAGTTGTAGATGCAGAAGCGAATTCCGTAACTGGAATTGTGCAAGGAGTTGTTCTGCATAACATTGAAGGCTTTACTTATGTTCGTGCCAAAACCTTTATTGATAGTACCGGTGATGCCGTATTATCGGAATTGTGCGGTGCCGCTTGTGTGGAAGCAGGACGAGATACACCGGGCATTATGCCTGCGACGCTTGCTTCTCTGTTCTCTAACATTGACTGGGATCCAACGAAAGGGAGATCCTATGAAATTCAACAAGAGATGCTGCAAATTGCGCTTCGGGACGGACATTTCTCACAGCCGGATCGTCATTTGCCAGGGATGGCGAAGGTCAATCATACCGTTGGCTATTTGAACGGAGGGCATATTTTCAACCTAAATGCACTTCGCTGTAAAGATTTGACGGACGGCGTCATGCTGGGGCGTAGACTTGCAATCGAATACATGGACTTTTATAAAAAGTATGTTCCTGGCTTTGAGAATATGGAGCATGTTACGACCGCATCGCTTATCGGGATCAGGGAATCACGCCGTATCGTTGGTGAATATGAGCTGAATGTAAAAGATTATTTTGCTCGTCGCCAATTTCCGGACCAAATCGGACTCTTTAACAAGTCCATCGATATCCATCCCTATAACAACTCTGAAGAAGAATACAAACGGTATTATGATGAATTTGAAAAAGCAGGTCGCTTAAACCCTGGCGAATGCTTCGGTATTCCCTATGGCGTACTGGTGCCGAAGGGTTGGCGCAATCTATGGGTGGCTGGGCGATGTGTATCTAGTGATGTCCAGGTACATGGATCTATCCGAGTACAGCCCGCTTGTGCAATGATGGGGCAGGCCGCTGGAACTGCTGCAGTACAGACGATTCGTACAGGACAAGCGGCCTGTGAGTTGGATACAGAGCAATTAATTACAACTCTGAGAGAGCATGATGCCTATCTACCGCAAGAAACACTAAGCAAGCAAATGACGAGATAGATGTAGCAAATCATATCAGCTTAAAAGTCGCGTATGTGCGGCTTTTTTGTATTGCCTAGGGAAAACAGTTGATAGAATCGAAAAGGACTTTCAAGGGAAAATATGGAATATATAACAGGGCAATTTTTGATGAACTCGATCAAAGGACTTGTCCTTAGGTAAGATATTATTCATTACTTTGGAGGAATGTTATGAATCCGGTAAAAAATCAAATTGGCGGAGTTTTTATTCCAGTAAGTAATATTGAGAAAGCACGTGATTGGTATTGTGACATATTAGGCTTGCCAACGGACGGTGAGCTATTTTTTGGTCATATTTATGTACTTCAAATGGAAGGACCCAATATTGTTCTGGATAGCAAAATTTTCTCGCCAAAAAACGTATATCAAGTACCTGCATTTCAGTTTCGTACAGAAGATATTCAACAAGCTTACGCATTTATGCAAGCGAAGAATGTGCAATTAACAACTGGCATCGAGAATGGTCATTGGTTTAATTTTAGGGACCCTGATGGTAATCTTCTTATGGTATGCAAGTAACTTCATAGAGTAACAGGATTGACCGATGCATTATACGAAAATAAACCCACCTTAGCGTAATCACGCCAAGGGTGGGATTTCATCTGCAAAAATCACCGTTATTACACTCATCCCTTTCCAAGGGATGGACGTTTTGCTTGTGCACCAAGGTAACGTCGCGACAATAGGAAGGCATATGCTAGATATATGACAATGATAAATCCAAACAGCAGGACATAGCCACCGATCTGGTAGAATAGGCTCCCCACGATTGGGCTCACAGCCATTCCCATATAACGGAAAAAGTTATACGCGCCGACAGCAGTCGCACGGTTATGCGTGAAAGCACTGGTCAATAGAGTCGTTTGCACAGGGAGCGAAAACCCTAGCGATAACTCAAAACAGATAATTCCGATTAGCAGCAATGGTAAAGAAATCGAGTAAAATATGAGAAATAGTAGTACTGAAATGGCATTAAGATAAGTGGCTAGTACGAGAAGCTTTTCTCCTTCAAATCGTGCTTGTATTCTCCCGCCTAAGTAACTACCGACCACAATGCCAAGCGACATAGGTAGAAATACAAGTCCTTTTTGCTGGGCTGACAAGCCGTAACTATCGGTTAAAATGTTGGGCAGAAAAACAAGGAAATAGTAAAACACATAATATTGAATAAAGCCCAAGTAAATAATGGACGATCCAACCCGATTCTGAAGAATGGCTACAAAATCTCGTAGTTGAAATCGGCGGGCTTCGACATTGTCTGGCTTTGTTTCCTTCAAATAAAGGTAGTTGAAAACCAGCACAAGCATACCGGTAGCTGCAAGAGCGATGAACACAGAGTGAAAATTGAACAAACCGCTAAGGAATCCGCCGATGACCGGCCCGAGCACAGGGCCTAACGAAACCAACATTTGAAAGGTCCCCATCGCTTGGCCACGCTCTTTCCCTTCGAACAAATCACTAATGACGGTTACGGCTACGACTGATCCAGCAGCGATGCCGATTGCCTGCAGCGCTCGGAAGACCAGCAGTAACGCTATCGTATCAGAGTAAAAACAGCCCACCGAAGCGATAACATATAACACTATTCCGAAAAGCATGACTTTGCGGCGTCCCTTTAAGTCCGTAAGTGGACCATAGATTATCTGCATGATGGCAAGAAATAAGGTAAACACTGAAATTGTTAGGTTTACAACGAATGAGGTGGAGTGAAGCTCACTAGCAACCTCAGGTAATATTGGGGTATAAATGGTTTGCGTGAACGGCCCCAGAAACGCGGCAAAAGCAACAATGTAAAGAACCAATTTACGATTCAAGATGTTCAACCCTTTCTTATGAAATATTATTGTCATCTTACTTGAAATCAGTTATATATTCCAACGCATTGCATGCTATAATCTCATTGACTAGAAGGAATGAATGGGGTGTGCGAAATTGGAACTTCTTCAATTACAATATTTTCTCGCGGTAGCTCGTTCGGAGCATGTAACCGAAGCTGCCCGGGGGCTGCATGTTACACAATCATCATTAAGTAAAACCATTCAACGCCTGGAGGAAGATCTAGGTGTTTCGCTATTTGATCGAGTAGGTAGAAAGCTGCAATTGAATGAGTTCGGAAGAATATTTCTTCGCCGTGCAGAAAGGGCTTTGTTTGAATTGGAACAGGGGAGGCTGGAGCTTACCAATTTATCAAGTCCTGATCATGGCACACTTGAACTAGGGGTGACTAGCGCAAGCGTATTACACCACATTCTTCGGAAATTTCGGCAAAAGCGTCCACATATTCAATTTCATGTGCAAATGCTGACCACACAGGAGATGGTTGATCTGCTAGACAGAGGTGAGGTAGATTATTGTTTGTCCTCGCCGCCTGTGAAGCGGGATGACATCGAATGTCAAATCCTGTACATCGATCCCATCCTTGTCGCTGTTCCAGTAGGGCATCGACTGGCCGATCGAAGCAGTGTGTCGCTGATTGAGTTGAAGGATGAATGGTTAGTAGGGTTAAAAATTGGTTACGGTACGCGCGATTTAATGGACGCGGCATGCAAAACTGCTGGATTTACTCCACATTATGTGTACGAGGGGGATGAACCGGCAAGGCTGGTTAATCTGGTGGAAGCCGAAATTGGCATAGCCTTCATACCAAGCACGGCGAGGAATGAACTAGCGAAAATCAAATATCTCCAAATAGAGACACATGAAGTGGTGCGGAAAATCGCGTTGTTGTGGCACAAGAGTCGATACATATCACCTGCTGCTTTAGAATTTCGGGAGGTCGTTATCGAATATTTCGAGGACATGTCCAAAGCGACAGTTTAATTCCACGTTAAGTAAACAGAAAAGGCAGCCGACCAAGTGGATCGGTTGCCTTTTTTGAATATCTGCCATAAGCTCAATTTCGTTATCTTACCTCTCCAGTCGAATACAAATTTATTTTTACACTAGCTTTCAATTGGATGTCAGGATACATGTTAAGCCAATTTTGCCATTTTGTCTTGTTATTGAGATGAGTTGCCCTATACCTTAAACCGAATCCGAATGGATCGAGATTACTTTTCTTGATTTTTCCGAGTAAATCCAGGATTCTTTCGCTAATTATTTTTTCTTGCAACTGTTCGATTCTAATCAAATCAGTTGTGCTAATTGTTTTATCATTGCTTGTTTCTTGCAATACGCCACTTGCTTTTACATTATATATGATGAAAGGTGGATTCGAATCGGCGTGAATAGAGAACGTTCCGCTTTTAATATCTAGATTGGTTGTATAGAGTATGCCATCAGACTCCACACTAATGGACGCTGTCTGGATGCCTTTTGTGAGTATTTTAAAAGTCATTGATTGTTGTTCATTTAATTCCAATACTTGATGTTTCTTATCGAATAAGGCTGTACTCGATATTTTCAGATCCTCTGTATCGGCATCAATTACCGGCATATAAGGATCCTGACCATTAGCTGCAGTCCTGCGATAATAGTCTGATAATGTTTCAGGAACCAAAGAGTACGATTCTGCGGCAGCATCTGTAAAAACGGAGTTAAAAAACTCCCTGTTTCCTTTTTCAGTTTTTGGTTTCTTCTTTAATGCCTCTTTGGCGGTAGGCTTTGCGACTCCTGTCCAAGCAATTAATTGGATTTCCGGGTGCCTCACAATAAAATTAGTATAAGCATCCATGTTTTTCTTCGTTACTTTTTGACCGACAAGGATCACTTTTACAGTTCTAAAATCAATTTTCTTATTTATTTTGGATTTCATTTTACTTATCGCTTCCGATATCGATCGTGCTTCTTCTTCCATGGTAATAAAATTACTATCGCTCTTCTTAGGATCACTAGAAGGAACTGCGATCTTAAGCGAGATCATGAAGTGATCCGAATCTATTTCTCCAGCGTCAATCCCCATTGCGATTACGAACGCTCTCTTGTCAATGTCTTTGGACCTGCATCCCATCAGGAGCAGCGGAAAACAAAGGAGAAGTGCAACAGCTGCACAATTAACTTTCATATGTTGTATGTGCCTTTCTTTTAGCGCAATACATAAGTAAAATAACAAACAGTACATCTGAAACAAGATGAATCCAAGTAAAGGAACGGAATGCTGACTGAAAGACAGGAGTCATCAACCATTTTTGCAGAACAATAGGGATAAGTGAAATAAAAGCAATAATTAACCATTCCGTTCTTAGTGAAACCTTAAGCGTGTTTCTAAGCATCACTATCGCAGAATGCCAAAGAAGAATGTTTCCAACAACCAGAACCGAGGTAATCATAACGAGAAAAAAATAAATAACCCGCTCGGTTATGAATGCTTCAACGCGAATTGAATCTACCGCTGAGAATCCGGACATCGAATACTTCATCGCCGCGTCTACTCCTGATGCTCCTATTACTAGCAATTGTCTGCTCAAAAGCATAAACAAACCGAACGCCGCGATAAAGACCGCTGCCTTGATTTTCTTGACTTCTTGTACGATTTCTTTGTTAAAAGCTGCCATTGTCGAAAACCCAGCGAATACGATAGCGGATAACGAAATCGTCGTAAAGGTTGGCTTGGACGGCGCATAGGTTAACGCAAGCAAAATGTCTTGCCATGAAAAAAATTCATACGTACTGAACATCCAGATCACTGCAATCTCAATACCCACGCACAATAGAAAAATGATTTCACAAAGGAACAATATGGACTTGGAATCTAATCTTGATAGAACTGCTGCAACAACAGCATGAGCAACCCAGATGGTACTGCGATGAAAGTTCGGTAGAAAATAAAACTTATAGGCCATCACGGATTGCCCCTGCATGAACCATCCCATTGCGATCCAAACTAGTAAAAAAACCAATAAAAATAGAACACGCAAAAATGGTGGTATTCTGCTTTCTCGCATAATTTCCGCCAAATTTTTACCTGGAAATTTACCTAACGATTTTAGCAACGAATAACAAAGGATAAGTGCCACTATCGTAGCCGTTATCATTCCCGCTATGGCTCCTTTATAGCTATAATAAGGAAGGAAATTGGCCGTAAATACATCAGCACCACTCAAGATCAAAATAAACATGACATAGTACATATATCGTTTTTCAAGCAAGGATCTCACCTCTTTAATGTCTCATGTGCTTTATCCTCGTAAAACCATCTCAAATAAGGTTTACCGAAACTCCGATGACTGCAAAGAAAGCCAAGTAAAAGAATTATCCCCAGCACTAGTCCAAGCATTCCGAAAAAAGAAGCCAACAGTATCATTGGATAACGAATAACTCTAATGGCAAACGACATCGCATTGATCGGTATAACAAAATTCGTAATAGCCACAACCGAGACAATGATGATCATGACGTCTGCGACAAGTCCGGCGCCAGATGCTGCTTGTCCTAAAATAAGGCCGCCAACTGTAGCAGCAGTTGGTCCGATAGTTTTGGGCAAACGTACGGTCGCCTCGATCAAAAATTCCATTAATAACATCATGAATAGAACTTCTATCCAAGCAGGGTATGGCACAGTCGCACGGCTGCCTGAAACGATTAGGACGACTTGTGTCTGCAAAAACTCAGGATTAAAAGTAACGACAGCTATATAAAATGCCGGTAAAAAAACGGTGATGAAAAGGGCGATATAACGCAAGAAAGATAGAAATTTTGCAGCAATAGAAAGTTGAATGATATCGTCCATTGAAGCAAAAAAGTCGAAAAACACCGCCGGTGCTATGACTGCAAATGGCGATCCTTCAAGTAAAACGATTGTCTTACCACCTTGCAAATTTTTAGTAATTCGATCTAATCGCTCGGTGATCATCATCGTTGGGAACAATGACCATTTCGTTTCATTCAATTTCTGTTGCAACTGACTGCTGGAGGAAATCGTTAGGAGGGATATATCTTTTATTTTAGTTTGAATTTGCTGCAACACACTTTCTTCCACATATTTTTTATCGTACACGATCGTGATCTTAGAAGATTTCATCTCGCCGATTTGTTTATGCGACACAGTAAGAGTATCAGATCGGTAGCGGTTGCGAATCAAATTCAACGAGATGTCAAGATTCTCGTTCAGACTAGTTTGCGGGCCAGCAATGACGTTTTCGGTCATCACTTCGCCAACCGTCAGACCCTCATAATTGGGGATGCCAACAGTAAAAAAGCGTTCTCCTATGTGGAGAACAACCGCTCCGTTTAACATTTTATTCACTGCTTTTTGTTCTTCATGGAGTTGTGACCAATCCGAGAAGGATTGGAGGAATTGCTCATACTCGAACGTGGTTAAAGCAAAAAACGGCTTGATCAGCTGTTCAGAAATTTTTTTGTCATCGACAACAGATTTTAAATAATACAGCGAGATGACCGTATCCGCTCGCATTAAATTACGGCTTACGAAATCGTCGTTACCCTCAAACGTTTGCGACAGTTTTGAAACGAGCATAGGAGATCACCTCAGTACTCTAGTGTCTCCTTGTTAAAAGGCATTATGTATAATATGGAAAACAATTAATTAAAACGTTTAAACATAATGGGAATATCTGAAATATGACTTAAATGTCAACCTATATTATGGTAATATAAGGAAAATAACCCCTCACTTAAAGAGAGTGGTTAGATTGATATTTTTGGCTCTCTATTGAAATTGTTTAACCATCGGTGAATTGCTTCCTTAATTCCAGTGGTGTGAATCCGTTCATTTCCTTAAATACTTTATCGAAGTAATTAACATTACAGAAGCCTGTGCGTTCAGCAATTTGCGTGATGCTTAAGTTATGTTCGATTAATAATCGTTTGGCCATTTCTACCCGATAACGATTAATGTAGTTCATCGGGGTAAGTCCCGTTACCTTTTTAAAAAAGCGTGTAAAGTGAAAAGGACTTAAATTCACAAGTCCACCGAGGGTGTCCGTATAAATTTTTTGAGCATAACTGGACTCTATATATTCAATGACCGGTTTCAACCGTTTGTATTGATCAAAGCTTTTGTTCAAGTCTTTTGAAAGAGAAAGTTCTTGCTGATAGTTTCGAAGTAAAGGGATCATCATGCGATATAGCGACGACTTGATAATGAGCTCGCTACCGATATTTTGCTCCGCGTATTCTTTGTATGCGATTTCAAAATGGGGATTCAGTTCGTTCCATAACGGATGTACGGGGTAGATGGGCTCTTGGACCGGAGCTGTTTGAATGAATTGAGCGAGTGCATGCTGTAATTCGGAATGCTCAGAGGAGCCAGTTAATAAGGTCATGTCGAATATCATCCCATGGATGGTACTGTTCTTCCCGTTTAACGAATGCATGGAATGAATCTTGCAGCTATTTATAAAAAAAATACAAGGTGCTTTGGCTATAAAGGTTCGATTGTCGATAAGAATTTGTACCTCACCTTCAATAACCTGTATAAATTCAAGGTGTTCGTGCCAGTGCGGTCTTACTAAGTGAAAACAGCTAATGACTTCAGTCATTCGTAATGGGAAGCGTCTACCTTCGAAAGGTTCAATTTTCTTCAAAACATCCATTGCTGTTCACCCGCCTTAACTATCAGATAATTCTGAGTATACCACAGTGATTTCCGTACCGAAATGAGGAAAAGAGCAAAATCATGTAACGATTGAGCAAATTGTTCTATATAACCCTTTATCTGAATTGCGAGATAATAATATCAATAAAACGGGTTCATAAGGGAGAGAGCAAATTTGACGGGGAGCAAGATAGCGCTAAATGTCCGAGAAAATTTACCTAATCTATGGAAAGAAGGTGCTCTGTTTGCTTTTTCCGGTTATGACGGGCAAACGGATTCCTATTCTCAGTTCGTTGCTACAGTGGGCGAGGGAGCGTATAGCCTACTATTTCATACACCTCAAAGACGAAGGTTACAATTTCTCGTTCCGCATGCCGGTGATGTTCAAATTGCCACGGGAGACGTGCTTTTAACGGAATTGGAGGAAGGTCCACTGATGGCGGTTTATCAGAGCTGGCATACACTTATTGGGAAAGCTCCTTCGTCAGTTAACATCCAGCTAAGTTTTGAAGTAGAAGATGGTGGTAAAGCCTGGGCTGAAGATTCGCTTTTCATTACAGAGTCAGCAAATGGACAGGATGTCATCGCTTTGCTAAGAGATAAGGAACGATGGGCCTTAGCATATGGTCGCCAGATTGAAGAAGCAGTTAGTCGAGTCGTGGTGGGATTGTCATTCGATTCTTTGGAGGAAGCTGAAGCCAGACTACACTATTATCAACATGCACCACGACTTCATGATCCGATGAAAGAACGACTGCTCCTGAAGTGTTTTAGTGTAATGAAAGTCAACACCCTTGCCCCTGAAGGCGTGATTCGTCAGCACTGGTCAACGCCTGATCGTGTTCCTCACAGAGCAATGTGGTTATGGGACTCTGTCTTTCATTCGCTTGCTATGAATCTGTTGGACCCAGAGCTGTCATGGCATTTTCTCAAATCCGTACTGGATACACAGTGGGAGGATGGCATGATTCCGCATACCTACAAAGTGGATGGATCAGGCTCTGGCATAACCCAGCCCCCTATACTGGCTTGGGGTGTCTGGGAAAACTACCTTCATACCAAACAAAGCTCTTACTTGCGTTATGCACTCCCTATACTCGAACGTTATGTGAATTGGGATATAACGAACCGTGATCGCAATGGGAATGGGCTGCTGGAATGGATGATTGAAGGCAATCCACTTTGCCGTTCCGGGGAATCCGGTATGGACAATTCTCCTCGGTTTGATCAAGCGGCAGTACTGGACGCCGTGGATTTCTCTGTATTCGTTGCCCAAGATGCTTATTACATCGGATTGATCGCTGATGAACTCGGTGAAACTGAACGAGCTCAACACTGGCACCGAAAAGCACTTGATTTAACTAGTCAAATTCACAATTTACTCTGGGATGAGCGTGAGGGGTTTTATTTTGATCTAGACATGGATGGAAACTTTTCTCGAGTGAAGGCGGTAAGTGGATTTCTCCCACTGCTCCTAAATCATATACCCCATGAGCGTACAGAGCGATTGATTTCCATCTTGCAGGATACCAATCATTTTCAAACACAATTCCCTATTCCTACGACTGCAGCTTCTGAAAAAACGTACAGCACGGATATGTGGCGAGGTCCTGTATGGATGAATATGAACTATCTTGTATATATCGGTCTTAAGAGACAAGGG
Organism: Paenibacillus sp. J22P165; assembly: GCF_059692015.1. Lineage (NCBI taxonomy): Bacteria > Bacillati > Bacillota > Bacilli > Caryophanales > Paenibacillaceae > Paenibacillus > Paenibacillus sp. J22P165. The sequence continues at coordinate 61,886 of NZ_JCAUAP010000008.1, read as the reverse complement.
AGGAATGAGGAAGCAGATAAGCTTGCACAGCAAAGTATCCAGATGGTTCAGAAATACTATGAGCAATACGGAGTCATTTTTGAGTATTTTGATTCTGCTGACCAAGTACCACCTGTAGAATGCGATCGAAAAGGGCCACATCTGGGTAGATATAATATTCGTCAAAAGATGGACGTTATCAGAGATTTTCATTGGTCGGCTGCCTTGACGGCTTGCCTATTAATGGAACAGGCATAGGAGGAAACAACTTGTGCCTCAAATAAGTGGAGTTGAACAGGGAATTGCTTTATGAAAGCGCGGAACGAGCGAAAAAAAGTAGCTGCCATCATCACGGAATATCGTCCTGATTCTCATGCTGAAGTTATCATCGGACGCTTGCTAGGATTGTTCGGGTATGTTCCGCAAATCGAAGTCGTTTCGCTTTATCTAGATCAGGTACCTGCTAATGATATCGGTACTGCAGAAGCACAATCGCGAGGTATTCCTATCTATACATCCATCGAGCAAGCTATTGCCGCTCCACATATCGGAATTCCAATTGATGGCGTGATATTAATTGGTGAGCATGGTGAGTATCCGTGGAACGAGAAGCGTCAAAAGATGTATCCACGCCGTCGTTTTTTTGAAGAAACATTTCGTGCATTGGATCGCTTAGGGCTTACAATTCCGATATTTAATGATAAGCATCTATCTTATCTCATGCAGGATGCGGAGTGGATTTACAATGAGCTCACAAGAAGGGGGCTGCCTTTTCTCGGAGGATCCTCCATTTCACATGCACCTCAAATACCAAGTTATTCACCCAATCAACTTCAACAGGTGAAGGAGATTTTTGTGATTAGTTGGCTCGGAGTCGAATCCTATGGGTTTCATGGCATGGAGGTGCTGCAAGCATTAGCTGAGCAGAGATATGGTGGTGAGACCGGGATCAGTTCCGTTCAAGCACTGGAGGGGAGATCCGTGTGGGCCGCTATGGATCGAGGGGAGGTTCCCGAGGAACTCATGGTTCAGGCACTTCTCACAGTTCGAGATGTTCTACCCGGTCATCCCAGGGAACATGTAGACGTACCTGTCTTGTTCATTATTGAATATAACGACGGATTGAAAGGCTACGTTCTTCAGCTTCAGCGTTTTATAAGGGAGTGGGGGTTTGCTTTTCGTGGAGCGAGTGGCGAGATTACGGCGGCCCGTTGTGAAAGCGGCATAGGTCGACCTTACAAGCATTTCGAGAAACTGACAAGACTGATCGAGCAGATGGTACTGACCAATCATTCTCCTGTCAGTGCGGAGCGTACATTTCTCACAACGGGAATGATTAACCTTGGCATGGAATCTCTTCATTTAGGAAGAAAGGTACATACTCCGCAGCTCCGATCTATCCGTTACTCTCCTGTTGAGCGCATCGATTTATAGAACAAATGCTGTTGTTTAACACATAATCACTTGCAAATTATACGGAGGAGGATCCAGAATGAGTTCTTTTTCAAATTTGTATTATTATAAGCCCAAACAACCTCTACCTCGGCAACCTAATCATATTGAGGCTGATCTTTGCATCTATGGCGGTACGCCCGCAGGCATAGCAGCAGCCATTCAAGCTAGTCGCATGGGACTCAAGGCGGTGATAGCTGAATTCAGTCAACATGTAGGAGGGATGACAGCAAGTGGTCTCGGACGTACGGATGTTGGTAACACCGGTGCGATTGGTGGGATTTCCAGCGAGTTCTATCAAACACTGGGTCAATACTATGGGAGTGATGAGCCGGATGGAAGGGCTTGGGCATTGGAACCTCACGTCGCAGAAGACATCTTTATGAGTTGGTTACAGCGAGATGAGATACCTGTTTATTTTGAACAGCATTTAGATCGCGTAGAACTCCAATCAGGTCGTATTACACAAATCCACATGGAAGACGGAACAATCTATACAGCGCCTATGTTCATAGATGCCTCCTACGAAGGTGATCTACTTGCTCGGGCAGGCGTTTCCTATCATGTAGGCAGAGAATCCAACACCGTGTATAAAGAGATATTGAATGGCATTCATTTTGGTCATCCGAAACATAATTTTACCGCTTGGGTAGACCCCTATGTACGAGAAGGTAAAATAGACAGCGGTCTGCTCGCAGGCATATCCGACGTAGCACCCGGTGTGCAAGGACAGGGAGATGAGTCCGTTCAGGCTTATAACTTCCGGATTTGTTTGAGTAGCAATCGAGAACGTCAGCTTCCTTTTCCAGAACCACCTAACTACAATTGTGATGAATTTGCATTATTGGCGAGATATATCCGTAACGGCGTCTGGGATGCCTTAAAGCTCAACAAGGAGATGCCCGGCGGTAAGAGTGACTTGAATAATTGGGGAGCCATTTCAACCGATTATATCGGACGTAATTATGCTTGGCCTGAAGCGAGCTATTTGAATCGTGAGCGGCTCTATCAAGAACATCTACATTATAATATGGGCATGCTTTATTTTTTGGCCAATGATGACACGATCCCAGCAGTGATTCGAGCGGAGGTTCAGACTTGGGGGCTTCCAGCAGATGAGTTTACCACGACTGGCGGATGGCCGCACCAACTTTATATTCGTGAAGCAAGACGTATGATTTCAGATGTTGTCATGACAGAACATCATTGTCGCCACTTCACAACTGAACAGGATTCGGTAGGCTTAGCCGCCTATACCATGGACTCACACAATTGCAGAAGATTGGTTCTAGATGGACGATGTATTAATGAAGGAAATGTTGAAATTAGTCCCAATGGGCCTTATCCGATTTCGTATCGAGCCATCATTCCCAAAGGCGAAGAGTGCACAAACCTTGTCGTGCCGGTCTGTTTGTCTTCCTCACATATTGCTTATGGCTCTATTCGAATGGAACCTGTGTTTATGATTCTTGGTCAATCTGCAGCGACTGCTGCCGCTTTGGCGCTAGAGCATCAATGTGCATTGCAGGATCTGGATTACAATTTATTGCGGAAACAGCTTCTGCAGGATGGTCAAATCCTAGGTCATTGATTCGAAATTGTTCTTAAAAGGGAGGTCATACTCATGAACAAAAAGACAATCGTTATTGGCATCATAGCAGCACTATCACTCACGGCCTGTTCAAACGAGAAAGCAGCGGGAACGTTACCTAGCAGTGCAGGTGGAACGGCCACGGCAGCACCAACAGCAGCACCGTTAAAAGATGTCACGCTAAAAATTGGCTTGCCTGGCGGTTATGACATCACTAGCAAAAAAATCATCACTAACTTTCAAGTGAAGTATCCGAACATTACCCTAGAAATCGAGGAGACACCCTGGGCGGATTTTGTTACTAAAATCGTTACCCGTATTGCTGGAAACAATCCGCCAGATCTTTGGCTTCAAGAAAACGCCGTTGTTCTAGGTTATGGAAAACGAGGGGTTGCGGAGAATTTAGAACCGTACATCAAGCGTGACATGAAGACGGATGACTATGTAAGTGCTCTTACATCCGCCAAACTGGATGGGAAAATATACGGAATCCCACACGGGATCAACCCTGGGGCATTGGCTTTTAATAAACAAATTTTCAAAGATAATAACATCCCCTTGCCGACGGATGATTGGACCTACAATGATATGATAGAAGCTGCGAAGAAGTTGACAAAAGACACCAACGGTGATGGAAAAGCAGATATTTACGGCTTCCAAGCAGGAAGTAATATCACACTAGGTTGGTTGCCTTGGATGAGGGCGTACGGCGGTTCCTCGCTCGATTCAACGTTAACTAAAGCTGCTTTTACAGATCCAAAATCAATTCAAGGGCTGACAGCCTGGTCCGATACGATCAATAAACTGAAGGTTAGTCCTACTAGAGAAGCTGCAGCTACAGGCAAGTTTTTCGAAAATGGGAAGACGGCGATGACATTCATGCAGTATGCAACGCAAGTTTCACTCAATAAGAGCAAACCGGACCTTGATTGGGACACGGTTAAGATGCCTATCGGTATGGATGGCAAACGCTTCGTTCCGATGGTTGTGAATCAATGGGTTCTATATTCCAAATCCAAACCTGATGTGAAGGAAGCCGCATGGACATTCCTCAAGTACTATTTGAGTGATGAGGGGCAAGGCTTGCTATCGGAAAGCGGCACAAGCTTGCCAGTGAAGAAAACGGCTCTGGCAGAGCTCGAGAAATCGACGACCAAACCTCTTAACAAAAAAGCGTATACGAAAGGGATTGAAGAGGCGGGTGGTACACTGGATGAGAACGCATCCTGGAACGAATGGAGAGCGGCCGCCGGCCCGATCTTGAACGATATTATGGACGGTAAGCGTGCACCAGAAGACGGAGCCAAAGAAATTCAACAAAAAGTCCAACAAGTGCTCGACGATAACAAATAACCGGCTTGGACTTAGAAAGGGGTGTTCCAATGCGCAAACAAGGCTGGTGGGGCTTCGCCTTCACTTTACCTTTTGTCCTGCAGCTGCTCATCTTCTTCTTGTTTCCCTTCGTATTTTCACTTTATATCACGTTTACGAAGTGGGATTTATTCAACCCGCCGCAATGGATCGGTTTGCGCAATTGGAGCCAGTTCCTACATCAAAAAGTGTTCTGGCTTTCCATGCGTAATGTCGGCTATTTTGCCATCCTATTCGTGCCGCTTCAGACATTCGTCGCCCTTATTCTGGCCTATTTGCTCAATCAGCAGATTCGGGGTAAATCCTTGTTCCGGGTGATCTTCTTTCTCCCTGTGATCACACCTTGGGTGGCAGGGGGGATGATCTGGCTATGGATTTTCAACAATGAATTTGGCTTGTTAAACTGGATTTTACATACGATGGGGATTGGGCCGGTCGATTGGATACGGAGTGGGAAATGGTGGTTAGTCATTGGGTCTATCGCCCTCATTAACGTCTGGAAAGGGGCCGGCTATTCCATGGTTATCATTTTAGCTGGCATGCAAAATATTTCGGAAGAAATGTTGGAAGCTGCACGGATGGATGGTGCGACAGGTTGGACTTTATTCACCAAAATCATTATGCCAATTGTGTCCCCTATGTTGTATATGGTGATGATCCTCTCAACGATTTCTGCTTTTCATGCATTTGACGTGTTTCTTGTTATGCTAGGTGACGTTATTTCTGTTGCAGATCGGAATATGGTGCCGAACATCCTGATTTACCGCGATTCTTTCCTAAACTTTAAAATGGGCAGCGCATCCGCCATGGCATGGGGACTGTTCCTGATCATTCTGCTCATCACCATTGTACAGAAGGTCACGGAAAAGAGGTGGGTGCATTATGAATAAAACAAACCCTGGTTTAAGAACTGCCGCTTACGTGATATTAGGCATTGGATCCTTTATCATGCTTGTTCCTTTCCTATATATGCTTTCAACTTCTTTGACAGCATCGGGCTCGGAACTAACCTTACCACCCAAACTAATACCGGAACCGTTCGTATGGCATAACTACAAGCAGGTGTGGATTGAGGTTAACTTTCTGCAATACACCGTGAACAGCATCTTTGTCACGATGATGGATTTGATTGGAACCGTAGCTTCCTGTGCGATCGTAGCCTACGGTTTAGCTTTCTTCCAATTTCGCAGTAGGAATCTTATTTTCTTATCGATGTTAGGTACGATGATGCTGCCATCCCAAATTACGATGATCCCCACTTATTTTATCTGGAAATCTGTCGGTGCACTTGATACGTATTATCCGCTTATTGTGAGGAGTTTTCTTGGCGGGGCATTTGGCATCTTCTTGCTGCACCAGTTTTATAAGACTCTACCGAGAGAACTGTATGATGCAGCTTGGGTAGATGGGGCAAATCCATGGAAAATTTTTTATAAGATCTATCTTCCTCTAGCGAAACCTGCCTTATCGGCACTAGCTGTTTTCACCTTCATGAGCGCATGGAATAACACACTAGAGCCTCTTATTTACTTGCAGGATAAACATATGTTTACACTTCCTCTCGGACTGCTGTTTCTGAAAAACGAAGTTCAAAACCGGATGACGCTCGTCATGGCTGGCGCCGTTATTACAATTGTGCCTGTGCTTTTCGTTTTTCTATTTGCTCAAAAATACTTTGTTCAAGGAATCGCTTCAACGGGATTGAAAGGCTGACATTACTGAAACCCTACTTATTACCCGCATGTCGGGAAAAGGAGAGTAAAGATAGCTATGTCTAAACCATCTAATCAATCAAATCATGTAGAAGAAGCTGCACAAAAAGTGGACGTTGAGGGAACAACAGAGCGGGAAGAAAAGAGTAAACCATTAATTAGCCGCAGGAAGCTCCTAGCCACGTTAGGTCTGGGGGGGATTGCTGCAATCTCTACAGGACTGTGGGAGGGTGCAGGAAGGTCAACTGTCTTCGCCAAAGATCAGACGGTAACCGGTTCCGTATATGGTATCGCGAATAAAAATCGTAAAAAAGAATTACTTGAATTGCTGGACATGCAATTGTGCATCGCAGTCAAGCTGGAGGATCTGAGGAGTGAACTTGATCCTAATCCGAGTTTAGCTTACTACGTAACGAATGAGATGCAAGAAGGTTTCTTCCGCTATGACCCGAATGACACGACTACCGCTGATAACACGGGGACCGTACTTGTATCTACGAATGGAAAGCGATTCAAACGCATGTATGAGGATACGATTATCGCAACGTGGTTCGGTGCCAAGGGTGATGGCGTAACGAACGATACATTAGCTTTACAAGCGGCATTGAATGCTTCTACTGGACACAAGTTATTCATTCCTAAGCAGCGGGGCGGCTTTTACTTAACAGGGCAGCTGTTCATTCCAAGCCAAATCGCAATTGAGCTAGAACCGGGGACGGTTATTCAAGCGATTGACACACTGAGTCGAGTGAGTCCCGTTTATGAACGGTTAATTCGGATCAAAACCGTCAAGGACGTGTATATCAACGGTAATGGCTCCACATTACGTATGAATAAAGCAGTATATACGTCCGGTGAACAAGCCCACATTTTCGATATTAGCGGCTCAGAGAACGTCCTTATTGAAAATATCAATGCCAATGACAGTGGCGGAGATGGGTTTTATATCGGATATTTTGAATCGACAGTTGCTTTTTGCCGGAATGTTGTACTCCGAAATTGCCGAGCGGACAATAACCGCAGACAAGGTTTATCTGTTATTTCTGTAGATGGCCTTACTGTGGAAAATTGCCGCTTCACCAACACGAAAGGGACAGCTCCGCAGAGTGGTGTCGATATTGAGCCGAACGGCCAACTGGATCTGCTGAAAAATATTCGCTTCATTCAATGTGTGGCGGAAGGGAATACAGGTCGCGGTTTCCTAGTTACTTTGTTGAAGCCAACTGCGGCTAGTGCGCCCATTGATATTGTTTTTGATCGCTGCATCACAAAAGGCAATTCATTTGGTTACTCCATGAATTATGGAGGAGATGGGGTTAAAGCCGTCCAAGGTGAAATTAAATTAATCGATTGTATCGCCGATAGTGAGCAATACGGCGGATTCTCTGACTTATCTTTCTCCGCGGACAGCGCGAAGCGTTCCTATATTCGCTGCAAAGCGATCAACTGCAATACGGTTAATCAGCCAGATGACCCTTACGGATATGGTTCCTCGTTCATTCTTACAACGGTGCCCGCACAGGTACGAAGCGTTATCGGAAATGCGGTCTATGTCGATTGTGAATCCATTGATTCACGACAAGTCCCCCTGATTAAACGGGGATTTTCGTTAAAGAAAAACAAGACAGAAATCATACGGAACGTGGCCTATCTCAACTGCTCCATCAAAGGTGGAGGTCAAAGCATTTATTCGATAGATCCCACATCAGAGGACATTTATGCAGAAAAACATCCGCTGCTCATTCAAGCTTACACGTCCTCCGGTGCCATCACCCTCGACTACATAGGATTCAAAATCACCAATGCCGGCGCATCCGGGGAAGTTAGTCTGACACTACCCACAGCAAAAGCATCTGTTTCTTATACTTTTTTTGTAGAAGCTTCGAATCGACTTAATCTCGTAACACAGCCTGGTAAAAGCATTCTGACACCAAATGGAGGGAAATCCCTTATTGGTACAGCAGTGCAGGGCAATTCCATCACACTGTTGGGACGGTCAGACGGTCAGTGGGAGATTGCAGGCATAGTAGGGGAATGGTTGGTATAGTTTGGATATAAGTAAAAGCCTGAGGAATCAGGCTTTTTTTCGTGCGTGAAGCATTGGGTACGGGATGTTTTTAATGAAGTTGTGGTAATATAAGGGAGACCATTAACGAATAACAGATGACATTTTCCCTGTTTATTCCTAAAACTATTTGACAGCAGCAAAGTGATATATTATATTCGGACAAGCTAATAAGTGCCGTTTGACTTTGAAAGGAGATGGACAGTTGGATTCACTTTGGTTAGAGTATGCATGGGCTTTACTGATACTTATCGGTTTGGAAGGATTGTTATCCGCGGATAATGCCCTAGTTTTGGCAGTAATTGCGAAGCATTTACCGGAGAATGAGAAGAAGAAAGCGATCAACTATGGGATCATTATGGCCTTTGTTTTCCGCTTCGCGGCTTTGTTTGCAATATCATTTATAGCGAACGTTTGGCAAATACAAGCGATTGGTGCAGCTTATCTGTTATATCTCGGGTTAAAGCACATTATCCAAGCGCGTTTCTTCAAGGAAAATGAGAACAATCAGGAGGACATTAAGAAAGATGCCGCAGGAAGAAGATTTTGGCCAACCGTCGGAAAAATTGCTATTGCGGATCTGGCATTTGCGATCGATTCCATTCTTGCCGCGGTAGCTCTGGCACTTGGTCTTCCGGATTCACCGCTTGGTGATTTCGGTGGTATGGATGGAGGGAAATTCCTAGTTGTCTTACTTGGCGGAATCGCGGGGCTTGTCCTGATCAAATTCGCGGCCACATGGTTTGTGAAGCTGCTTGCTGAGCGGCCAGCACTCGAGACCACGGCTTATGCGATCGTCGCATGGGTCGGTGTGAAGCTTGCTATCATAACCCTGGCCCATGAAGATATTGGTGTGATCAATCATGACTTCCCGCATGGCACAGTTTGGACACTTATTTTCTATGGTGTTTTGATTGCGATAGCTCTTTTCGGTTGGTTTGCACCAGCGAGTAAAAAACATACACAAGCGAATCAAGTATAGAAGAAAAACCTGATAGAGCAACAAGACAACCAGACATGCTGGGTTATCTTGTTGCTTTATTTTATTTGGACATCTTGTCTGGATCGAACCCTGGTGGGAATATTTCTTCAAAATGGTTCTTGTTCTCATATAAGTTATACCAAATATCCGCAATGACATCTGGATCTCCTTCTGTCCCTGCTTGTATAAGAGTTCCGATTGAAAGATGCCCAACGTATATGCCCTTTTCTTTCAGAGCATTGTGCAGATTTGTTGCATAATTACGAATACCCGACATAACGATTCCGCCATTCCCGACAAAAGGTAAGGGATACATAGCCGAAATTCCCGTTGTGAACAGAATTGCCCCAGAGCCGTTATTTATCATATCTGGCAATACTTCATTGACGGAAAGGACTGCAGGCAGCAAGTAACTGTTTACTTGCTCAACGACACATTCATGCGTTGTTTCCAACACATTTGTAAATGTATGCCAACCTGCATAAGGACTAAATTCTAACACAGCAATAGAACCAAAATCTTTCTTAACAGCTTGAATGGTTTGTTTGAGCGCAACCAAATCCGTGACATCCGCTAGATAAGACTTCGCATCTATATTTCGTTTTTTGAGATCACTTACGATCATTGATAATTTCTCTACGTTACGTGATATGACAGCAATTCTAAATCCTTTTTCACCAAATTTTTTCGCCAGAGAGAAGCCTAATCCGGGCCCTGCACCTATGATGACAATCGTTTTCATTTTTCCAAAACTCCTTATCATGTTATATTAAAGTAACAGCTGTTGCTTTAATAGGTAATATACCGCCAATAGATTCATGGAACAACCAACAACCAATATGCGAATGTTGCTATAGCAACAAAATTGCTAAATTGTTGAGTAAGGAGAAAAAGATGGCGACAAAAGTAATGAATCTGAGAATGACACAAACAAAACAGTCTTTAATAAACGCCTTTTTTCGATTAGTATCTGAGAAGGATTTTGAAAAAATAACAATAGCAGATATTACAAACAAAGCTCATGTTAATCGAGCTACTTTCTATGCGCATTTTCATGATAAATATGAATTATTGGACTTTATTATGGGGGATTCTGCATCAGCAGCTATTGAAAAACATACTTTAGGTATAGTCAAATTCGATCAAGAAAGTATCATACAGCTCGTATTAGCGGTATGTGATTTTTATCAACAACCGAATATACAATGTCGCAACAGCTATGTAGGTTTAGTCGTACCACAACTGAAAGAGAAAATAGTTAATGAGTTGAAGATATACTTGATGAAAAGTCTAGAAAATAATCATTCAGATGTCGAAATGAATATCTATGTGCCTATTTTTGCAAATATCATTCATGAAGGTGCATTTCAATGGGCTACTGGGTATGTAAAAATGACTAAAGAGGATATAGCGAAGAAGATCTCATTCCTGGTTATTGGAGGATATCAGTCATCTGTAACAAAAGATCTCATTTAAAATGCTTATATCATTAAACATTTCATGTTTAACGCTATTCACGTTAACAGACAAATACAGCATATGATGGGTGTATACCTATTTTGAAGAAGGAGTTGCGTTTCCATGCCGATTTCATCAGGGACCCACTTGCTGTATACCGTTCACCCGGGGGACACCTTGTATTCGATTGCTGAACAACTGGGTACCAACGTACCGTCACTAGTTCAGATTAATGCTTTATATCCATCTGTTTCAGACCCTAACCGAATCTTTCCCGGTCAAGTACTTTTAGCGAGATTGCCAGGTATGGCGGAACAAAGCTCTGTTTTATATCAAGTTCAGCAGGGAGATTCATTATTTAGGATCGCAGAGCGTTTCTCTGTAAGTGTTGATATGTTGGCGGGACTTAACCAAATTCAGCAACCGGACATTATCAGAGTCGCTCAGTTGCTGTTTGTTGCTTCATTTGCTTATGAAGTAGAGCAGGGGGACACTCTATTCAATATCTCACGCCGTTTCGGAACACCGATGAGCGAATTGATACGAGCTAACCGTAATCGTCAGGGTTTATCACCTGATGTCATTTATCCTGGTTTCCGTTTGGTCATTCCACTTCCGTCCTCGACGAATATCGTCGTATATGAGCCGTTACCTGGAACGAAGATTGCCTCCGGACAACAATTAATGGGTAGCGCTCGTGCTTTCGAAGCGACGATAAATTACCAAATTCGCGACGCAATGGGGCGTTCCATAACGGAAGAAAAGGCTGCAACAGCTACACAGGGTGCTCCTGCCTTCGGAGTATTCGACGTTCAACTCAAATTTGATCGATCACCTACTACACCAAACGGTTCATTGATGGTGTACACACGCAGTGCCCGCGACGGCAGCATTCAAGATTTAGTAGAAGTTCCTGTTACTTTTTAAAATAAGATAAAAATACGAGGGCACTGACATTATTCGACAGAGATGCAGGATTATGAAGTAAAATGTTGAACTACTATGTCATATAGTAGGGGGTGAAGACTTGAATCCGAAATTCAAACAACAAAAATTCGCAGTTAGAAAACAAATCCTTTCTCTACTTGGCGCTAAAATCGATATTTTCGACATGGACGAAAGGGCTATTCTGTTCTCCAAGATGAAAGCCTTCAAGTTGAAGGAAGACATCCGAATATACGGGGATGAATCCATGCAACAAGAGTTGATCAGCATTCAAGCGCGAAGTGTTATTGATTTCTCGTCAATCTTTGACGTAGTAGATGTAGAATCCGGGCAAAAGGTAGGATCTCTGCAAAGAAAAGGCTTAAAGTCGATCTTCAAGGATGAGTGGGCCATATTGAGTCCCAATGATTCGGAGATTGGATTGATTAAGGAAGATAACGCGCTGTTTGCTCTATTGCGGAGGTTCCTGACAAATTTGATTCCTCAGCATTACAATGTAGAGATAAACGGGACAAAGGTCGCAGAGTTCAAACAAAACTTCAATCCGTTCGTTCAAAAGCTAAACCTTGATTTTTCCGCTGACACTAACGACAAGCTGGATCGCCGCTTAGGTTTAGCCGCAGCAATACTTTTAATCGCCGTCGAAGGCAATCAGGGGTAGAAGTTGAATACTAGCTTTATTGAGGCTGTCCTATAAGTAGATTCTTCTACTTGAGGACGGCTTTTTTTCTGGGTATATTAATTCCGCATGCTGGGCAAACCAAAATATTGGAAATTCAAGATGTATGGGAATGAAGCATATGAAAGGAAAAGGTTACCCATGTGGAATAAAACGCGGAATTGGATAGAGAAGCGATCACCTGCCCAAGTGATTACCGGCTATTATGTATTAGCAGTTCTTTTATCAATCATACTGTTCAGTATACCAGCGGTGCATAAACCCGGAGTTACCATTTCTTTTTTTGATACTGTCTTCACAGCGGTCAGCATTGTAAGCGACACGGGCCTTGGTGTATTTAATGTTGCTGAATCCTACAGTATTTTCGGCTATTTGGTTATTATCCTCGTCTTGCAATTCGGAGGAATTGGCATCATGGCGATGAGCACTTTTTTTTGGCTTCTGGTAGGTAGAAAAATCGGATTGCGCGAGCGTCGCATGATTATGGTGGATAATAATCAGTTCGCGTTATCAGGTCTCGTCCAATTGGTAAAAGAAATTTTGAGATTCACTCTCCTGACGGAACTAGTGGGAGCACTGATCTTCGGTGTTCGTTTTTTGGCCTATTATGATAGCTGGCAAGAGGCGTTTATTCATGGTTTATTTGCTGCAGTCAGTGCTACGACGAACGCTGGCATGGACATTACTGGCCAATCCCTAATACCTTATGCACATGATTATTTTGTTCAGCTGGTTACGATGGCTCTCATTATTTTTGGGGCGATTGGGTTCCCCGTGTTAATTGAGGTGAAGGCCTATTTATCATATCGTAGAAGGAGTTCAGATAACCTTTTTCGCTTTTCTTTATTTACTAAATTAACTACGCTAACATATGGTATCCTACTTGTGATAGGTACAATCCTTATCTTATTGTTTGAAAATGAAAATTATTTTAAGAGTTTATCGTGGCATGAGAGTTTTTTCTATGCATTGTTTCAATCGACAACGACAAGAAGCGCCGGGTTAACTACAATGAATATTAACGATTTTACAATGCCGACACTCCTGCTTATGAGTTTCTATATGTTTATCGGTGGATCCCCAAATTCGGTAGGCGGAGGAATACGAACGACCACTTTCGCTTTAAATGTACTGTTTATTTATCACTTTGCGAGAGGAAACCGCTCGATCAAAGTATTTAATCGGGAGCTCCATCCGGATGATATTTTGAAATCATTAGCTATTACGTTACTCGCGATTGTGCTATGCAGTCTATCAATCATTGCGATTTGCGTTACCGACAAACAACATTCGCTGATAGCCATTGTATTAGAAGTTTGCTCCGCCTTCGGGACGGTGGGCTTGTCTACAGGGATAACGCCGGAACTTAGCATATTTGCCCAATGTATACTCATGTTTCTGATGTTTTTCGGAAGAATCGGATTAACGACCTGCTTGTATTTCATTGGTGGCGGCTTGAAGGATGCAAAGATCCACTATCCTATAGAGAGAGTTATGACTGGTTGACGAATACTAGCTTAAAAGCCGCGTAGTTGCGGCTTTTTTATTTTGTTGTTTTATGATTATCTGCAATGTGATTATCTTCCTCACCATATAATCTAAACGTAGATGGTGACATTCCGCATATGGATTTAAAATGCCGACTGAAGTAATGGATAGAAGTATAGCCAAGCTTACTAGCAACAACTTCAACTTTTTCTTCTTTTAAAAGCAGCTTTTTAGCTAATTGTATTCGTTTATGAATCATATAACGCTTCGGTGAAACACCCATGACTTCTTTAAATAACTGGGAAAAATAAATATGATGATAACCGCAGCTCTTGGCTAGTTCTGTTATACTCCATGCATGCTCGGGATGTTCCTTAATCATCTGCAAGGCATTGTTAATCATGTTTCGTTTAGAACTATGTGTGGAAGCAACATCTAACTCACGACGTATGATTTGAGATAAGACTTGCATCAGAAGTCCTCTTAATACGAAGGAGTAGCCATGCTCTTCTTCTTTGTATTCTTGAACAATTTGATGAAAAATTCGTTCACTTTCACTGAATCTGAAATGAACAGGGAACATCACGCTGCCGTAACCCTCAACTTCAACTGTGTATCGCAGCGCTGGCTCATATGGCGGGCTTTCATTAAAGTTTTTCAGCTTTGGACCTGGATGAATAGGTTCTGGAGTCATACGCGTCCAATCAAAATGGAGACTGATGAACGTAGCGGGCTTATCTGGATGAACGGTGAGCTTATGCAGCGTATCTGATCCCCAAAAAGCGCATTCGCCTGGAAGAATAGCATATTCATCGGAGCCAATAAACAAATCAAGGCGCCCAGAAATCACATAAACGATCTGATAATCAGGAATGGTTCGAGGACCGTAAGCTGCACCGGCCGTAGCGTTCTGTATATTGGCATAGTTCACAGCAGGAAGCAATAAACTCAACGGTCCAAGTGAACGAGAATGTTCCATTTGTTTGTCTCCCATATCAATCTATTGTTCTCATCTAATTCGCTGATTGTGATTGAAAACCTTTGGAAAGTGCAACTAATTCTAATCATTCCTGCAACGACTTGTGTCAGATTGACTGTTACACTTGATCTTGTAAGCAACAACAGTTATCAACAAATCGTAGATGGGGGATTCGACATGCTGACAGTAGAACAAGTGAGGGCTTTTGAGCGTGATGGTTTTGTAAAAGGGGAGGTTGTGCTAAACGATGAGGAGGTTGAGCTTCTGCGTCGTGAGCTAGATCTCGTATTGGAAGGCAAAACGGTGAAGAAACCAGTTTTAAATCGTAATTTAGCAGACAAAAGTGAATATGGCATGAGCATGGAAGCAAATGAAACCATTGTTCAGGTCGTTAACATTTGGATGGCCAGTGATATTTATTTACAGCATGCCGCTAATCGGACTTTATGCGAAGATGTTGCACAACTTGCGGGTACTGACACATTACGAATTTGGCATGATCAAATTCAATACAAGCCACCACTCACAGGTGG
Organism: Paenibacillus sp. J22P165; assembly: GCF_059692015.1. Classification (NCBI taxonomy): domain Bacteria; kingdom Bacillati; phylum Bacillota; class Bacilli; order Caryophanales; family Paenibacillaceae; genus Paenibacillus; species Paenibacillus sp. J22P165. Next base: position 46,652 of record NZ_JCAUAP010000008.1, on the reverse strand, counting down.
GCCAACGAAATGGCATCAGGATCATCCCCTATGGCCGATCATTAAACCTTCCGAGTTAATTAGCGCTTGGGTGGCGTTGGACGATGCCGTCATTGAGAACGGTTGCATGTGGATGGTACCCGGTAGTCATACTTGGGGAGATCATCAAAGACATTTGCTTCACGGCGCAGACCATATGCCGCAGCATAAGCGGCCTGAATTGTTGCCCCCAGGTGTGGAAATAAAACCAGTACCGTTTGAGATCAAGAAAGGTCAGGTCGGCTACCATCACTGTATGACCTGGCACGGCTCGCTGCCTAATCACTCGCAGATGAAGCGGCGTGCGATTGCGGTACATTATATGCCGGGGAACATTCGTTATGAGCCCGTCGGCAATCACCCCATGAGTAAACATATCCATGTACAACCAGGTGAACTTTTGACCGGAGCTGATTTTCCCGTTGTGTATACGAAATAACTCGTAAATACGGTTAGTCACTTGCAAAGTGATTGTGAGGGCTGTAAGCCCTGATAATCACTTTTTTGTTGCACCACTACTTCATGATGATAAGAAATGTGATCTAAGCGAAAAAGTGTATATTGATTCACTTGGAATCACACGTTATGATGGCTCCATAGTTGTATATCATTTGAGTGAAGTGGAGTTGGTTTGGTTGACACAGGAGTGGCAGGCAAGTTGGTTGACAGATCGTTCTTTTGCTAATTTGAAGAAATCCTATCTCTTTCATAAAGAACTTGAAGTGGTTGAAGTCGAACCACATGATCCTGATTTGCAGCATCACCATTGGTATGTTAGAACAGAAATTTCACTTGATGATCAGGCGATGAATGAGGAAGAAATTTGGCTTAACCTGACGGCAGACGATTATTATAAGCTGTACATCAATGGTGAGTTCGTTGCTCAAGGGCCAGCACAGAATGATGCGAATCATTACTATTTCAATAAAATAGATGTACGTTCCTATTTAAAATTAGGCAAAAATGCAATTGCCGTTCATGTCTATTATCAAGGGTTGTTAAATCGTGCGTACAACAGCGCCGACTATCGGCAAGGTTTGATAGCTGAACTGTGGGCAGGCGAGAAACTTCTAATGAAGACTGATGGTACCTGGAAAGTGAAACGTGCTCAAGATAATCAACCAGGTGTAAAGTTCGGCTATGATACACAATTCACAGAGTATCTAGAGGCAAGGTTTACTGAGCGGGGCTGGACTGAAGTCAGTTACGACGATTCAGAATGGGAATATGCTGAAGCTGCGGAGCGTACTGATTATACGTTTGTACAGCAGCCAACTCCACTGCTTGCCGTCTATAAAAAGCAGCCTGCACATGTCAAACGGCTTGGAGACGGTCATTATTTGATCGATTTCGGGAGTGAGCTGACAGGCCAATTCGCCATGAATGCCCATGGAAATGGGGGAGATCTCGTACATATTTTCTCAGGGGAAGAACTGATGACCGGGGATCAAGCAGTTCGCTACGAAATGCGTTGCAATTGCCTTTATCATGATCAGTGGACTTTATCTGGCGACAAAGATTACTTTGAAACATATGACTACAAAGCATTTCGTTATGTGGAAGTGCAGGGACCCGAGGAAGCATTGATACCAGAATCATTCCACGCTGTAGTCAGACATTATCCGATGGATGAACAAAGCTGTCTGCTTCATAGTTCGGATGAGCGGATGAATCAAATTTTTGACATTTGTAAAAACGGAGTCCGTTATGGATCGCAGGAGAATTATGTAGATTGTCCTAGTCGAGAAAAAGGTCAATATTTGGGGGACAATACGATTATTGGTCACTCGCATATGCTGCTCAGTGGTGATTTACGGCTATTCCGTAAGGCTATTGCGCAATTCGCTCGCAGCTCGTTCGTGTGTGAAGGGATCATGGCTGTTGTACCTGGACATTATATGCAGGAAATCGCTGATTTCTCTCTGCAATGGCCGATGCAACTCATGACATATTACCGCTACAGTGGGGATACGGCATTTCTTCAGGAGATGTACCCTTATGCGGAAGGTTTGCTGCAACATTTTAAGAAATTTGAGCGCGAAGATGGATTACTAGAGGACGTCACGGACAAATGGAATCTGGTCGATTGGCCACAAAACTTACGTGACAACTATGATTTTGATCTTAGCAGGCCAGTCGCTTCTGGCTGTCATAACGTCGTTAATGCACTCTATATCGGCTGCGTAAGTACCGTTAACGAGATAAGGGATTTGATTGATGTTGCTTATGAGAATCGACTGCCGCAATTGAAGAAGAGCTTTATTGAGGCATTCTATGATAAGGAAAAAAGATTGTTTACGGATTCAGAGCAAAGTACGCATCATGCCTTGCATGCCAATGTACTTCCGCTGCTGTACCATATAGCTCCAGCGGAAGCTGTCAGTACGATTGTTGACATGATCCGGACCAAACGTTTTGCATGCGGGGTTTATTTCTCCTACTTTGTCATGAAAGCACTAGCGGAGGTCGCAGAGTATGAGTTGATCTATGACTTGCTCTCGGGAGACGATGAGCATTCTTGGGGGAATATGCTTAAAGAAGGTGCGACCACTTGCTTCGAAGCATGGGGTAAAGATCAGAAATGGAACACTAGCTTGTGCCATCCATGGGCCAGCGCGCCGGTTCCTGTGCTGATCGAAGACATCATCGGCCTAAAACCTGCGAAGCCGGGGTGGAAAGAAATTGCTTTTCGTCCACAGCTTCCAGCGACTTGGACATCGTTTTCACTGCAGCTGAATGTGCCAATGGGCACGATTCGACTCCGTTATGAGAACGGGGAGTGGAACGAAAGCTTCCCACCTGGGATTACTGTTGTTCGAGCCTAAATACAGCGGAATAATAAATTGATTTTATATGAGATGCCAGCAAACTCTGAGTTTGCTGGCTTTTTGCTACTCAAACTAATCAAATCTCCATTTCAACTTGATATGAACTTCACTTCATCTTGATATACAAGCCTTATATTTATACCTGTAACAGCAAACAAAACAATGAAAAGAGGTTATTAACATGGTTAACAACAAAACAAAACTATTCACGACACTTGGTATTTCAGCCATTTTAGTCGTAGGAGCTGCTAGTGCTTATGCAGCGAGTGCATCGAATTCATCAACTGCAACCCCAAAACCTGTAATTGAAGTCGTACAGACACAAGCGCCTGCAAATACACCAACACCTCAAGAAATTGAAGCTGTATTGAAAGGTGAACCAACGCCTGATACGGTTAAAGTGGAAGGTTTATTTTCAACAGATGGCAAAGCTGATCATACGGCAGATTTTTTCCTAAACGATGAAAAATTAATCTCCCTTTTAAAAATGAGCACGCAAGAATTAAAACAAGAATTAGCTATTGGAAAATCTGTCGTTGAGATTGCAGCGTCCAGAAATGTTTCTAAGCAGCAACTGCTAGATGTAATCGGAAAAACACAGGTTGACGCACAAATTCAAGCTGAAACTAAGGGGCAAGTTCCGAAAAGTGGCAGTTCCATGAAACACGAAGTTGCAAGAAAAGTAGAACAAGTCATCGAACATAAAACAGAAACCCCATGGAGTAAATAAAACGATCAACAAAGAAGGAACAGTTCTGCCGACGAAGGCAGCTGTTCTTTTTTCTTTACATCATCTTCATCTGGCTATGTTACAAATAAGTAGGTAAGAATAGTATTCATAAGCCTAGTAGGAGCAATCAGATGCAAAAAACGATTTTAATTGTAGAAGATGAAGCTATTCTGCGTGAGATTATTAAAGATTATCTCATGAATGAAGGCTATCACGTATTAGAAGCGGCTGACGGGAAAGAGGCCTTACTATTATTTCAAGCCCATGATGTTCAATTAATTATGCTGGATATTATGTTGCCAGAGCTTGATGGTTGGTCTGTATGCAGACGAATAAGGAAATCTTCGAATGTCCCAATCATTATGTTGACCGCAAGAGTGGATGAAGATGACACATTATTAGGATTTGAGCTTGGTGCAGATGATTATGTCACAAAGCCATACAGTCCGGCTGTTTTATTAGCCAGAGCTAAACGACTGATCGATAGCAGAAATAGGGAAGAACGACAATCGGACGCCCCCATGTCTCAAGCTAGTAGCGATACTTTATCTATAAATGGGATCCAGATAAATCTTTCTTCTAGATCTTTGATTATTGACGGAGAACAAGTCCACCTCACCTATACAGAGTTCCAAATTCTAGCCTATCTCATGCAAAATAAAGGTATTGTCATCTCGAGAGATCAACTCATCTCAAAAATATGGGGCTATGAATATGAGGGAGATGATCGTACGGTGAACACGCATATCCGTAACCTCAGAAGTAAGCTGAGAGATAAAGCGAAGCTGATTACGACGATTGTGAGAACAGGCTATAAGTTCGAGGTTAACGCATGAGAGCGAGCATAGTCGTTAAACTTTTTACGCTAACAACCCTGCTTTGCCTATTCATCTTAACTACGATTTATTTGGGGCAAACGATATTTTTCAAGCAATACTATGCAAGCCGCAAAGTGAACGACATCCAAATAAACATCCAAAGCTATAAAGAAAATGATTTGAACAGTAGTGGGGATGTACTCACCATTCAGAAGTTGGAGCAGGATTTTTATAGGGAAAATAATGCTTGGATTACGACGCTAGATAACTTTGGTAACCTGAAAAATGAGAACGATTTCTATGTGGAAGTCAAGGTGGATGAAACGAAACTGAAGTCGGAATTCGCAGGTAAAACGGTGAAAATTCCGCTTTATCATATGATCAGCATCGATGAGATTTTGGCGAGCACACCAAGTCAAGCAAAATCGCTACTGGTCCCGAAAACACGTGTTGCTATCTCAGCGTATAAGAAGGAACTTGCGTTAATTCCATATCGAGTACAGCTAGTGGAAAAAGGGAATATCCTGTGGGAAAATGAGTTGATTTCCAAGAGGATTTACGATCTTCAAATCGATATCAAATATAATAAATCAGAGAAAACCTTACCCCCGGACACTGTACTGAGCGGTACGATTACCAAAGTTCAATTCCCAACTGGCAATGAATCTTCAAGTTTTATGTATACCAATAGTTTGTTTATGGATAGATTGAAGGATTTTCAAACAAATTTACTATTCGATGGTGCGAAAATCAGCAATTCATCCTTGCAAATTCTTGATTTTACACAAAATGACGTGAAATACAAACTATTCATTGACCCGATTAAGGATCAAGATGGGACTACACGCTATATTTTCGCCATGGCCTCCCTACAACCCGTTGATGAAGCGGTGCAGATGCTCCAAGATTATTATGTCTATTTGATTGGGCTTGTCATGCTTCTTATTGTTCTTGCTGCTTGGTATTATTCGAGAAAGATCGCGAACCCCTTGCTGCAAATCAATAGGACGACTAAGCGGATGGCAAGTTTAGATTTTACGGAAAAGATTACTATTCGTTCCAATGATGAAATCGGCGATTTATCTCAAAGTATTAATTCCCTTTCCCAATCCTTGAACTCCTATATCGTACAGCTGCATAGTGACATTGAGAAAGAAAAGCAATTGGAAAATACACGAAGAGAATTCATTTCGGGGGTATCTCACGAACTGAAAACGCCGCTAAGTATTGTGAAAAGCTGTATTTCGATTCTGAAAGATGGCGTTGCTACGCATAAAAAAGATTATTATTTCGATGCCATGGATAAAGAAGTAGATACGATGAATATGTTGATTGAGGATATGCTGGAGTTAGCTAAGTTTGAATCCGGCACCTATACCATGAAGATGGAAACGTTCGGCATCGATAAGCTTATCGAGGACATGTGTGAAAAGCTAGCCGTGGCTTTCAGTAGTAAACAACTTCATGTGCGTACCGAGCTTGCAACTGTTTCCGTCTTGGCCAATCAACATCGGATCGAGCAAGTGATTACGAATTTTTTAACCAATGCGATTCGCTATACGCCAGAACAAGGGCATATAGTCATTTCCATACTAGAAGAACCAGATCAGGTTAAGGTGAGTATTGAAAACAAAGGGGCTCACATTCCTGCAGACCAGCTAGATAAAATATGGGAACGCTTTTATCGAGGCGATGCGGCACGCCACCGTGCACAAGGCGGAACTGGATTAGGTCTCGCAATTTCGAAGAATATTTTGGAGTTACACGGGGTGCCCTACGGCGCGGCGAACACAGCAGATGGAGTTTTGTTTTTCTTCTGTTTAAATAAACAAGGTTAACACCTTACATTGATTTAGACTTTTCACGAATGTAAAATAGGAAGTGAATAAAAAAGGAGGTCTTTCTATGACAATCGGCTCTCAGAAAGATATCGATGGACTTACGGTAATCGGTAAAATCGTTGCGTTGACAATAGCTGAAATGAAACGTCAAGCACGTGTCGGAATGACGACGAAGGAATTGGATGATATCGGAGAAAGATTTTTAAATAGCCATGGAGCAGTGTCTGCTCCAAAAACAACCAAAAACTTTCCGGGCAACACATGCATCAGCATCAACCGAGAAGTGGCGCATGGCATACCAGGAAATCGAAAAATTCAGCCAGGTGATCTTATTAATATTGATGTTTCAGCTGAATGTGGGGGCTATTTTGCAGATGCGGGACAATCTTTTCAAATGCCTCCGTACAATACGCCTTTAACACGCCTTTGCAACTATACTCAACATACGATGATGAAGGTTATTTCTTCACTCACACATGGTGTAAAACTGAATGAAATCGGCAGAATTATTCAAACCGAAGCTGAAAAGGGAGGTTACGCGGTTATAAAGAATTTGTGCAGCCATGGTGTTGGGAAATCCTTGCATGAGGCGCCAACTGATATTCTTCCTTTTTATAACAAGCACGATAAGCGCGTATTGAAGGAGGGGTTAGTCATTACGATTGAACCTTTCTTATCAACCGGTGCGGATTACGTTGTTGAGCAGTCAGATGGGTGGACTTTATGTCTACCGTACGGCGGCTTTGCAGCGCAACATGAGCACACCATAATTATTACAAAGAAGCAACCTATCATCGTGACGGTAGCTTAAGATCTATCAACCAAGTAGGGGAGTACACGCCCTCAAAAGATAGCAAGACAAGTTAAGGGCTGCCGAAGAGGCAGCTCTTATTCGATTGTGCACATGTTTCACAATGGCTCAGAAGGAGATATGCAATCCGCATCGAATACTCATAACGTAAATCTTTTAAGGAAGTATTTGGAGAATTAGTTTACTAAAGGTATTTCAACTATGGGGTGGTGAATGTGCGCAGTACTAGATTGATCAATCCATTGAGCGTTATAGTTGTACGTACGAAGACAGGTGTAGCTAGATTATTGCGTAACCCTTTCGGTACTTCTTCGCTCAGGAAACGAATAGTCGTTACGCTCATTTCGAGTTTTCTAGGATGTTCCATTTTAATGGCGTCTGTCTCGTACAATGCGATTAACACGATGCAGCAAAACAAGATTAAAACGAATATGGCCTTCGATTTATACCAGCAATCTATGAAGCTCACGCAGGTTTACTATAATCTGCTACAAGTCACTCAACAAATGACACCTCAAGGTAATGTCGGCAACCTCATGGATACGTATTTCTCCACTGACGATCTCTACAAACGACTTCAGCTTTCACTAAGTGTATCAAACAATATCGGACTGATCTCCTTTTCAAACCCTGCTATGGAGCTGGTGATGTACTATAATCCCCAGGAGAAGCACCCGCTTTATTCAAATTTACCGTTACGTGAAGATTTTACATTGGAATCCTTGCCTAATGTAGCTGGCAACGAGAGCATCCACTACCAATCGCCACATTTGTCCTTATGCAGATTCAGCGATGATCAGGTCGTTTCGGTGACACGCGAAATCACTTTCTCCGACGGAACGAAGCAAGTGATTTATGTCGAGGCCAAGTCCGACCTCGCGACAGACATTAGTAAACTTTCATCCAGTCTAAATCTACCGTATGTACTGGTCTTGAGTGATCAAGAGAAGCAGATTAAATACAGCAGCAATCCAAGTGTTTTTACAATCGGTCAAAACTTGGCTCTTGGCGGGAATTCGGGCATAACTGAGGGTTACATATGGGATCAGTTAGTGAGTGATTACGGTTATCATATCGCACTTATGCTGCCTGTAGAGAGTTATAACCACGAATTTTACACTTGGAAAAATCATATGTTGTTAATATTGGGTATCGCTCTTATCATACTTTTGTCCATCGCGTTGCTGCTGCTGCGACTGATCAACAGACCGCTCCGCGTGTTCGAATCGGAAATGGTGGCACTCGGCAGAGGGCACATGGGTGCGATGCAATATCGTACAGGCATTTCTGAATTTGACAAGCTCTTTGATCAATTTAATAAAATGAAGCAACAAATTCAGCAATTGATTATTGATGTTGAACATAAGGAGAAACGGCGTCATCAGTTGGAAATAGAGAAACTAGCTTATCAAATAAATCCTCATTTTTTAATGAATACGCTGAATTCGGTACGCTGGCTGGCCGTCATGCATCGACAACCTGAAATCGACAAGTTCGTATCTACATTGATTTTTTTGCTTAGCTATAATTTAGGGAAAACCCAGGAAACGGCAACACTCCGAACCGAAACAAAAGTGATGCGCGCTTATCTTGATCTTCAGCAAAAGCGATACGATTTTCAAGTGAGTTTGGATATACCTGAGGGTGATTACCTCGATAGTCCTGTCGCTCGTTTTATCCTTCAACCTCTAGTAGAGAACGCCGTTTGTCATGGCCTTGATGATCAAGGCAAGCTGGAAGTGCGAATTTCTCCATACGAAATAGCTGGTATTATCAAAATCATTATTCGCGATGATGGCAAAGGACTCAGCGAGGAGACGCTTGCACTATTGCAACGTGAATCGCCTGATCAACAGCAGGGAGGACGGGGGATAGGACTGCGATATGTACGATCCATGTTGGAATCGTTTTACGGAGATAGAGCCCGTCTGCAGATTGACAGCACTCCGAACCAAGGTACAACGGTTATCATGTATCTCCCCTATTGAAAGGAGAAACAGATATGATTAGTGTTTTAATTGTTGATGACGATAAACTCGCGCGAAAAGGACTTATTTCTATCATGCCATGGTCTGAGCATGGCATGAAGGTAGCTGGAGAAGCTGCAAATGGCGCGAAAGCATTGGAATTTCTAGAACAGCATACTGTGGATCTCATGTTTGTCGACATTTCCATGCCCGTGATGTCAGGGATAGAACTGATACAGGCGGCACGCATCAAGCATCCGACCTTGCGTTCCGTGATGCTAACGTTTCATGAAGATTTTGAAAATGTGCAAACCGCTTATCGATTGGGGGTTCTCGATTATATTTCCAAAGTACGTCTAGAGTTAGAAGATGACCAACAAATTCTCAAACGGATCCGACTAAAATTAGCAGACGAATTTCCTCAGCATGTATCGGTTACTGGAGCAACAAATACAGAACCAATTCAACATGATGGTGTAGAGGATGAGCAGTGGCGCAAGCTCGAGCAAGATTGGCACTCGCTTTACTGGCTGTATAATGAAGCCATATTCCAGCATTTATGCACGCAAACGATCGCAATGAATCGTTCAGTTCGTCGACTCGAAGCGCTATTTATGCGTGTAATCTCGCAAGTTGAGATCGCCGCTAAGCTCGACACGGGGTTCTGGTCTGAAATCGATGACATCCGGTCAGCCGTGGAATGGATTCGTCGCTATCGGATGCTAGTATACACGCAGGTAACAAAGTCAACAGATTTATCGAAAACGATGGTTTGCATGCTCAAGGCCGTGTTGTTTATTCGCGAACATACCGCTGATACGTTACATGCAGAGGATGTGGCTGAACATGTGAATATGAGCAGGAGTTATTTTTGCCAATGTTTTAAAAGGTTAACTGGATCGACTTTCAACGATTATCTCCGGCAAGAGCGGATCCGTGCTGCAGAACGGCTCTTATGTGAAACGGATCGGCCAGTGACATGGATAGCCCATGCTGTCGGGTATGGTGACGCCAAATACTTCTCACAAATATTTTACGAGCAGACGCGGCTGCTTCCAACCGAATTTCGGGCACAACGCCATAGAGAGATTTGATCAATGAACATCTAACAAATACCCCCCCTGCGTGCATGCGTTCACTTTAAACGCGATACATCCTTCGGACTTTTTATCTAAACCTTCTATGTATAATAGGGATGAAAAGATATAAGGGAGGGATTAAGTTGAAAACAAAACTTGTAAGCGTACTCCTAACGACATTTCTCGTTTCAAGCATGGCAGCTTGTACGTCTCCAAATGAAACAAAAGAAACGAAGACGCCATCAACCTCAGATGTGAAAGCTTCTGCATCACCTGATGTGAAAGCGCCTTCAAGCACAACTGCCACACAAACTAGTGATGATGTAGCATTTTCCAAATTTCCATCTCCAGTCGATGTTCATATCGGCATGGTTGTGGATCCGACAGACAAAACGTTGCCGCAAGGTGACAGTGTAGGGAACAACCAATATACCCGCTATCTGAAAGAAAAGTACAACATTAATATTATCGTTGATTGGACGGCAGCAACTGGTAATGATTATAAGCAAAAAGTGAGTCTCTCTATTGCATCAGGCAAACTGCCAGACGGCATGGTTGTAGACGACCGGTCCTTTATGACGAAAGCCGCCAGTTCAGGATTACTCTACGATATTACTGATTCGTTTAACCAGTATGCCTCTTCGCAAGTCAAGGAAATTATGGCAAGTACACAAGGACGTGCGTTGGAAAATGCAAGTTACAAAGGCAAAATGAGTTCACTGCCCAATATCACCGTGGATACAGATGGGGTTCACATCATGTGGATTCGCAAAGACTGGCTCGATAAACTGAATATGCCCGTGCCCAAAACAGCGGGAGACGTTGAAAAAACAGCTAAAGCGTTCATTGATAACAAGTTAGGCGGGGACAAAACAATCGGCATTGCAGGTCCTTCAAAGAATACATTCCCATACGCAACCTTCCTCGTTTCTTCCAACAACATGGGTGGATTTGATCCGCTATTCGGCGCTTTAGATGCCTATCCAGGTTACTGGCTAGATAATGGCAACGGATCGGTCACTTATGGAACAACGACAGATAATACAAAGAAAACACTGGCTTTACTGGCTGATTGGTACAAAAAGGGACTCATTGACCCAGAGGTTGGTACACGTGACAACGTAGGGGATCCCATCAACGCCAACAAGGCAGGAATCTTCTTTGGTCCGTGGTGGAATGGCGGATATGGAAACGGGGATTCCTTCAAAAACGATCCGAATGCCAACTGGCAAGCTTATCCTGTTTATACGGATGACGGGAAATGGAACACCCACATGAAAACGACAGGCAGTACGTATACACTCATCAGTAAGAACACGAAGCCAGATGTTGTCAAAGCTATACTCATTATGAATAACGCACTTGTTCGTGATGAAGCTACGTTCAATCTATCTGTCAATGTGGCCTGGTATCCGCTTCGTAACGTTATGGCGGCGGCTAATGAAACTGAGTATGAGTATACCGAGCTCCTCAAAGTACTGAACGGGCAGAAGAAACCAGAAGATTACAATGTGCCTAATAGTTTGTATAAGCTCATGTATGCGGATGCGAAGAAAGTACAAAGCGTCATTAAACCACCATACGATAACTTAAATGTCAGCAACTTCGACAAAACAAACTTCGGTGACTTCCAGCGTCTATATTCGCTCATGATTGGTGACCGTTCATTCTCAACGATCCCGATCAATAAAAAAGTGTTCAGTGTAACCTATAACCAAACACCGACGATGGAGACCAAATGGGCTAACTTGAAAAAGATGGAGGATGAGACTGTACTAAAAATCATCCTTGGCCAAACGCCAATCGATTCTTTTGATAAGTTTGTTAAAGATTGGAAGGCACAAGGTGGGGATCAGATCACAGCGGAAGTTGCGGATCTCCTTAAAAAATAACTTGGATAGACTTGCAAAAGGCGTTGGTGGACTCAACGCCTTTTGCAAATTTCAATATGGCTGTTGAGATGGGGGACAACCGTTATGAGGAAAATGGGTTTCCAAAAGCATTATTATTTCATGCTGCTTCCAGGCATGATTTGGCTTATTATGTTCAGTATTGTGCCGATGTTCGGCATCGTGATGGCATTTCAAAATTATAATCCCGGAATGGGAATTTTCGGTTCTGAGTGGGTTGGGTTGGAAAATTTCAGATATATGTTTCAACTGAATGACAGTAAATCGGTCATTACGAACACGCTTATTATCGCCGTGGGCAAAATTGTATTCAATTTAGTAATCCCGTTGATATTTGCAATTTTACTAAATGAACTTACCAACATGCGTTATAAAAAGTTTGTTCAGACAATCGTTTATTTACCTCACTTTCTATCATGGGTTATTATGGCGACAATTGTAATTGGCATTTTCGGTTATTACGGTGTTGTCAACACCGTCATTCAAATGTTCGGGGGAGACCCCAAGCTTTTTATGGCAGATGCAAGTATATTTCGTCAGTTGGTTATCGGAACCGATGTGTGGAAAGAGTTCGGATACAATGCCATTATTTATCTAGCAGCACTGACAGGCGTCAACATGAACTTATATGAAGCGGCTGCGATCGATGGAGCCAATCGTTGGCAGATGATAAGGAATATAACACTTCCAGCGCTTACGACAACGGTCGTGCTGCTGGGCGTTCTAAGCCTAGGCAACGTGCTAAATGCAGGTTTCGATCAGGTATACAATCTCTATAATCCGCTCGTATACTCTACAGGTGATATTCTAGATACATGGGTTTATCGGCTTGGCTTGCAGAATCTGCAATTCTCACTGGCGACAACAGCAGGTTTGTTCAAATCGGTCATCAGCTTCTTGCTCATCGTTATATCATATCGGTTAGCGTACAGATATGCGGATTATACCGTATTTTAAAAGGAGGCATTGCAATGGTAAGAAATATTACGTTAGGTTCGCGTACTTTCGAGATTGTCAATGTTATGCTCCTTGGTTTGTTGCTAATTAGCTGCGTATACCCGTTATGGTATACCTTTTGTGTCTCTATCTCGGATAAATCAGCTGCAAACGCAGGCTTGGTTACTCTCTACCCGATTGGTTTTTCATTAGCCTCCTACAAAGAGATCATAAACGATGGTCTTTTCTTGAATTCCTTCTGGATTTCAATCCAACGAACCGTCTTAGGTACGGTATTCTCCTTGTTCATTAGCATTCTTATGGCCTATCCTCTGGCCAGGTCTAAGAGAGAATTTAAAGCGCGCAATACGTTTATGTGGATTCTTGTTTTTTGTATGGTCTTCAATGGTGGTCTGATTCCATGGTATCTTACGATCCAGAATTATGGCTTAATCAACTCCATCTGGGCACTGGTGCTTGGCGGTGGTGTACCGATCTTTAATGTTATTTTGATCATGAATTTTTTTCGAAATCTCCCTAAGGAACTTAGTGAAGCGGCAATTGTAGACGGTGCAGGGCCTTGGGCGACTTTGTTTCGGATCTATATCCCTTGTTCCATTCCTGTCTTAGCAGCAGTAGCGCTGTTTATCAGTGTGTATCACTGGAATGAGTTCTTTAACGGTCTGGTGCTCATGAATACATCGGATAAATATCCGCTGCAAACCTATATTCAGCAGTTGGTTGTTAACATCCCAGTTGGAACTAACTTGACGCCAGAACAATATAAAAAGCTCTCTGAGTTATCCAACAGAACGCTCAATGCTGCCAAGGTCTTTATTGCCATGGTGCCTATGCTTATCGTGTATCCATTCCTTCAAAAATATTTCGTATCCGGCATCATGCTCGGTGCAGTGAAGGAATAACGGGAATGAAACGTTACTAATAACAAGAACTTTCTATGCAGACAGGTTACCGTATTAAACGGTAGCCTGTTTAACTATGTCAAATTCAAAATTGATGAATAAACCCTTTGACATTATGTATTTGGGACATTAAAGTAAGTAGTAAGTAGTAAGTAGTAAGTAGTAAGTAGTAAGTAGTAAGTAGTAAGTAGTAAGTAGTAAGTAGTAAGTAGTAAGTAGTAAGTAGTAAGTAAAAAAGTCAAAATCATTGAAAGGATGGTTGATACTATCATGTTACACAATTTATCAGTTCCCCAAGAGTTTGCCTTACTTGCATTAGATCGTGAGACGAATAAAATAAAGTCCATTTTTCGAATGAATATTGCCTTGTATACGGTAATGGCTTGTATAGTGGAACTTTCTTTAAATGGCAACGTTATTTTTGAAGATAATGATATAGTCAAAATATCAAACTCAGCATCAACAGGTGAGAAGTATCTTGATAAATTACTCGAAATAATTGCGACTGAGAAACCAAAGAAACTAAAGAAGTGGGTATCTTATTTTTACTATAATCAAAGAGACATTTATAAAATGGTTATAGAAAGCCTTGTAGATAAAGGAGTTATGAAGATTGAAAATACGGAGGTTTTGTTTATTGTTCCTGTAAAAAAATATTCGGATGTCGCACATTCCCGGAACCACATTGTCGAGAAAATTCGAGCTGAGTTATTAGAAGAAGGCAATGTCGAAGAACATACCGTAGCCTTAGTGTCTTTTTTATACAGTAAAAGTATGCTTACCGATTATTTTTCAGATTACGAACAAAAAACGTTAAAACAAAGACTAGCGATATTGCGAAAAGGGGACTTATTTAAAAAAATTAGAACGGTTGATATAGCTATCCAAAATCTTGAATCTGGCATGTAGATTCAAGCATTGCAGCAACGTAGGGGTGAAAATATGGGGAGAAAACGAAGTTTAGAAACAATATTATCATCAGAGTATGTGAGTATTAGTGAACTGGTTGAACTTTCTAGCGTTCGATACAGTACCATTAAATATTACACTGAAGAGGATATGATCTCATTTCAGCAAGAGGATATCAGACTGACAAGAAGATACCCACGTGTATTAGCACTACAACGACTTGAGGAAATTCGTGTAATGAAAGAAGTAGAAGGATTGACGATTAAACAAATTAAAGAAAAATTATTTCATGATGGTCGTATAACTCGTGAAAAGCCTTCGGCCCAATAAGGGTTATGAAGGCTTTTTTTATAGAAACTCTGAAGCATCCAAAACTAATTCCTACTTTCGTGAAGGCTTCGATAACTGCCAGGTGTGGTGCCTTTCAACTTTTTGAATATTCGAAAAAAGGTTTGGAATGAACCGAAACCTGATTCGATAGCGACATCAAATACGGGCAAGTCCGTGGTTTTCAGCAGGGAGCAGGCATGTCGCACACGCAGTTCTTGAATGAATTGGGCGAATCCGATGCCGAGTCGTTCTTTAATCATCTCACTAACTTGCACAGGATTCAGCTTGAACTCGTGCCCAAGCGAGACAAGGGAAAGGGGCTGCAAATAATGATCATACACATATCGAATAATTTCCCAACGGTCTGTTTTCTTTATTTTTGAAACCGGTTTATCAAAATGGGTGGATTGTCGGCGCAATCGGTCGAACCGCGTTAGCGCTTCCAAAATATTGGCCTGAATACGAAGCTGCTTCCATATTTTATTGTCGTTATACTCAGTTAACATATTCTGAAATGAAGTCTTTATAAGTTCAAGATCTGCCCCTTCGGTTTGAACGTAAGGCGATAGATCTTCGTCGTTAAAAACAAGCGTGGATAAGCCGAGTTCCGCCTCCCGACCAGTAAAAATTAATCTCATGTCGAAGTTACAAATAATCATTTTTAAAGGATGTTTAGGATCCGCCTGGATACTATGGAACTGATAGGGCAGAAGTAATACGACAGTACCCGACTTCATCGTATGCGCATGACCGTTGATCCACTCCGTACCTTCGCCTTCTAGAACGAACAGCAACTCAATGAAATCGTGCCTATGCATAGGGACATCTGTGTGTTGTTTCTCTTTTATATAAAAAGGAAAATCGCTATGCATATTTGGAAATTCAAATAAGTATTGCGGCAGCATGAAGCACTCTCCCTTTCATTATCTATATGTACCATTATACGTGATAGAAAACATCAACAATAGAGCTGTGAAGCCCTAATTTGGCTGATACTTAAAAATTGAGAGTTTTCCCTTGAATATTGGCATCGTTCTGTTCGAAGTTTCGTTTATGATCGGGTTATAGTTGTAAATTTTAACGAGAAGAGGGAACGAAATGACCGTACTTGCAAGGGGAATAGACGAATGAAACCAATGAACGCAGACGAGATTTTTGGCAATTACGCAACACTACTGTTGCCAATTAATGAGGACGATTCTATTGATTATGAGCGGCTACAGGAAGAAATTGATTACTTAATCGCCACAGGCGTCAGCGGTATTTATTCCAACGGGACTGCGGGAGAGTTTCATACACAGTCCGAAGAGGAGTTTGTTCGTGTGAACGAGATGCTGGCTGAGGTTTGCCAAAAGGCTGAGATGCCTTTTCAAGTTGGTGCGAGCCAAATGAGCCCTCAGTTGTCACTAGCAAGAATCAAACGTGCGGTGGAATGGCAGCCAAGTGCTATCCAGATCATTCTGTCTGATTGGTTCCCGCTTAAGGACGATGAGATTATAGCGTGTCTAAAACGATTCGCTGAGGCGGCGAGTCCAATTGGAATTGTACTCTATAACCCTCCACATGCGAAGCGAATCATTCCAGCGGAGCTGTATGCACGCATTCATACAGAAATCCCCGAAATCGTCGGTATCAAGGTCGCCGGTGGCGATGATGGGTGGTATAAAGCGATGAATACGCATGCAAAAGGAATTTCAATCTTCGTACCAGGGCATTTCCTAGCATCCGGATATGCACGTGGGGCGCATGGTGCTTATTCCAATGTAGCCTGCTTAAACCCGATTGGCGCTCAACGCTGGTACGAGCGGATGACAACGGATCTGCCAGGAGCACTTGAACAAGAGCAACGTATAGTACAATTTATGACGCAGCATATTGCTCCCTATATCACGGAGCAAGGCTATTGTAATGCAGCGTGTGATAAGCTGCTGGCAGCTATTGGCGGATGGTCGAGCGTAGGCACGCGTCTGCGCTGGCCATATCGATGGATACCAGCATCTGAAGCGGATCGGCTGCGACCTATTGCGCAAGAGCTCATGCCGGAGATGTTCTAGTGTTCCATTTTTCCAACTACGACGTGTTAATTGAAGGGGTTGTTCTAGAACTTAGCTCTAATGGCAGGCACACAAAAGGTCTCATCCCGATAACACTCATTCTTTCCCTATAAAGTTGGAATTGGAGCTATGAACTTATGGAGAGATCGATCATTCTAGATGGTACGAATACCCGTAATTTTTACAGATTTCATGATAAACGTAAGACCAGCGCTGTGGTTCCGTTATGGAACACAATGCTGGTCTTTTTGTATGTGAAGCAACAACCTAGGATTGAGTCTAACCGTTGTGAGTAGGCAAACTGTTTTTGCGATAAGCCTGAGCAGTGGTCCCCGTAATTTTACGGAATACCTTGTTAAAGAATCGGTAGTCCTTATAGCCTACCTTCTCAGCGATTTCAGTTACAGTAGCGTCAGGACTACTCTCCAACAGGCGACAAGCTTCCTCAATGCGGACCTTCTGCAGGTAATCGAACACGCTCATGCCAGTCGTTTTCTTAAATAGGCTGGCAAAATAACTTCGACTCAGAAACGCATGATCTGACACCGTCTTTAATTGTAAAGGTTCGGCGTAGTTATCTTTGAGAAACTGGATAGATTTCTGGATAAGTTGCCGTTTGTAGCTCTCAGGTCTCAGGCTGTCGATATCTTTAAAGCAGCGATAGATCTTAATTAACAGCTCGCAGAGCAACATTTTCAGCATATCGATATAACCTGCCTGTTGATTGGTAAACTCTTGATGCATCCGCTCAAAATGAGAATGAAAATCGATTAGCACAGAGTCCGTAAGCTTCAAATCCGGCGAATATTTCCGTTCATCAGGGTATAAGCCATTGAACAGAAAGATGCCAGCGATAGCGTTCAGGATGGGCATTTCGATACCCATTTGTGTGATAAATGGCGGAGCAAACATACAGTTGTACACTTCCAAATGGTCTGAATTATTGGCGTCATTTGGGTAGAAGCTATGTGGCGTATCATAGTTAATTATGAACAGATCGCCTTTCGATACGGGAAACGTACTGCCATTAACGGTATGGAGGCCCTTACCCCGACAGACGTAGACAATTTCAACGAAATCATGGGTATGGAGGTGTAACTCCTCCGGCTTGTCATAAGCATATTTGGTAATACAGATTGGTGCATCGTTGGTAAAGTAGTGCTCAGGCTTCAAGACGACGTTTGCGTTCATGTCATCACCCCAATTCTTCTGAGAAATTAGCATACGATCACAACACTTAACCAGTATGATCTGCTCTATCGTGAGTAGTCTTCGACTCATAAAATAGTAGTATATCATTCACTTACAAGATGAGGTTAGGAGATAATTATGCCAATAAACCATCGTTTGGACAAGAAAAAAAATGTCGATCCCCGAACACGTGAATATGTGATGGCGGAGCGGGTTATCTGGCATACGGCAGAAGTGGGGGAAGCATCATGCGATCATCCAGAAAAGCTGCTAGTACCTCGTGGCGGTCAGGCCGCACTTGGCGAAGCGCCAACCTGTACGTTGCATAGTGTAAGCAAGCCAGCAGGCCTACTTTTGGATTTCGGAAGGGAGCTTCACGGCGGAATCCAGCTGACGGTATGCGGCGTGGAAGATGGCCGTAGGACTGTATCTGTTCGGGTTCGGTTCGGAGAATCCGCCATGGAAGCCATGAGCGATTTGGGTGGTGCGGGTGGAGCAACGAACGATCATGCTATACGAGACTCGGTCGTACAGATTAGCAGCTTTCTTGGGTCGACAGAAATTGGCAGTACTGGTTTCCGGTTCGTGCGGATCGACCTACTGGACGAACATTGCAGCGTCGGTTTGAAGAGTGTGCGTGCCGTCCATTTGTATCGCGACATTCCTTATCGAGGCAGTTTCAATAGCAGCGATCCACTGTTGAACCAGATTTGGGAGACGGGTGCTTATACGGTTCATCTTAATATGCAGGATTACCTTTGGGATGGCATTAAGCGTGATCGACTCGTCTGGATCGGGGATATGCATCCACAGACCTCCACGATTCAGGCCGTATTCGGTGATAACGAAATTGTCACGCAGAGCTTAGATTTTATTCGTGATCAGACGCCGCTACCCGGTTGGATGAATAACATGGCGAGTTACTCCATCTGGTGGCTCCTGATTCAGCATGATTGGTATCAACAAAATGGTGATTATGCCTATCTCTGTGAGCAGAAGGCATATTTGCTGGAGCTGCTTACGATGTTGATAGATCATATAGATGAGAACGGTCGCAATACGCTGCCGAAACCGTTCTTAGACTGGCCAACTTCACCGAATACGGATGGCGTATATGCTGGTGTACAAGGACTGATGACACTTGGCATGATGAGGGGAGCAGCGCTTTGCGAACTTCTTGGTGAAACAGAAGCAGCTAAAAGGTGTGCGCATGCGGAAGCAAGACTGCGCTCATTCACTGTTAATCCATCTGGCAGCAAGTCAGCGGCATCCATGCTGGCACTGGCAGGATTATTGGACCCAAAAGAGACGGCAGAGCAGCTGTTGGCTCCAGGGGGAGCAAAGGGACTATCTACGTTCTTAGGTTATTATGTGCTGCAAGCCCAAGCCGAAGGCGGCGATGTACAGGGAGCACTTGATAACATTCGTGCTTTCTGGGGCGGTATGCTAGAGCTTGGAGCTACGACATTCTGGGAGGATTTTGACCTGAACTGGCTGGAGAATGCGGCTAGGATCGATGAACTGACCCCTGACGGGAAGGTCGATGTGCATGGAGCGTACGGCGATTACTGCTACAAAGGATACCGCCATAGCTTCTGCCATGGCTGGGCATCAGGGCCAACAGCATGGCTATCACGCTATGTGCTTGGTATCAAGATCTTGGAAGCGGGTTGCAGAACCATCTCTATTGAGCCGCAACTTGGCGATTTGACATGGGTAGAGGGCACGTATCCGACGCCTTATGGCGATGTGTTCGTTCGACATGTGAGGCAGGAGAATGGACACATCGAAACACAAGTGGAGGCACCTCGTGAGGTGCAGGTTAGCCACGTAAAAATAGTGTGATTTTTATAAAAAAGCGTATAACTGGAGATTTTTTTCTCTAACTGACATTTTCCTTTCTTTCACAAAAAGTGAATCGTTTACTCCAAAAATCATCCTTATGATCTATAATATGGTAAAGTAACAATATCACATAGATAGGTGAGAGGAGTATCCATATGAGATTAACAGTCATTGGCAGATGGGGCGCATACCCAAGCGTTGGTGAGGCGACGTCAGGCTATTTATTAGAAGTAGGACATCATAAAATTTTACTCGATTGTGGAAGCGGTGTATTGTCAGCTTTGCAGAAATATATTGAATTAAGAGATTTAACATCTGTTTTTCTATCTCACCAACATTATGATCATACGGCAGATCTAGGTTGCCTTCAATATGCATGTTTAATTGATATGGATTTACAACGTCGTACTTCGCCGCTGAGACTCCTAATTTCGGAAGAATTTGAAGGAGAATGGTCAATTCCTGTTATGAAAGGCACTCATCAAAAAGGAGTTAACGAAAGTACGACTATCACATTTGAGGATGGACTAAAGTTAACTTTCTTCCGAACGAATCATGATGGATTTTGTCTAGGCGCAAGGATTGAATTTGAAGGAAAAATATTGGTATATACAGCTGACACTCGATATGATGAATCGCTTTTACCTTATCTTAAAGAGGCTGATCTGCTTATTACTGAATCTTCTTTTTATGCAAACTTCGATGCAGCTCAGTATGGCCACATGAATTCCTATGAAGCTGGAAGATTAGCTTCAAAGGCAAGTGTAAAGAAGTTGCTATTATCACATTTGCCTCATTTTGGGGATCCTCAGATAATGAAGGAAGAAGCTGCGGCTATGTTTACTGGTGAAATACGCTTAGCTGAGTTTGGTTTGCAAGTGGAAATATAACAGAACTCTTTTTAAATACGAATGAAATAAACCAAAGGAGAATGTTATGAAACCGATTATGCTTGATTTTCCAGATGAGTTTCATACTGAACGATTAGTAATCAGAATGCCAAAACCAGGGGATGGCAAGGTTGTTTTTGAAGCCGTTAATGCTTCGATAGATGAATTGAAACCTTGGTTAAAGTTTGTTCAAAATGAACAAACCGAATATGATATTGAACTTGCAGTTAGAGAGGCACATGTAAGATTTTTAAGTCGTGAGAGTCTAAGATTCCTTGTCTTTATGAAAGAAACGGGGCAATTCGTTGCTACATCAAGCTTACATAACATAGATTGGGAAGTACGGAAATTTGAAATTGGGTATTGGATTCATACACTTTATAGTTGCAGTGGGTATATGACTGAAGCAGTTGAAGGTATTTGTCATTTTGCTTTCAGTCAGTTGAATGCCCGAAGATTGGAAATACGTTGCGATACTAAAAATACTAGAAGTAAGTTAATACCTGAACGATTACACTTTGAACTTGAGGGTACTAGCAAGAACGAAGATTTATCAGTTGATGGAAGCGAATTGAGGGACACATACATTTTTGCAAAGATACAACGATGATATGTTTTAAACTATTATCAATTCACAGCAAAAAGGCTGCCATCTGGCAGCCTTTTGCTTCTGTAATGGGCATTATAGCAATCAAAGAAAATTATTAGGGAATCATTGGAGACCTTTTATGAGTGCATCCACGTATTTTTCGTTCTCTTTGCCAATGTCATAGTTAGCTTCAGATAGACACCAAGTAATGCATGCTCCTGTCAAAAAAGAGTAAACATAGTTAATGATTTCTTCCGTGGAAAAATCTTTTCTAAATATAGATTGCGATCTTCCTTCGTCAATAGCTTCAAACAACAACTCTTGTCTTATGCAGTCGGAAAAAAAAGATGTTTCTGGTGAATTTAAGGAGAGGTAGACAACGAAAGTAAGTCTAGTAAGTTCTTCACCAACAGTTATAGGGAATCCGAGCGCTACCATGATAAAAGTTTTAAGTTTATCTGCAGGAGATGCATCTTTATTCTCTTGAATATATTTCCCGAAATTCTCTTCCATATACTCGGACATGTCGTCTCGGTACAACTTTCTGACGATATCCTCTTTGGATTTATAGTATATATAAAATGTCCCTTTAGAAATTTCGCATTTCTCACAAATTTCATCGACCGTAACGTTGTTATATCCCTTGGAAACGATGAGTTCTTTCGATACAGTAAAAATTTTTTTCTTTGTGGTTTTTCCTTTTAGTTGCCTTAGCGTTTCTTTTTTCATTTTCGCCGATACCCCCTGATACTTAAACTATAATGCATATTGTCGTAATTGACAAATTAAATATGACCGGAGTATAATGACTGCAGTCACATGACTACGGTCACTTTTGACTAAAAAATAAAAATCTCAAGAAAGAAGGTTTTTAATATGAATATTGCTATTATCGGAACGGGGAATGTTGGAGGGAGCCTTGCCCGAATTTTCACTCGAAAAGGGCATACTGTATCTATCGCTAATTCGAGTAACTCTCCAGCTCTGCAAGAATTAGCTAAGGAGACGGGAGCAACTCCAGCAACTGTTCAGGACGTCGCTCAAGGAGCCGATATTATTATCCTTTCCATTCCTACAAAGAGAATTGTTGCCAAAAGAATTCCTCAATAAAATCGCTCCTGGAGCGATTGTGATTGATACCAGTAATTATTATCCTTTACACCGTGACGGCGCGATCGAATCCATTGAAAAAGGTTTGCCTGAGAGTCGTTGGGTAGAGCAACAAATCAATCATCCGGTTATCAAAACGTTCAGTGCCACCAATTGGTATAACTTGACGGAAGAAATTCAGTCGGGACTTCCTAACCGTCTTGCTTTGCCAGTGTCCGGCGATGATGCTGCAGCTAAGGCGATCGTATCCAAGTTGGTAGCCGAGGCAGGTTTTGATCCTGTAGATGCTGGTGGGCTTGATGAATCCTGGCGTTTTCAGCCTGGGTCTCCTGCCTATTGCACAGATCTTAACGTAGAAGAAATGCGTAAAGCTCTTTCCCAAGCAACTAACGTCAGGAAACAAGATGCATCAGGAATTCGTGATAGCGAAGAAGAACTAAAAGTGGCACAGGAGATGCAGGTCTCGTTTTTCCAGACCTTTAACAAAGCCATTCAAGTTCTGGTAGAATCGAACGATTTGACAGAAGCGGTTGCAACGAAGGGGATAGTTGATCAATTTATGTCGGGCAAAAATCCGGGAGAAATTCTGGCATACGTCTTCGAGCATAAACGATTGAATTAAGTAAGGTGGTAATGATAGTTTAACATTCGAAATGCCCCCTCATTGAGGGGGCATTTTTGGAATCATCAATTACTTATCGCTCAAGTAGAAGTTATTAGACTAATTACTTCAGCATTAGGTGTATTTTTAAGTCTATTTATGAGTACTTTATCAATTTTCTCTTCGCCATATTCTTTCATTAGGTACTCAGCATGTGCTTGACCCCAATCACTCATTACTTGAATAACGGGTAACAAGCTTTTTCCATGCTCTGTGAAAGAATACTCTACTTTTGGCGGGATTTGGTTAAATACCTTGCGGTGTATAATTTTATGATACTCCATTTCTTTTAATTGCATAGTGAGCATTCTTTTGTTTATACCGGGAATCGATCTTTGGAGTTCGTTGTACCTCATTGGCCCGTTTATCATAAGCTGACCAATAATTATGAATTTCCACTTTCCTACCAGAATATCAAGGGAAGTAGTGAAGTTACATCCTTCAGACTTATTAAAGTCTATATATCCTTCATCTGACATTTAGCTTTGCCCCCACTAAAATCAATTGGTCTACTTTTTTAGTCTATGACTAAAAAAAGTGCCTAGTTTAAATTTTCTTAGATATGTATTATTCTAATCCCAATCAAACACTAATTTCAATACAGGAGGAGTAGTAATTATGAACATTGCTTTATGGATAATCCAGGGCATATTGGGGATTACATTTTTGATGGCAGGTATGATGAAAGCTTTCGCGTATGAGAAAGCAAAAGCAGGAATACCTTGGGTTAAAGATTTCAGGAAAGATTTAGTTACTTTTATTGGGCTTGCTGAACTCCTTGGAGGTCTTGGATTGATTTTGCCTGAAGCGACAGGTGTCGCACCTATTTTAACACCGATTACAGCTTGTGGATTAGGTTTAATCATGTTTTTTGCCGCTGTATTTCACGCCAAGCGGAAAGAAAATCAAGCTATCGTTATGAATATCATTTTATTAGCTTTAACAGTATTCGTAGCTATTGGACGCTTTTAATCGTTGTTAAATACTCCGAAAATGAAGGAGAAATACAGTTAAAAGTAATGGCTGACAACTCTTTGCAGACATCTAATGTAATCATGATGTCCTTCTGGGCACAGTGGGATTGGAATTATCATTTTCGCGGCGGTAGGGGATATTAAAGCTTTCCGGATTATTGCTATTATCGGGTTCATTCTGTTGATCTTTACGCCATTTTCCGTTAAAGAAGCTACGACAAAATTCATCGTTTAATTAGAACTTATGCATGTTGTTGCAGCAGTCGTTACATTGTTGGTCGCTTCAAAAAAAATCAAAGTTCAATATCAATGAGATACGAACGCGAAAGGCAAGGTGGTACTCATGCTGTCTCCTGTATTTTTGGCTCACGGATCTCCCTTTACAATTTTTGAGAACTCCGATTTCACAAAATTTCTAAATCGCTTCGGACAGGAGAAACGACCTAAAGCCATCGTTATCTTCTCCGCGCATTTTGAGAGCCAGATCACTACGATCGCGGCCACAGACGAAGTTCATGAAATGGAGTATGATTATTACGGATTTCCGCCAGAATTTTATCAAGTACAATACCCGGCGAGGGGATCGAACATCGTAGCTTCCGTTGTTGAGGAACGCTTGAGAAAGCACAATATTCCAGTTGAACGAAAATATCGAGGTTTAGATCATGGTGTTTTTCCTATAATGAGACATGCATACCCGGCAGCTGACATACCTATCGTACCCATTTCTGTTAACGCTTATTTGCCAGCTAGACAGCAGTTCGCGATCGGTGAAGCGCTGCAGGGTCTAGAGCATGAAGGCATTTTAGTGATCGGCAGCGGTTTTCTAACGCATAACTTTAATGAAATTGACAGAGATCCAGAATCAGCGCCTCGTGCATGGGCTGTTGAATTTACAGATTGGATTCGTGAGAAGGTACTTGCAAGAGATGTCGAATCATTAATTAATTACGAGACGTTAGCCCCATATGCGAAGAAAGCAGTACCTCGCGCAGAACACTTCGTTCCGTTGCTTATAGCATTAGGAAGCAGTACCGCAGGTCATGATCCTCAAGTTTTACATGATGGAGAAATCAAACACGGCTCAATGAGCAATCTAAGCTTTCAATTTTAAGCGAGTAGAACGTAGAAGGGTGTAAAGCCTGCCTAAAGGCGAACGGCACAAAAAACAGGGAGCAGATTGACGCGGCGGCAGTTGCTACCTGTTTTTGTTTTAAAGTAGTAGTAACGGGTCGGAAAAGTTGTACGCGCAATTTATGGAAATAAGTGGAAAGAAAACATAGGAAAGGACATTAATTATTTAACAATACAATTTGAGTAATTTTGGTTTTCAATAATCGAGATAGTTTTTTTAGTCAACAAACCCAACCCAAATAGATGCGATGATTTATTGCCACCACAAATTAAATAAACTACTTCTTCACAAAATCCGTATTTTATACATATGTATATATACTAGTTGTGTAATAAATGGAGGGTTATTTGGCATGCTCAGTGTCGGAGGACAAGAATAACTAACGATAAAAGACAAGAAGTTGTGCGGTTTTCTCCCTCTTTCTTTTCAACTAAATAAAATAAGCAGCTGCTGGCGATATGCCGGCAGCTGCTTTTACGTCATTAATTTTCTGACATACTTATCGACATATCGCTGCAGTTCTTTATTTTGCTCAGTGGGGTTATTATACACGATCATAGCCACTGCTTGTGGAGTATAAGATTTCATTTTACCAAGTGCTTGTTTTGCTGCCCTTGTTATAAACGGACACTCGTAATTAAGCGGATCTATGGTGGTAGTACTTTTAGTTTCAGTTATAACTTCAATTAGGGTATCATCATCACCATACTTAAATGCCATTTGCGGGAAACTGCATTCAGCCATATGATTTATTTGCTGCCAGTTAGGTACTCTGCCTTCACTAGCCGCACCACTTCCCGCTTGCTGTAGCCATTGTCTGAAAAAGTTGAAGCAGAAATTTACTGTTAAATGGTCAATTATCCAGAATAGCTGGTTTATTCGATTTGGTGTTCTGGAATCTATTTTAGAATGGTGCAAGAACCTGCTTTTAAGATAAGATATTGCTTCACTTATTATCTGAGCAGCAACCCCACCTTCAACTTCGATGTCATCACCCCTAGGTAGAGAATAGAATCTCGTTGATTTTAAAACAGTTGTTCTCCAAAATACATATGCATATGCGTAAGGGCAAATTGGTTGAAATTCTTCTCCCTCAGCTTTCAACAACCCCTGTACAGCACTGATACAACAGCGATGCTTTTTTAGCAACTTCTTTCTTATATGACGTTCAACGGCTTTAAAAATTGCTTTGTTTCGCTGATTCAGTTCTTTCTGTATTTGTATTGGATCAACGCACTCTTCATTTGGTTTAGTCGTTTTTCTCCCCTTGTGGGAAAATACTGTTGGTTGACCATCATCTGTCAAGAGACTAATTGACGTGTGCTGAGGCAAGAAGAGCCATTGTGACTGCGTTTTTGACTTCTTGGAGTGTGATAGCCACGCCCTTACCGTCGAATCCTGAATACCATCAATCGGTTCACTCCAAATATTCTTCCATTCCAAAACGATACAGCTTGTTAATCGATATCCGCAAATGCAAGTGAATGGATTACTAAGTCCCTTATCGCTAATGAGAAAAGGAATGCTTCCCTCGCATTTCGGACAACGATCCAGAAGTGCAGTTTCGTGAACGGGGCATCTTTTAATCAATAAAAATTGATGAAACCAACTGTGGTAGCCATGAGATAAACATTCGTGACACCAATGTAGATGCTCCGGGAACCATTTATTCAATCGTTCTTGAAAATAATTCAGCGGCTCAATTAGGATACCAACTGATCGTTTGCAATCCCCTACTAAATCGAATTCAAACACCTTATTTAGCAAGGCCCCATTGAATCCGCTTAACTGTATCAACTCCCTCCTGTTATCTCCGATATTGGGATTTTTAATTCTTTTAACGTCATCATTTCCAAAAAAGCGTAATATGTCATTTCTATCAAGGCGGTTAGCAAAAGCCAACTTTTCAAAAATGGACCAAGGCGTTTCATACGCCTTAATCCATTCCTTCCTCCACACAAAGTTCATACTCAGCCTCCTTGTAACACTGCCATGTATATTTCAGATTCCACATACCCAGAGGAACGAATTGCTTCTCGCCATTGGTTTTTGTTTATCCAATCGCTTTGGTCACCATTTACTCCATTTTTCTTCAGCGCATTTTCGACCGTAAAGGCAAAATACTCCATTGGAATTTCGAAATCTGTTGATAATCCATACTCCTTTCTAACATCTGTGAAAATCTGATACAGATTCTTTGCTTCCTTCGCAAGCCGTTCCCCTCGGTGGAAAGCATCAGGAAAGAAGTAGTCGGTATAGCTACATCCACTATTTTCAGGATATACTGAAATTTCCGGAGAATCATAGCACGTAAGAGCTAGCTTAAGATCATCCATAGATCGGATTCCATAAAACCGATGCTCATGAGTCATAAATCTCCCAATTATTTGCGATTTTTTATTCTCTAAGAAGAAGGTCCTTCTTGCCAAAAGCTCTTCCTGGCCGACTGATATTACGGACATGCTGACCTTTTCTCTATCTAGCTCGTTGTATATGTCCATTAGCCAGTTATAATGGAACTCAGTCAATCGATGAGCTTCTTCCATCACTAAGATTATTCTTCGTTGCTTAGACTTTTCTGCCTTTTCTAACATTAGGTTCACGATTTGCCGGCGCATTTCTGCAGGTTTACGCTTCGCTGGAAAAGGAAACTTAAAGTCATTTAGCATATCTAGGAAGAACTTTTCTTCGCTAGGTACACGGTAGGCATTGCAATTTGCCACCAATATGGGTAGTGGAGATCCAATTTGGGTTGGCAAATTTTCTATAGCGAATTTAACTGCTGATGTCTTCCCCAAACGCGGTCTGCCATATATGATCATCCCTGGTAAGCGATTGCTTACGATCCGGCTCATTGCTTCCATAAGCCGGAGTACCTCCTTAGTAGGGATCAAATAGTGGCCTTGTTCTATAGGGTGAGTACCGATCTGCACCATTGCTTTTACCATCTAAGTCGCAGCCTCCATTAAATTGATTTAGTTTTAAACTTTCCAAGCATGTTTTCGTACCTTGCCATCTCCAACTCTGCTTGTTCTTGGTTGGATAGCTCTCGAGCTTTTTCTAATGCCTCATTTCTTTTCTCGGCGGCCTCCAAAGCCTCTATTTGTTCTTGTGGTTCGTTAACTCTTTTACGCTTGTCGTTTACTACCTCACTTACATGCGTAATTTTATTCGCTGCACCACGTTTTTTCTCAGCAGCTTTTGTTATCAAATAATTCGTATAGACAAAAACCGGGTCATCCCAGGTTGTGTAATGAATCAATTTTCTTAAAACTAGTTGGTTGATGGCTTTCCTCATTTGAAGTGTATGAGGAGATAGAGCCCACTTTCCCACGGCTGTTATATATCCAAACTCACTACCATCAGGGAGAAATGCTTTTATTGTTCGCAGATCATCAACATTTACGTGCAATGTCAATTCAGCATTGATCAAATGGCTTGAGTTAGAGAGCTTGTCGCTCCTATACTCAACACCTTCATACTGCACATAAGGGCGCTTTCCAGATTTCATTGAGCCACGAACGATTCTAGTTATAGTTGTTTGCAGAAAGAGCACCTCCGACCGTTTGTCTTCACTTAGAAGTCGAGGCAATAAGCCGTTAGCCATTCGTTTACCCAGTAACTCAAGTGGAGTTTGATGATAAATGCCGCCATGAGGTGTACCGTTGTAATTTGAAATCATTACATCAATAAGCTCCTTTAAATGGTCGTACATGATCTCCCACTTCACTGCGTTCTCCTGAGGGTTAGTGCGACGAGGATCGTCTGGAGAGCTGCCGGTTGTGTTAGGCAGTCTGTGAAAACCAGCTTCTTCGAGTGTTTTGAAGAAACGTTCGATTATCCCCCTGCGCATAGGCAGGTCAACAGGCCCCATATTGATTGAGCAGCCAACCAAGCTGTGTAGGCGATTATGTACTAAATTTGCGAGATGTGCTTTTGCATTATCAAAACAAATCAGATCCCAAATTGCCCATTCAGTATCAGGAAATACCTCTGAGGGAAAGCCACCCACAGAATCATAGGACAATCCATTAATTGTTAGTGCCTTTTTTTGGCGCGGCAATACGGCGTTGCGAATACATTGCATGACATCACTCGCGTTATATTCTTTCATCAGACTTATCGAATAACCAAGAACAGTACGCGTAGCGACGTCAATTAAACAAAGTATCCAGAAACGATCAAGAATTCGTGTGATTTCGTCTCCATCTGGTGTAGTTAACTTAATAGCAAACATTCCGTCGATACGATGTGCATCGAACTGTACCCTTTGGTATGGAGTTAATGTTGATGGGTGATTTTGTTCTCCCACACCTGTATGTTTTGCACGTTGTACCGCATCATGTCCGTGACGAGATGAACTACTTACAAAGTGTTCATAGCCTAAACGGTTCAGATATCGCTGAAGCGCCTTGCGACCCATGTGTTTTGTGTTGAAGGGATATTCCGATAAGGAGAATTCCTTCTTTCTGCACTCATCGATAAATCTCTTATGTATATTTTTGGGCTTCATAATCGGCTCGAGAGTTCTGCGGTTTCGGCCAAGATAGAGATCATCGATCATTTCTTTAATATCAGGGTGTTTATCCAAAAGCTGTATGAACTCACCAGTTTTACGGGATTCATTCCGTTCCTCATGAATTGGATTTAGTCGATAAACTTGGACATGTTTATTTGGGATTAAAGCTCGAAATCCCCAAACGACTCCGCTCTCATCAGGACTCATGCACCGCTTCACTAAGCGCCGCATATTTTGTTCACTGACACCAGTTGCATCTTTAATTTCCTTGAAAGACATTTGCTTCTGGTAGAGCATTAAAATGGCTTCTTTGCGACGTTTGAAGATTTCCTTATCCTTTTCATTCAAATTTTCTTCATCAACAGATGGCCACAACTCAGGGTTAACTTGCTCTGGAAGTAACCCTTCTTGTTCTGTAATCCGTAGTCTTGTCAATTTTTCTCCTTACCTCCTACGGTGCGAATTTTAAATACAGAAGAAATTATTTTTATTTGACCTGAATATTCGTCAGCAATAGTTGTCATCAAAAGCCGATAATAATCTGGCGGTACTTGATCGCTATTCCGATTAGAAGTAACAATACAATCTACTGGAAAAGAATCAATCGTTACTCGTTCTACTCTACGCTGGTCAATCATAATTTCCACACTTCCATTTCATTTCCCCATATTTTTGTGGAGATGTCTGCGCCGATTCTACCCTCGTAAAACAACCAGTGACATGCTGTCTGCAGTTCATAAGCATTCACTGTATACATTAATTCTGTCCATATCTCCCAAAGTGTCTGCTTGGATGTAGATATGTAATCAAGAATTAGTGACGAAGATGTGGGCTTTGGTAAATTAGCCACTGATGTAACAATTTTGGTTAAATTTTCAGTGTAGAATCTGCTGATGCGAATAGTTTTTTCAGTGCGTACTTCGTATTGAAACCCTTCCTGTACGCACCAATGCCTCTGTGCCTCGATCTGTCTTTTGGTTCGCTCATAGTTCTTGTGGAATTGCTGCAATTCGCACTCGTACTTCACTTCAACATATAGAACGGTTCCATCGGAATGTCTAACGTACATGTCTAGAATTGAAGTGTGCATTTTCCCATTAAAGACGTAACTAATCTCTTTCTGTTGTTCACAGTAAGTTTCAACGTCAGGATTGACCTCCACAGTTAACCAATGGTCGAATTCTAAGTCACTGTATAAAATTACCTCCCTCATGCCGACTTTAGGGCCTTTGGAATTCCAGTAATTATTACCATATCGAGAACTGCGTGGCATCACTATTGGCTTGTCCAATTACAATCACCTCTTATTTTAATGGCACTTGCATATTCCATATTTTGTTTCACCAAAATGTGGCTGAAATATACATAAAATTAAAATTTACTGTTTTATTGGGATTTATATTGTGGGCCAAAGTTACATTACATACTCACATAGCCCAATAATTGTAACACTGAATTATTCCTATTAAATTGAAAATGCACCATCTTAGGTGCTTTTTCAATCCAGAAAAGGGCCACATGATTGTGATTCTGATTCTTTCATACTTATTGGTATATTAATTAAATTACTAATATATATATTTACTAATATATATATATTTATAATTTAGAATTAGTTGAAACGTTCATTAGAATATTAAATTCTCTTTCCGCTGTCTTTCTCTTAGTCAAGTAGTAGAGTTCTAGTTTCCATTATCTTTGGGAATACTATAGATAGAAATAGATTAGTAGAGGAGCAAACTGAGATGAATAAAAAAAACGTAATTTTTGACCATGTTGATTGGAGAAATGAAAGTCGGTTATATATTGAAATTGGCAAGCGTATTAGAGATGCAAGGAGAAAAAAGGGTTTTACACAGGGAGAACTTAGTGAGCGTGTAAAGCTCTCTAGACCTTCCATTTCCTATCTCGAAAATGGTCAGCAAAATATTACATTGCATGCTATTTACGAGATTTGTTTTGTACTTGATGTTTCCATTTATAATATCCTACCCAACAATATGAAAGACTCTTAAGTGTTCATCCCCTTTTGTTGTCGGAGCTGCTCTTTTAAGGTTCTGATTGCACTTTGATATAGAAGAGTTTGGTCATCTTCTATTGGAGTTTGAACAGATGTTGCAACCTCTATTGATTGAATATCAAACATTAAGATGTCAGTAAGATTCTTCGGGTCATATAAAATGATGACCTTCCACTCACCATTCACCAAAGCATGTTCGAACCACTTCAGTTTGATTATGTTTGCGCACGTGTACACCAGGTCATTAAAAAGAACCCCTCTATTTGACACAGTTGCCAACCCCAATTCGAAATTTATTTCATTATCCATTTTTATCACCTCATCATTCATTTTGTTCAATTAATATTAAAATAATACTCACAGGTCTCAATAAATATTAATAAGACCTAATTGAGTATGTTATCGCATTAAACCTTTAAGTACTCTATATTTGAGGTGTAATGAATGGATAATAATGTGCTTGGAATTATCGGTCAGAGGATTAGGGACCTTCGGAAACAACGTGGTTTATCGCAGGAGCAACTTGGTGAATTGGCAGGCGTACACTTTTCTTACATAGGTAAAATTGAACGAGCCGAAAAGAATGTTACAATCGTAAATCTTGAAAAAATAGCAGGAGCACTTGGGGTTACTTTTTTTGATTTATTACTATTTGGAAAGTTTATAAAACCAGATCAAACAGAGAAGGATAAAATCCTGAATCAATTATTCCAAAGTCTTACAATTATGAAAGTTAAGGATTTGCGAAAGCTAGATATCTTAATCCATAGCTGGTTTCAAGAACAATGAAACACCATCTCCTATTTTGGATGATGGTGTTTCTCATTTGTTTCACTAGTTTAATTCTTTGTCACCCTAGCTCCTTACACCCGCTCCCGTTGGACTCGTCTCCATACTCCTCCAAGTCATATCATATTTCAAGTAAACATCACTTTTCAGATAAGACGTGCAGACTCAGGTAGAAAACATTTGAAACAATTGTAACTTAACCCATAAGTTTGCCGTTTGGGAACGCTTATGCTTCCAATTTACCAAGGCAAACTTATGCTTCCAAAAAACAAAAACAAATAGATATTTCGACGCAATTAATCATTAATTTATTTAAAATTTACATTTTTTACTAAATATGTTCTAATCTTTATATATTATTAAGAAGCACTCTTTATAGATGATTCTGGAGGTTCTTTAGTAATGAATAAAATGTTGTCAAACGATATAGAACTTTTCGCCGCAGCACTATCACAAGTATATGTTGTCGTAAGCAAAGATGAAATGCTCGACAATGCTGGAATTATTCGTGAATATTGCAAGGATTTCGTGAGAATTGGAGACTCATGGTTCGCTCGAAATATCTATCAATTCAATGTAATATTCAAATAACATATAAAACTAGCCAAGTCTATTACATGAATTGTGCTAAGCTAGGCTTTTATAATGAAAATATCTAAAATATTTTCCCGAAAAAT
The DNA here is from genome assembly GCF_059692015.1 of Paenibacillus sp. J22P165. Lineage (NCBI taxonomy): Bacteria > Bacillati > Bacillota > Bacilli > Caryophanales > Paenibacillaceae > Paenibacillus > Paenibacillus sp. J22P165. Next base: position 13,098 of record NZ_JCAUAP010000008.1, on the reverse strand, counting down.
CAATTACTTCCAGTTACAATCCATCCAACTTAAGTGTAGTATCAATGAGCTAATAGTCCCTCCCATCTCTTGATTAAAGTCAATACATTGATAAGATTTAAAAATAACGACGATATAATTCTCTCCTACGCTCACCGCGTAGTTGGGCGTAAATCTGAGTTGTAGATGCTTTCTCATGTCCAAGCATCCCCTGAATAAATTCTAACGGTGCACCGTTATCTAACAATTGACAGGCATAAGTATGACGGAAGCGGTGTGGATATACATTCGCAGTAATATCACATCGTTTAGCTAACTTTTTCAAAGACCAACGTATTGTAGGAATCGTCAATCGACGAATAGGATTTGTTTCGGTGACAAACAATGCTTTACAAGTATCATTCCTGTTCTCCAGGTACCTCTTAAGCCAAACCTTACACTCCGTAGTAAAATAAACCTCTCTTTGTTTTGATCCTTTACCATTCACAATAGCAGAACAGTTTTCCCAGTTGATGTCTTCAAGGTTTATTTTCTGTACTTCTCCTACACGGCATCCTGTGCAATATAGAAATTCTAATAAAGCATGCTCTCGATGAGAGTGACAGGAAATCTTAAGATGAATTACGTCCTCCTCAATTAGAAATTTTGGAATTCGTTTGTCCATCTTTGGTTCTCTCAACTTAATAGAAGGATTCCGAGTGAGATGTCCTTCTTCAAATGCAAAACGAAAAAGGGAACGTACAAAGCGAATGCGGTGGCCTAAACTACTAGGTTTTAATTTCTCTGATACCCCAGCCAAATAGTCTTTAAGTAAGGTTAGAGATATTTCCTCTAATTCAAGATCACCAAGTTCAAGAACTAACATCTTTAATTGTAGAGAGTATGCTTTCATTGTGTGTGAACTAAATCCTAAAATACGTTTATCAGCTTCATACAGCATCCACAGATCCTTTAATTTCATAATAAAAACCCTCCCAAGTTTTGTTACCTCTAGTTTTGCTAGAAATAGGAGAGTTTAATCTTATATTCCAATATTAAGCACTCAATTAGTGACTGACTGCACAGGAACCGGGGGCTCTTAATATTGTAACTTAAGAATTTACGACTTTCGCAAAAAAAACATGATCCTCATGTTTTCTAAATATTGAAACGTAAATTCAAGATTTACTGACGAAACTCTATAAAAATTAAGACAAAATAAAAAGACTGCATTCACCTAAGGAGGAATAGGTGCTTGTAGTCTTTTTGGTTGCCTGTAAATTTCATCTAATTAATATCTAAAGTTTCCTGTAGAACCTGAAAGTTGTTGTTCTGCGATTTGTACTAATCGCTTAGTAATGTTGCCACCAATGGAGCCAGCATCGCGTGTAGTGAGGTTTCCATTGTATGCTTGAAGCTGAATCCCTAACTCTTGAGCGACCTCATACTTTAGTTGATCCATTGCTGCTTTCGCTTGTGGAACTGCTAATGTGTTGTTAGCGATGATGTAGTTCACTCCTTTTCTTGATGTGTTAATATTATTGTGGAGTTTAAGGAATATTATACATGCGTTAAACTTTTTGCCCTTTTCATTATTTGAAGGAATGCATCAAGATCCTCTTGGGCCAAAACTTCAGGGGACGCTTGTTGTTTTTGTGATATCAATTCATTATTTTCTTCCCTAAGCCTAATGTTTTCTTGAAGCAACTCATCATACTTTTGCATTTGGTCATTGGCTATTTTAATGATCTTTTGCAAAGCTTCATTATAAGAAATAGGCTGTTCAACTGGAGTATCCGCGGATAAACTAACTCTAGATATAGTAACTACTTGCTTTATTTCTTTTTGTGCTGGCTTCTGCTTAGACGACAATCGATTTTGTTTTGCTAATTGTATTTCATTTTCAAACTTTTTCCTAATGTCCTTATTCCACCTGAATCCGCACGCAGCTGCCGTACGATTAATTTTAGAGGCGGCTTCCTCAAAAGCTAACAATTGTGTGCTGCCTGACCTAATATGAGATAATACTACCTCGACTAATAAAAGATCATGTTCGTCATTCCATGAGTCCTCACGCTTTTTCTCACCCAAACTATAGTCACCTCTTTCTATAAGTATTTATTATTAGAATTCTTACCTGTAATATAAAATTTATTCAAAGTTAATGCATAAAAGACCCACATATAGTATATGTAGGTCTTTTTATAATCAGTTATATATGGAAATTAGATCCACCATGGTTTTAGAATTGCTAAATCGGCAGCCTTTGTAAAATTATTTTTATACTAAACTCACAAATAGAAACGACGGTGGCTAAGGATGATAGAATAGTCCTAGACTGGTGCTGTTTTATTAAACTAACGTTCTCCGTTAGCGTAACGATTCGTGCTTGATGTTAATCCCACCAACTCAACAATCCATTGACACCTTCAGTATGTATCTCTGTTGCAGTTTTGCAAAATTCTAAAAAAGCTTCCTTTAGTTCGTCAGATACATCTTCTTGATTAACAGCCATACCTTCTAAAGAAACTCTGTAATCCCTACGTTTTGGTGTTACTGCATACCCATAAACAAACACAACAGGATATTTTCTCATAAAATCAAGCATTTCATTAACGGTTGGAGATTCATTCTGAATTTCTTCAGGGTTAATGAAGTTTTGGTTAATTAAGCTTTCGAGTATATCAATGCGAAAAGGTTCAAACTTAACCACCCTGTTCATCTTATCTTCCCAATTTACATCTAGTTTCAAAAGCTTGTCTCTATTCTCATAATCTAAATTGTAATTAAACTGAATAGGCATATTCACTATACTCAACCTCCAATAGAATAACTTCCACAATACAAAGTAATTCGAGTATGATTGGTAATTTAAGGGTATAGATTACTGCCGTTACATTAACAAACAAAAGAGGAGCTGCCGCGAAGCAAGCCCCTCAACTATCGTTCCCGGTTAGCTTAGGGCTGCTTCCCCGTAAAGGCAAGAGTTTTCATTAACGACGAGTTGCATCACATTTATTATAAATTCAACAGATCTCTTATTCTCTCAAACAACTTATATGAATTTACCTTCTCGTAATTCCACAACATGATTATATTCACTTTTTTCTCATGAAATTGCCAAATGTCTGCTTTATATCCCGGAGATCCTCCAGGAATCCACCTGAAACTATTACCCAAAAACCAACCATAACCATACTTAAAATAAGGATCAAAATCTACAGATGCATATGGTGTAAACATAATATCTCTAGAAGATCCAGATAGAATTTTTTCGTTTAAAATAGCTTCACACCATATATTGAGATCCCTAACAGTCGAGTATAATTCTCCTGGTGCTTCGATTTCAACTAATTTATCGTAATCTGCGTTCCTAAATTCTTCGTTTTCAATCGTGTATCCATACGCGCGATTAACAACAATTTGTCGGGGATTATGAAGTCCGGTACTTTTCATATTTAGTGGATTAAAAAATATTTCATTTAGTAAAGTTTCAAATGTTTTTCCTGTAACTGCCTCAAGTATATACCCCATCATAATAAAACCTGTACTGTTATATTTCCATCCTACACCTGGAACAAACAGTTGTTCCTGATTACTCAAATAATTAAGAAAATCACCTTTTTCGTTGTTCAACTTGCTCATTTCATATCGAATGTTCGGTATCTCATAAATATCAAATAATCCAGAAGTGTGAGATATTAGATGGTGTAATGTGATTTTATGATGCACATGTTTGAGCGCATCAATATAAATTCCTGGATGTGCATGTAGATTAATTACAGCCTCTTCATGAAGTTTAATAGTAGCGGCAGCTATGAACATTTTTGTTACTGATGCAATAAAAAACTTCGTCTCCAGAGTGTTTTCAACACCGAACTGCATATCAGCCTTACCATATGCTTTCTCAAATAATACTTTACCATCTTGTGACACTAGCAAAGTGCCACTCAAATGGTTATCTATTTTATAATTTTCAACTATCTTGTTTATTCCATCCCAAACATTAACCATACAAATACCTCCATTTATCTATTAGTATAAAATTCTATAAATCTTTTCTAACTTTTTAATTCCTTTTTTACTCAGTATTTTGGGACCATCTTAAGTGTGCTTCCCAAAAGAAGTCATATAAGTCCAGAGTACAATAACATAATAAAATATCGGAATATCGATGTATACCTTTTCGAATTACTAAACTGGAAAAACGGAGTCATAACTTATAGTTTTATAATGCGAATTATTCGATAACTTCAAGCTTATTATCCTTTTTATACAATTCAACTAATCTGCCCGTTACTTCAACAGACAAAGGCAGCCGATCATGTGTGGCTGCCGTCCTGTCGTGATTAAACTCTCGTTCTTTCGTTAGGTTAATAAAGTCGGTTCACTTCTTTTTCACCCAAGTGTAGTCTTCTGTTCTCACGTTGCAATGGAAAAGGAAAGTAAAAAAATACGATCAAATCCAGCTAATTGGGGCACTAAAGGTACACGAACTGTGTCGTTCTTTATCAAAACCCGAATATCCAATGACGTGAAACTGAGTTAACAAGACCATAGTATAAATTAAAGAGAAAAAATATTCCACCGAAGATGATCGCAATTAAGGCAAATGTCTTACTATATTTTAGTATTAGTGGATAAATGATAATTAATAAAATTGAGAAACTTAGACTAATCATGAATAATAATTTTAGGATAAGTAACTGTTGAAAAACCATTTTTAATTCACTCTCCTCAATTGATTTATTTCGTAATTGCTACTCTTATACTTGGTTCAACTCCCAATTGGTTCACTCGATCAACCTTTTCATATGGGAAAGGTATGAGAATTGATGTGAAATTATTAGTTTTGTTTTTAATTTCACGAATTTCCCTCCTCAATCGTCTTACTTTATACGATTCCATTACTTGGAAGTTGCGTTAAACTGCCCGTTTCTTGAATGAAAACAGGGAGCAGCTGCCACAGCAGTCTGCTCCCTGTTTATTGTGCTATCGTTCTCCGTTACTTTAGCGCCTTTTTAAGCAAATTTAATTCTTCATCAAAGCTCGAATGGTAATACTCATTCCATTCATCTTGATTCAATACCTTTACTTCAATATTCCTTCTCTTCGTTATGTACTCTTTTAATTGAATGTAACCACTGATTGGGAAATCGTGATCATGCCATTGTTTCCTAAAACCAACAATTCCATGTTTTCTCAATATTGCCTCAAGAGCGTCAACGATCTCGGAAACAAGATCATCAAAATCACATATTCCATCAATCGTTTCTTTTGCTGATGCCTGCGAATCATCAGCATATACCAGTATTTTAATTCTTACTTTATTATCAGGTTCATTATATAAATACCACTTATATACTGCAGGTTCACAATCCCATTCAAAACAGCTATACTCCTTCACCTCATCAGCATCGACAAACTCAGGTTTTAAACGAATGATTGCATCTACAAAATCGCCAAGGGAATCCGTTAAATAACTTGGTGTAATATAATGTTCATTGTTATTATCTATTTTTAACATGACTTTAGCCCATCCTATGCTCCAAAGTTCATAGGTCAATTTCAATTAGATTCCCACCTTTCTTTGGAAACTCATTTTGACCAGAATTACGCTATCGTGTCTCGTTAGCTCAACGACTAACCGAGTCTGCCATATCACGATAAATATAGAATGTAATTGCATTTAATATAATTGTACCAATAAGAAGAATTGCTGGAACAGATGCGATGACACTTACTGTATCCATAAGAGCATACCAATCCTCAGCCTTTACACGTTCATAGAAACTGCAAATCTGAAAAAATAACGAAATAGAACAAGCACAAATGCTCAAAATAGAAAGAGTAAACCAATTCCTATAATACTTATTATGTTTAGATATATTAATAGCCGGAAGAATCCACGCAATTGCTCCAAGCACGAGGCTACCAAGATTTAGCCAAGCAATCATATCTTATCACTCTCCTCTTCGATGTTCTAAATTTGATTATACAACAATAATGAATCACATTATATTATTTTACTTTTTTGGGATTTTTTCTTAAATTTATATGAGTGTTGATTGATTAATCTGCCCATTAGGTTAGAAAAGGCCACCGATATCCACCGGCAGCCTCTCTCTGTCATTCATTTAGCTATCGTTACCCGTTAGCGGAACGTGGTGGGGCAGTCCTTACTGATAATAAAAAATTGCTTTATTGTTCTTAGAGAAAGTATTAATAGACAGAAATGTATTATAACCAGAAGAAATTCTTCTTTTCCAAGGATAAGAATAAATATCCATGCAATAAGCGGTATAACTTGTAATATGGCAACTACGCCTGAAATTACAATTGAAAAATGTTTATACAAATTTCGCAACTTCTTCTGTTGGGAAAGTAAGGACGAAAATAATGCTATCGCCCCAGAAACAACAGAAATTTGTGCCCAATAAGTTACTAATGGTCGTTCAGAGCCAATTTCGTCTTGCAAAAGGTGTTATTACTGCTTCTTTGGCTTTCGGGTGACATAATACAAATAGACGAAGATAAAATATAATGGGAAGGCGATCAACCCAACAAATGTAAAAAATACCGTTAGAGTTAGTTTCTTCTCATCTGTAAAAGCATCATAGTTAATAAAACCATAAAAAATCCAAATTAGCCACGCAATCGTTAGTAAATAACCAATTTTATAAGGTGTTTGCATTAATATGTTGTCCTTTCATGACTTCTATAAAAATATACGAATTATATAAGAAAAAAGAGCTGCCGAAACAAGCCCCTCAACTATAGTTCTTCGTTAGGTTAATGAACTGAGCTTTTAATCACTCGATTCAAGCCTATGTCGCAATTTTATCATTCCTTTAGAAAGCTCTTCGCGATTCTTTCCGCTCTTAATCCAATCTGGAAGCCTGCTTGCTAAACTTTGATTTTTATTGGGGATTCTTTCGCGTAAAGAAGAAGTGATGTAACCATCCATAAAATCTAAGTGCTCCTTGTTATAAGCCCACAGTAATTTTCCACAACAATTTGTCCTTAATCAAAGATGCAGTCCCATAAAAGTTCCGTTTCCCCAAGAACCAACTATTGGATCAGTTAAAATGCCACAACGTTTGCATTGCAGAATATATCCGAATTTGCCATCTTCTTTTCTTATCCCTTTAGCACATTTCATACAGTGGGGGCACTCAATGAGAATGTTATGTTTGAATAAAAAATCGTAAATTCTTTCGCCCGTATCTGTGAATCTTGAGTTATTCATAAAATTAGTCCTTTTAAAAAATTCTTAAATTGAAATCACGTTTTTCATTCCATATATTACCACAAGATGTTGAAAATAACCTTAATGAGGCTGCTCGACAATTTCGCGGCAGCCTCACTTTGTATTTTGCTGAACTAACGTTATCTGTTAGCGTAATGAACTACATGGAGGGCAAATTGGCGCTGAGAGATGAGGGATGAAGCTATCAACTGTATGATCTCGGAGCAGAAATTATGGTACCACAGTGGATTTATGATCTATAAACCAAAGTAACGAGACCCAAAATATGAAAAAGCATAATGGGACCAAAAAGCTTTTGAATACAGATGTCCAGTTATAAACTTGTCGCCTATAAGAAAGCCATTGATCTATTAGAAAAAATAATATTGCTGCAAGAAGACTGATATAAAGGAGAACCATGCCAAATGCAAGATGTAATAAGCCCATTAGAGTAAAATTAATCAATTTAGATTTTCGTAATGGTGTATATTCAAAAATGTTATAAACAATAAATTCACAAATTAATGATGTTAATGTTCCATAGATTAATATTACTGGAAAAGCATATGTAAAGTATATTGGGATAGAAGAAATACTGTCTTTTATATAACCCTTAAATGATTTGTATTCAAAGTTAGGAGTATCGCTCCAAACACTTGGCTCAAAACAAGCGAAAATAATAACAAAAATACAAGAAGAGACTGATGCACTGATTAACTTTCGTGAGATTAAACTACTAATAAGCAACGCAATTCCCCTCTTTTGAAAATTTTCAATGTATTTTCAATCGCAACTATTATTTATAGCCAACTACTTTTCCGAGTATGCTGTCTCTTGAAATCGGACCATAATGTCTACTATCCCCACTTCGAATCCAGTCATCGCCAATAATATAATACTGCCCGTCAGGAACTTTGATTTCTTTCTTACTGGTTTCATCGCTTTCCTGAATAATCTTAATTACATTTTTGATACCTTCCGAACTAGGGTCGTTCTTAAGCGCTTTTTTTAATTCTTCTACGTCCATTCCACCCCAAAGTGCTCTAGCATAAAAGGTATCGAGTTTTCTTCCATTGATAAAGACTTGACCTTTTTCAATCCTAATACTTTCTCCAGGAAGCGCTACTACCCTAGAGATCACTGTATCAGGCGATCCATTATTGGAGATTGCCGCCTTTGGCTTTTGGTAGTAAACGATATCGCCTCTTTGAATAGCATTGGATGTGTAATAGCTCGGATCGATTACAATATCAGAACCAGAGAATTCGCTTTGTCTACGAGCCATATTATCATTCATATGCTTGTAAAGAATCGTGCCTTCGACGACATTTACTTTGGTGACTGCTTCTGTAGTGTGGCTATCCCGTAACGGCTCTTGAGAACAAGCGGTGAAAAAGATCATAAAAACCATGAACACAATCAATCGATTCACACGTATACCTCCTAATCATCCTCATTACCATTATATTACCAAATAGATAAACCCATCCAAATAATTCCAAATATTTTATGGCATTATATCAATGTAATTATTTGATATGTTTTGGAGGATAATATTGACGGTGATAATAGCATCAAAACTGGTAGTAAATTGACACCATCAACACAATCGTAAGCAGGTTCAACAGACTTTTTTTGTAACTAAACCGTTACTTGAATGAAAACAGGGAGCAACTGCCACCGCAGTCTGCTCCCTGTTTATTGTGCTATCGTGTCCCGTTAGTTTAATATTCATAGTATTTTTTCGAGTTCAATTTCGTCATGAATCGGTATATCGTAATAACCCACTTTGGGGATTGTCGGCTTCAGCAGCTTCCTAGCCTCATCAATTGAACCGGGATATACGGCCGTTATTCGATATCCGCGTCGTTGAAAAAATCTTAACGCATCCACATTATCATTTGTTGTTATAAGCCAAATGCGATTTCTTCCCGATTGCTTTACCATCTGTTCCACTGTAGAAAGTAATTTACTCCCGACACCTATGTCTTGTACAGTCGCATTAATACTGGTTAACTCGCAATGATCTATACCTAGTCGGTATGTAGCTTCACCGAATCGTATATCATCGACCCAGCCGATGAATGCATCCAAGTCCTGAATATGATGCTTCTTACCTTTGGTTATCATGGTTTCGTCGCCCCACTGTAACCACTGTTCTTTCAGCCATTCAAAATCGTTTTCGCACATAGGAGCTAGAATTCTAATGTCACCATTTTTATCCATTTCCATCACCCCAGTTCAGTATATTACGGAAAAAAGCGATTATGAACTATTCAATTAAACTGCCCAATAGCTTAATGAATCACATGTTATAACCGGCGAAACTATAGAAATTATAACTTAGTTATATCCCGCCTTATTCTAATTAATCGTTTGTCCCTTTTTAGTCATAGAAAAATCCCCTCCAAGTTATACCCAATTTCCCCTTATGGACCATAGGGGATTTTTTGAGTTTCTACTTAAAGGGGATATTACCACTATGTATAGTTTCTCTCTAACTCCAGTTGAAATCATTTTTTCTCTTTGTATAATTCTTTGTAAACAAGTTCATAAAATTCGAAGTTACTTAACGGAGCAATTTTCTCGGGCGGTTTACTGAATATTTCAAGTATATCTAATGCGAGCTGCCGCTCATCTTGTTCAGTCCAATTTTCATTATTCAATGAAAGTCCCCAATTTCAATTTATTCTTATTACGTATTATCTCCCAATAATTAAGCCTCAAACTAGTTTTCAAATTATTCCGGAATATTACTCCCCCCATAAATTAAACATACGTGTCTCGTTAGTTGAATGACCTATGGCTTTCCTCAAGCCTTTCATATTTTTTGATAGCTCATTCGTAAATAGTCCAAAATACTATTAGATGATTTTGTTTTCCATACATGCTTTAAAGAAAAGCCAGTTAACTCAAGTTCTTGTATTTTCCGAACGAGAGAATCAATAATAAAAAGCTTATTCGGTACATTTGGTTCTTTAAATATTGTTGCGCCTATTAGCTTTATCGGATCAAATTCATAATTTTCAATTTCCCACTTCATACGTCCTTTTTCAGTTACAACTTTCACTGACGATTGATTTAACAAGATTGCGTCACGTTTTTCAATATGTTCTAAATGTATATGAAAATAACTACCCCGTACTTCTGATAGGAGCAATTTCTGAAAAGAAAGAACTTCATCTAACCCAGAGAGTAGTCTTTTAGAAATCAGGAGATTTTCTTTGTCCTTATCATAATATATATCACGCTTTAATTGCTCTTCATTAGAATGACTCTGACCCCAATCCATTTCATTTAGACTGACTTCATAAACATCCATATTAAATGGCCCGACTAAAGTATGTTCACTGACTTCTATTAAGCCCGAACCATGTCTTGTTGGGTGATGAATTAAAAGTCGCCGCTTGTAAACATCCACTTCCGAAGCATAATAAGCAACATCCGTCCGAAATGATGAAATCAATTCTAAAGGCAACTCTGTAAAGAGCTGTTCAACAGTTTCATTGGTATTACTGCTGTCTAAATCGATTACAACGGAATACATTGATTTCAAACTATCTTCATTCTGATTCAAAAAGACCTTACAGTGTTTTATCTCGCCTACCATACTTGTTGCCATTTCATTTTTGAATTGACAATATCCTAAATCTGTTAGCAATTCAAATAAATCTTCAACATTCTCACATTTTCCAATATATATTCGTTTAAGCAGGCTGTTTATTAACCTATTCGTTTTCATTTGAATCCCACACTTCAACGAATTTAAAACCTACAAGTTTGTTCTTTTCAACTTCCTTTTTGAATACATCGGTAACAAAAACATCCTGCATGTCAGGAAGTCTGAAAAGAGAACTATATCCAATTTTATCCTTGTGAAATGAATATTTAAGAACGTCTCTGATCGCACCATCCTCAAATAATTCGAAACTCGTTTTCTCGCTATCTAAGCAATCCAAAGTCTGGGTAATATTAATTAAGAAGTAAATACGTATGTTGTGAATTATTGGCAAAGCTTGCCCCGCCCCAGATAATAAATCGGATAGATTTTTTACAGCTCTTTCACTCCAAACCGTAGTTATTCCCATTCCGAAAAATTTCGGATTATCCGATGGATCTCCTCCTTCGGTTGTCTGAACAAAAAAAGGTTTCCATTCCGTTTCTTCAATTGGTTTCCCAAGCGCCTTTTTATAGGGCCTGGTATCAATATCATGTAGTAATATAAGATCCTCGAATCCTCTAAGCTCACTTTTTAGCAAATACACTATCATAATTATCACAGCTCCTAATTTAGCAATAAACTTCTAATCTAATTCATTAGATAAACAATACCACATACTGGAACTATCCTGCCCTTTAGTTCAACAGGCTGCCAATAAGCCGGCAGCCTGTTGTTATTGAGCTATAGTTTTCGTTAGCGTAATATTCCTTTAGTAAAATTCAGATCGTTATTATTTCTTAACCTGATCACTTTATTTTTGTGTGTTTTCAGCTTGACTTCAAAACTATTTCTACTTTTTTCAAATTCCCTTGTCCATTTGTACATCATCTTCAGCATCATGATATCTGGCTTATAGTTGCACTTTTCATATCCAAGTTTTTGCTTAATAAATCGTATTAGGATTCTGATCCTTCGCTTCCATAATGGAGTATCTAGGAATATGATCGTATCCGCCATCTGATATAAACATTGATATGATGGTCTATCTGTTCCTTCAAATATCCAAGACCCTTTTTTATCGATCTCCTTTATAACTTCGATTTGTTCTTCTGCATTTCGTTTATATCTTCCCGTAGGTGTTTTATGGTGCACAATGGAGTCAAGTTCATAATATGGAACATTGATTTCTTTTGACATGCGTTTTGCCAATGTGGTCTTACCACTAGCAACAATTCCAATAATGAGGATTTTTTTCATTCTTGTTTATGCTCCTTAAATCAGCTTTGTTTAACTAATAATAATTTTCGCGAAAGCTACGAATAATCCCTTTACTGTTTTTTTTGTAATAAGGGTATTATTCATTAATGTAATCTGCCCTTTGCTTCAACGAAATAGGGACCGTCCAGACTGCGGGGCAGCTGGCGATCCCTATTTAAGTAACGTTATCCGTTAGCTCAATTCTACTGGTTCGTTTTTTTTAGGTATGTTACGATTAAATTTACAACTTCGATTAACAATCAATCATGTATCATAGCTCTCAATAAATAATATTTTCTCTCTGTCTTAAAGATATAGTCCTTTGAATAACAAGCATAATATCCATCTAATTCGACATCTAATTCAAACACTTCATATTCTTGTTCAATAAATAATTCCTCTAAAAGATTTAGTAATTCTTCTATTCTCTTGTCTCTTGAGCGTACTAATAATTCAATCTGTTCTTTATATTTCTCGGGCTGATAGTTATATTCACTTAAATAAAAAAACTCCTTAAGTTCTGACTTCAATTCTCCTCTCCAGTCAGTAATTCCTTTAAGCTTAAAGTAAGTTACTTTTTTAGGAGTTGGGTACCAGGAATTTGCATCTTCGTCGTAAACAGTCCTTAAATCAAGTATAAATGAAGATTTTATTATTTCCTCAGTAAACTCGAAGGATGCTTCTAAATTCCCATTACAATAAACCGAGTCTTTTAAAAATCTTTGAATGGTTTCAAATTGCTCCATCTGAACACTCCTTTAAAAAGGATATTTCGCTTTGCAATACTATTGCTCAACATCTATTCTGCGAACTTACGCAAATTCCCCATTCTTGAAGTTATTCGAGAAGTGTTTAAACTATCCTGCCCGTCCCTCGGTTTTAACGGTTTATCTAACGTATTCTCACTCATTCGCAGGATTTCATTACCTTGAAAATGACGACTACTTAGAAAACGAAGTCCTTTGGATAAAAT